>CAZDOZ010000026.1:0-18320 GCA_964507175.1 uncultured Anaerolineae bacterium
TCCACCTCGTCTCGGGAAAGGTGCAGGCGTTCCCGTTCCGAGACTTCCGGACGCGGCGGAGGCTTCCGGATCTCCGCGGCAAACTCCAACGAGGAGACAACCCTCCCCCCAAGCCTCCGAACTCTGGACGCCAATTCCCTATCGGAGGTCACGACGGTCACACTGCCAGGCGTCGGGCTTTTGTGCACCAAAGCGACAATCACATCGTCGGCGGAGCATCCAGCCGAGGCAAACCTCACCGACAGCCCCCCACCGGAAAGAGAACGTGACAGCCCTCCCGGCAAGCCCCGGTCGAAAACCACGACGATTTTTTGCCTCACACGCGCTTTGTACGCCTTGAGAAGCGACACCAACTGCACCTCATCATCCTCATCGTCCAGGGAAATTCCAGGAAGAGCTCCGGTGCCGATCAAGTTGTGACCGTCCACGAGTATGGTCATCTCACGCCTTCCTCTCCCCACAGGCGGTTTTCCAGGATGAGATCAGGTGTCAGGTTGTCTATCTGCATGTACCACCTGGCAGCATTGATCAGGGCGTCGTGGGGTACCAGTCCGACGATCTCACTATGGGT
Organism: uncultured Anaerolineae bacterium; assembly: GCA_964507175.1. Classification (GTDB taxonomy): domain Bacteria; phylum Chloroflexota; class Anaerolineae; order S016-19; family S016-19; genus S016-19. The sequence continues at coordinate 572 of CAZDOZ010000026.1, forward strand.
TATCGTAACGCCATAGCGTGCCGCCTCTCGCCGGATTGCCTCAACGACCCTGTACATCGGCGTTCGATGAAAGTTCGTCAGGTTCATTGAAACCTGCGCTTGTCCGCCTACCAGCATCCCCAGGGCTTTCACGAAACGGAACCCACCGCTGGAGTGGCGCACCGCCCTGGCAATCTTGCGGGCTATTTCCACATTATCAGTGCTCAGATACACATTGAAAGCAATCAACGGCTGCCTGGCACCAATGACGGTGGCTCCGGCAGGCCCTAGCTTCTCCGGCCCTACATCTGGCTTGGCGTCAGGATCCTTGCCTATCCTCGCTTTCAATCCCTCGTACTCACCTCTCCTGATGTTTTCCAGATTGCGTCGGTCCGGCCTGATTGCTGCTTCCTCATAGAAGTAAACCGGCACTCCAAGTTCACTGGCCACCCGCCCCCCCAACCTCCGAGCAAGGGCCACGCATTCCGACATGGTGATACCGCTTATCGGTACCAAAGGCACCACATCCGCGGCTCCGATCCTCGGATGAGTACCTCTGTGCTCATCGAGGTTGATAAGCCGAGACGCGGCAGCTATCCCCTGGAAAGCAGCCTCCAGAACACCATCTGGGTCTCCCACCATGGTGACCACAGACCGGTTGTGATCCGCATCCTTCTCCACATCCAGAATGCGGACCCCTGGCGAGAATGCCATGGCATTCACAATGGCATCAATTACCTCTTGGCGCCTTCCCTCACTGAAATTTGGAACACATTCTACAATAGGCTTCATAACTGACCTCCTGTGGATGCGGTTCGTATAGTACATTTATGCTCATAAAACCCACCTGGCGCCAAAGACATATTCACGATATACTTTGGCACAACATCACACCACTTTCGTGTAGGACAATATCAAACGACAAAATGCTTAAGTTTAAAATTGCGAACATACGCCAAAAGTATCTTGACATCCCCTTAAAAACCTCCTATACTATGCCAAAAGTGGGGAGAAGTGGGGGAAAATGGCTCACATCGCCCCAGATCAAAGCGGTAGGGTCACGAAAGGGAAATGTTCTACTTCACAGGGCTGTACGAGCATACGCTCGACAAAAAAAACAGGGTCACCATACCCTCTAGCTTCCGGCAGGAACTGGCAAACGGCGTCGTGATCGCCAAAGGCTTCGATGCCTGCCTGGAAGGATACCCTGCCGAGCGTTGGGAAGAAAAAGCTCAAAAAGCCCTTGCAAAGGACCCAAAACACCCGCTGGTAAGGAAGTATCAGCGGCACATTTTCTCCACGGCAAGCCAGGCTATTCCCGACGGCCAGGGACGGGTGCTGCTTCCAGCTCCGCTCCGGGAGTACGCCAATATCACGGAAGAAGTCGTCTTCGTCGGCATCGGTGACCATTTCGAGATATGGAACAAGGACGACTGGAAAGAATACGAAGCCGAAATGACGTCCCAGGGGCCGCCCGACTGGACGGAACTGCCATAAGCGACGCCATGGAAGCCAGCCTGCACGAGCCGGTACTTTACAAAAAGATACTGCAAAGCCTAGCCCCCCATCCCGGCGGCATGTACATAGACTGCACCTTGGGTGGAGGAGGTCATGCCGCCGGTATTCTCGAACTCTCAACGCCAAATGGCAGGCTTCTGGGAATAGACGCTGACCCGGAAGCACTGAAACGAGCAAGAATGAAGCTCCAACCGTACGGCAAGAGAGCTACACTCCGCCATGGGAACTTCGCTCGGCTGAAAAATATCGCTCTGGAGGCGGGCTTCACCAGCGTTGACGGCATTCTGCTAGACCTGGGCATCTCGTCCGACCAATTGGCGGCGGAGGGACGGGGGTTCTCGTTCCAGCGAGACGAACCACTGGATATGAGATTCAGCCCAGACCAGCCCGTCACTGCCGCAGACCTGGTCAACGGGCTAAGCGAAGAAGAGCTGGCCAACCTCATTCGACGCTACGGCGAAGAATCAAGAGCCCGCCGCATCGCGAGAGCCATTGTTAAGGCAAGGCCGGTACAAACTACCGGACAATTAACAGACATCATTCTACATCTGGCAGGCAGGCGAGGCAAATTGCACCCAGCCACCAGGACATTCCAGGCACTACGCATAGCGGTAAACGAAGAACTGAAAGCGTTGGAGGCCGTGCTCCCACAAGCTGTCGAACTGCTGAAACCAGGGGGCAGGCTGGCAGTGATAACCTTCCACTCACTGGAAGATCGAATCGTCAAGCGTTACATGAGAGAAGAGGCAAAAGGGTGCGACGGATGGCCCGAATGCGGTGGGGTCGTCCGCTCACCTACCTTGAAGCTGATAAACCGAAAGGTCATAAAACCATCGGAAGAAGAAATCAAGAAAAATCCCAGAAGCCGGAGCGCTAAATTGAGGATAGCCGAAAAGCTATAGCACAGCGCAGAAAAGAAGGAGACCGATCATGTGGGAAACACTACATCTAAACAACACTCTACCATGGCGAAACAGAAACATCTACAGTGGCATAATGATCCAGGAAGAGTACAAAAGACTCATCCGCTTCCTTCTGGGTCTTGTCATCGCCACGTTACTTCTGGTAACATATATCCACCAGGCGGCTCAGATGGCCGTGATACGCTCTCAGGCCCACGACTTGACACACAAAATCGAGATGGTAAGGTGGGAGAATGCCATGCTGGAGACCGCCCTGGCGAAACAGACTAACATCTCCTCCGCAACGAATTACGCCCGCCAGGTAGGGCTTACCGACCGCGGCATAACTTACTACCTGGAGGTATCCGGCGTAGCCAGAGCTGAAACGCAGCCGTTGCCCTGACGACAGAGGAGTAAAGCTTACCCGCGCGCGAGGTGGCGTGGACAAGCGGTAGCGATGGGTGAAGGAGAAGCACAACACCCCAAGCGCTTTCAACAATTGAACACAATCAAGGACATATGAAGCGGCAAACCAGACATCAACAGTCGAGGACCACGTAACATGAAACGATCGCAGCTTCAAACGAGGATAAACGTACTGATGGCACTCGTAGGTACCTTTTTCCTCATTCTCGTAGCGCAGATGTTCCGCCTGCAAATACAGAACAAAAAAGTCGCCCTCGCGGCGAGCAGCACCATCGCGACACAAGAACGAGGGAGCATCGTGGACAGGAATGGCAACCTGCTGGCGGTCGACCTGCCCCGCTGGACGCTCTCGGCAACACCGCGGAACATCCGACCGAAAGACAGAGCCGATGTCGCCGCCAAACTGAGCCGAATCACCGGCATCCCCGCATCGGAGATTATGGAGAAGCTGAAGAAAAGCTCACCGGAGTACGCCCCCCTGGCAACGGATTTACCCTGGGAGGTTGGCCTGCAGATCAAGAAGGAGTTTAGCAACCCAAACGTAGTCACTGTCAGATTGAATCCTAAAAGAATGTACCCTCAGGGGAAGCTGGCATCCGAAGTTCTGGGAAGCGTATGGGAACCAAAAGGCATACGACGCGGCGTGTACGGGGTCGAAGAGACCTACGACGAGTTCCTCCGCAAAGGTGGCACCTGGCCTGGCATCGAAAATCAGAAGCCGGAACCACTTCCCGACCAGTACCGCACGTACCTCCCTTCCGCGGCAGGGCATGACCTGATACTCACCATAGACCGCGCGATACAGTTCATAGCGGAGGACGAGCTACGCAAAGGGGTGGAGTACTTCCAGGCAGAAAAGGGGATGGCAGTGGTGATGGACCCACACACGGGAGAAATCCTGGCAATGGCCACCTACCCTCATCCCAAAACCCGACAGCCAAGCCCGGTCACTTTCGAACCGTTCGAACCAGGATCAGTGTTCAAGATCATAACAGCTGCAGCAGCCCTTGATAGCAATACGATTACTACACGAACTGCGTTCACAGATACCGGTAGAGTTATTGTCAGCGGAAGAATTATACGAAATTGGGATGGCAGAGCCTACGGCAGGGTCACTATAAACGAAGTACTGGTTAACTCACTGAATGTCGAAGCGGCCAAGATCAGCCTGGAGATGGGACCCGGTACTTTCTACAACTACCTGCGGCGATTCGGGTTCGGCGAGAAAACAGAAGTCGACATTGCACCAGAGCAATCAGGAGTGGTACACTGGCCCGGCGACAAACTATGGAACCCACTAGACATGGCAAGCAGTTCTTATGGGCAGGCACTGGAGACCACGGTGCTCCAGATGACAACGGCGGTCGCAGCAGTAGCCAACGGCGGAAACCTGGTTCGCCCTCACGCCCTCTACGGGCTGGTGAACGACGGCAATTTGATACGCTACCGCCCCCCACTAAAACGGGGGCGCATTATAAAGAAGAAAACAGCTAAAACCCTGACTGACCTGCTGGTAGCGTCAGCACGGATAGGAGGTCATGACATGATCCCAGGGTATCCGGTAGCCGGAAAGACAGGAACAGCCGAGATCGCCGGGAAACACGGGTACACCCTAGATGTTACCAACGCATCCTTCGTGGGTTACGTCCCAGCGTACCACCCGAAGATCATCTGCATGGTAACCATCGAGAAGCCGAAAAGGAGCATCTGGGCCGAGCGCGTGGCTGCGCCGGTGTTCCAGCACATTGCCGAGCGCACGCTGGAATACCTCCAGGTGCCACCGGAGACCCAGGCCGCCGGAATTCCAACGGACAACGGCAACAACTGATGGAACTGACATTACAAGACGTTTGGGAAGCGATAGGCAGGGCTGCAGAGGCATCCCCGCCGGAGTACAGAAATACGAAGATAACCGACGTCGTCACCGACTCCCGCAAGGCTGCCACAGGTAGCCTTTTCGTCGCGTTGAAAGGAGAACACACCGACGGCCACGAATTCATCGAAGAGGCAGTGGCCAACGGTGCGAAAGCGGTGATATGCCGAGAGACCTGGCCGCAAGTGCCCGGCACCATCGAACTCAGAGAGGATACAGGACAGCCCATCCCGTCCCAGGGCAAAGCGATCTGCTTCAGGGTAAAAGATACACTGTACGCCCTGCAAGACCTGGCAGGGCACTGGCGTCGGAAATTCCAGGTAAGAGTAATCGGGATAACCGGAAGCATAGGAAAAACCAGCACGAAAGAACTGGTTGCATCGGTGACGGCGCAACGGTTCCGCACCTTGAAAAGCGAAGGGAACTACAACAACGAAATCGGCCTCCCCCTCACATTGCTCAGCCTCAGGCAGGAGCACCAGATTGCGGTGCTGGAAATGGGGATGTACGCCATTGGCGAGATATCACGGCTAGCCGAGATATCCAAACCGGAAATCGGCGTCGTGACCAATGTATGTCCGGTACACCTGGAACGGCTCAAGACGATCGAGCGGATCGCCCAGGCAAAATCGGAATTGGTGCAGGCGCTCCCCCCTAACGGTGTGGCGATCCTCAACGCCGACGACCCCATGGTCAACGCTATGGCCGACAAGACCCAGGCCAGGACTTTCCGCTACGGTCTGACACCCGAAAGCGACCTGTGGGCAGAGGACGTGAAAGGACTGGGGATGGATGGCATCCGTTTCCGGCTCCACTACGGGAAGGAGACACTGAGCCTCCACTTACCTCTGCTGGGTACCCACAGTGTCCACACCGCTCTCCGGGCAACGGCAGTCGGCCTGGTGCTGGGGATGTCATGGGGGGAAATACTGCAGGGCCTCCGAGGCGATAACGCCCAACTTCGGCTCCTGGTAACGCCCGGCATAAACGGCAGCATAATCCTGGATGACACCTACAACGCCAGCCCGGATTCTACCATCGCTGACCTGAACCTCTTGGAGGACCTGGAAGGCCGGAAGATCGCTGTCCTGGGAGACATGCTGGAACTTGGCTCTTACGAGGAAAAAGGGCATCGGCTGGTAGGCAGGCGTGCAGCGGAGGTAATCTCAAAGCTGATAACCGTTGGGCCCAGGGCCACCATCATCGGACAGGAAGCGCTGGCGTGTGGCATGGGCAGAGAGGATGTCTACATGGTGGAAAGCAACGAGGAAGCGGTCGAGATACTGAAGGAAACACTCCTGCCGGAGGACTACGTACTGGTGAAAGGCTCTCGTTCAATGCAGATGGAACAGGTCGTTGCTGGAATCCGCTCCGGCGAGAGCGAGAATAGCTGATGGCATATTCCCTGACCCTCGGGACGATCTCTTTCTTTCTGGCCGTGATCTGGGGCGACCCACTGATACATCTGCTAAAAGAGCACCACATCGGCAAGGTGATCCGGATCGAGGGGCCGGAGCGACACCAGACGAAAATGGGCACGCCGACCATGGGGGGGCTGATGATCCTGTTGCCAGTACTCACCATCACGATAGCCCTGAACCTGGCAAATCTATGGGGCATGACACTCATCGGCCGGTCGGTGCTGGTTCCCGTCTTTACCATGACAACCTACGGTCTCCTGGGAGCGATAGACGACTGGGAAGGGGTACGAGGCCCCAGAAGAGGGCTCGGACTGACAGCAAAGCAGAAAATGGCAGGGCAATTGATCCTGGCGCTGATCATCGCTCTGGTGCTGATGTTCCGGCTTGACATCCACAGCATCGCCCTGCCAACGGTGCCACAGAAAATAGACCTTTCGTACTGGTACATTCCAATAGCGATGTTCATCATCGTGGGATCGTCCAATGCAATCAACCTGACGGACGGGCTGGATGGGCTGGCAGGGAGCTTGGCTTCCGTATCGTTCGCATCCTACGGCGTGATAGCGTACCTGCAGGAACAGGTATGGCTGGCAGCGTTTTGCTTCACGGTGGTGGGGGCAATCATGGCATTCCTCTGGTTCAATGCCTACCCAGCCGACTTGTTCATGGGCGACCTGGGGTCCCTTTCCCTCGGGGCGACTCTGGGGGTGGTGGCACTGATGACCGGACAGTGGGTGCTTCTTCCGATCATCGCCCTGCCTTTCGTGGCAGAAGCGGTATCCGTGATGCTGCAGGTGGGATATTTCAAATTGACTGGCGGCAAACGACTTTTCAAGATGACGCCTATCCACCACCATTTCGAGCTACTGGGGTGGGAAGAAACCCAGATCACCCAGCGGTTCTGGCTTATCGGGACTCTGTGCGCCATGCTGGGCGTGGCGCTGGCGTTGCTCTGATGAGGACGGCGGGAAGATGGCGGATTCCGTGAAAGGCAAGAGGATCGTGATACTGGGGCTGGCACGCCAGGGCACAGCGCTGGCACGCTGGGCTGCCAGGCAAGGCGCCCATGTAACCGCCAGCGACATCCGGCGGGCGGACGCCCTGGCCAACGAGATCGCATCCCTGGATGGCCTGCCGATAGAACTGGCGCTGGGAGGCCACCCATTGAGCCTGCTCGACGGCTGCGACCTTCTTTGCCTGAGCGGTGGAGTGCCGCCGACCATCCCAATCGTCCGGGAGGCAGTGCGCAGGAACATTCCTCTGAGCAACGATTCGGTGCTCTTCCTGGAGCGAACCAGGGGGAAGACAATCGGGGTCACCGGCTCCAGCGGCAAAACCACCACTACAACGCTGGTAGGGAAGATGCTCGAGGCGTCAGGACTGCGCACCTGGGTCGGCGGGAACATCGGCAAGCCGCTCATCGAGCACCTTGACGAAATCGAGGCAGGCGATCGGGTGGTGCTGGAACTGTCCAGTTTCCAGCTCGAACTCTTCCACCTCAGCCCGCAGGTGGCGACGGTTCTGAACGTGACTCCCAACCACCTGGACAGGCATCCGTCCATGGAAAATTACACGGCGGCGAAAGCCAATATCCTCCGATGGCAGGGGAATGACGACATAGCGCTCCTGAACCTGGACAACCCGATCACGGGAGAGTGGTATCGGTCCGGAGAGGTCTTCGTGCCAGAGGGCGAAGGCCAGCCGGAATTGAGGTTCCCGCTTCGGGCGAAAGTGTACGGCTTCAGTCTAAGAAAACCGCCTGCGGAAGGGGCGTACCTGAAAGGAGACCGGCTCACGCTGCGGGTCGGCGGCGTGGAAAAAGAAATCTGCCGCCAACACGAGCTGAAACTCAGGGGAGAACACAACGTTGCCAACATCCTGGCCGCCTCCGCCCTGGCACGGATCGCAGGGGCCGACGTCCATGGAATCCGTGAGGTTGCGACGACTTTCGCTGGTGTCCCACACCGCCTTGAGGAAGTGCGGGTGTGGAAAGGCGTCACCTGGGTCAATGATTCCATCGCCACCACGCCGGAGAGGGCAGTAGCGGCGCTGAAATCTTTCAGCGAACCAATAGTGCTTCTCTCCGGAGGCAGGGACAAACATTTGCCCTGGGAGGAATACGCCCGGCTGGTACACCAGAAAGTTCGACACCTGGTGCTCTTCGGCGAGGCGGCGAACCTGATCGGAGAGAACGTTCGGAGGGATATGCCTGCCGACAGCGTGCTCGAATCCATCGAGAAACACGGGACGCTGGCGGAAGCGGTGGAAGCAGCAGCGAGGCTGGCACGACCGGGCGACGTGGTGCTGATGTCACCCGGCGGCACCAGCTTCGACGCATACGAAGATTTCGCGGAGCGTGGGGAGCATTTCCGAAGGCTCGTGAAGGAGCTGTAATCCCGTTGGGTGGGGGCAGGGCACTGCCCCGCTCCTACCCGGTGGACACCGAATCGACGAGCACATAACTGGTGACAAGGATGACAAAACGCCGGAAACAAAAACGAATACCCGATCTGATGCTGCTGGCTGCGGTGGCAACGCTGCTGGCGTTGGGCCTCACCATGCTTTTCAGCGCGGGGGTGATCAAAGGTGACAACCCGACGAAGTTCATCAGGCGGCAACTCATGTGGACGGTGGTCGGCCTGGCGGCCATGATGTTCATGGCATGGCAGGATTTCAGCCTGTGGCGCAAACTGGCGCTGCCGCTCCTGGTGGCGACAATCCTCGCCCTCATTGGCGTCCGATTCCTGGGAAGCAGCACTTTCGGCTCCACCCGGAGTTTTTTCCATGGGTCGGTGCAGCCGAGCGAGGCAGCAAAGCTGGCGCTGGTCATCTACATAGCCGCCTGGATGACCTCCAAAGGAGATCGGCTGAAAGACATCCAGGAGGGACTGATCCCCTTTGGGGTGCTCATCGGCATCACCGCAGGCCTGGTGGCGATCCAGCCGGATGTCAGCACCGCTTTCATCATCACGGCGACGGCAATGGCTATGTTCTTCATCGCCGGGGCCACCTGGAGCCAAATCGCCATCCTGATGGCGGTGGTGGCAGGGGCATTCACCGTCCTGATCACCAGGTACCAGCACACATCCACCAGGATGCACGACTACCTGACCCACCTGAAAGACCCGATGAGCAGCAACCAGTTCCAGGTAAAGCAGAACCTGCAGGCGCTCCTGACGGGAAAGCTCACCGGCAGGCTCGTGGACCTGCCCCACCAGCACGCCCTATCCCTCTCCTGGAACGACAACATCTTCGCCCTGCTGGGGCAGGAACTGGGGCTGGTGGGAAGCCTCCTGGTGCTGGGGCTGTTTGCTTTCCTGGCATATCGGGGGTTCCACACAGCAATGCAGAGCGACAGCCAGTTTGGTAGCCTGCTGGCAGTGGGGATCACGAGCTGGCTGACGATCCAGGCAGCGTTGAACATAGCGGTCGTAACGGCGGTGGCGCCGGTCACGGGGGTAACCCTGCCATTCCTGAGCTTCGGCGGATCATCGCTGGTAGCGAGCATGGCGGGGATCGGACTGCTGTTGAGCATATCCAGAGGGACAGCGAGCGATGTCAAAGTCAGGAAAAAGAGTAGTTCTGGCAGGCGGGGGGACCGGAGGGCACGTGTATCCACTGTTAGCAGTACGAAACGCGTGCCGAGACGGCCAGCCGTCAGACGTACAGGTACCAGGCGGCGCTAGGGAATCGGAATTCATCTACCTCGGCACGAAAGAAGGCGCCGAGGCACGGGTGGTGCCAATGCATGGCGTGGAATTCCGCACGATACCCGCAGGCAAGCTCCGAGGACAGAACCCGCTTAGTGCCATCGGCGGAGCATTCCTGCTATCCAAAGGGGCGCTTGCAGCGCTCCGCATCCTAAAGGAATGGCAGCCGGATGCCGTTCTGGTCAGCGGTGGATACGTAGCAGCACCAGTACTCATAGCGGCGTGGATGCTGGGCATCCCTTCTATGGTATACCTGCCCGACATCGTTCCTGGTGCAACGGTGAAGCACCTGAGCCGGTTCGCGGGGAAAGTGGCGGTCACCGCCCGGGAGACCCTGGATTTTTTCCCAGGCAAGAGTGTGGTAACAGGATACCCTGTCAGGGCGGAGTTCTACAATCTGAAAGCGGAGGACGCGAAAGCAGACCTGAGGCTGGAACCAGATATCCCCACCGTCATCGCGTTTGGGGGAAGCCAGGGGGCCAGGAGTATCAATATGGCAATGGTCAACATCCTGCCAGAACTGCTCCGCCGGGCACAGGTGATCCACGTGACAGGTCAGGCAGACGCGGAGAGAGTGCAGCAGGCCCGTGAGCGACTTCCTCAGGCGCTCCAGGTTCGGTATCACACCCACGCCTACATGGACGACTTACCGAAAGCGCTGGTGGCCGCTGATCTGGCGGTCTGCCGGGCCGGGGCATCAGCACTTGGAGAGCTTCCGGCGGCTGGGCTCCCGGCGATTCTGGTCCCGTATCCATACGCAGGGGCGCACCAGAGGCTTAACGCAGAATACCTGGCACGGTACAACGCAGCCGAGGTGATCGAGGACAGGGATCTGGGCCAGGGATTGCTGCCAATGCTGATGAAATTGCTCGACAATCCGGAAAAACTCGCCCAAATGAGGGTAGAGACACAGAAGCTGGCCCGACCCGGGGCGGCTGCGAAAATCGTCCGAGAGCTCTGGCAGCTTACGGAAAGGGAGGGATAAATGCCTGGCTCTGCCACACCCGTCGCCATCACGTTCCAACAAGTGCTGACGCTCTCCCTCGTCGTGGGGGTGTTTGCCTGGCTGGGATACAAAGGCGGGTACAAACGGTGGATGCTATATCTGGCCGGTATTTTCTCTTTCTACGCCATGCTCTATGACAATCCTATCAGGGACAAGTCCATAGAGATGCTAAACGGCCTGTATGTGGGTATAATATTGGCCGTACGTGGAGGGCTTGGCCCCCTTGGCAGGGGAGACCTGGAGGCAGCGAAAGCATTGATAAAAGGGGTACATGCACCCCTTTCAAATGACCCCCCGACCGGGATGATCCTGGGCATCGTGATAATAGTGCTCGTGCTCCTCATAGGGAGTTGGTCGAAGCTGAAAGGAGGGCCATCACTCATCGGGGCGGTTCTCGGCGCAAGCGTGGGGTATATAATGGCGGTGACTTTCGCCCCGTCGCTTCCCAGCAGCCTTCCATTGTATCCGTGGAAAATGCAGGTGAAGGGCACATCCGCTGCCGGCAACGATATCGTGGCACAGACGATAAACGATCTCACTAAAATGAACCTGGATCTCAAGCTCATCATTATCGTGTCGATCGTAGTGGTGCTGCTACTTTCAGGATTCTCGGTCAAGCCAAAGAAAAAGCAGGGGTAAAGGGGGAAACGTGGGCCCGATAGAGATCCTCTGGGGCACGGTGATGGCATTCTTCGTCATCATCGCCATAGTGCGGGGGTATCACAAAGAGCTCGGTGTGACCACCGTGATCCTGGCGACAATGTGGGCCCTGAAGCAGGCCGAGAGGGTGGTGGAGGCAGGGTCTCAGGGGGAAAAAGCAGGGGTCTACTGGAGAGCGTACTCCGAACTCAACGGGCAGAATCCCTTGAAGATAACAGTCCTGCCAATAGAGAGCAAATGGGTCCTGATGACCCTTTTCACCGGAGCTTTCTTGCTGGCAGTGATAGCGGCCTACGGCGGCAGGACACTGACGTTCTCGGGCACCCCAGCGAAAGGGCACACGAGGTTCCTGCTGAACGTTTCCGTCGGGGCAATAAACGGCTATCTGGTGGCGGGAACTCTGTGGTACTACACCGACCATTTCGGCTACCCGCTGCCAACGTGGGCGTTCAACAGGCAGCTATCGGATTTCGCCAAGGGAGCAATACACTACCTGCCGCCAGCGATAATGAGCGACAAGCTGATAATCGGCCTTGTGGTACTGCTGATTCTGATGCAGGTGCGGAAATGAAGGGAATTCCAGAGGTTCTGGCAGACAAAAACAGCCATGTCCACCTGGTGGGGATCGAGGGCACCGGGCTCTCAGCCATCGCACGCGTCCTGCTGGAGGAAGGGTACAGGGTGAGCGGATCGGACAGGACGCCAGGGACCAGGAGCGCTAATCTGCGGGCAATGGGCGCGATGATATTCGCGGGACACAGGCCCGAGAATGTGGCAGGCGCCGACCTGGTGCTGATATCGTCGGCGATCCCGGAGGAGAACCCTGAGGTCCGGGCTGCCAGAGAATCGGGGATTCCTGTGGTGAAACGGGCGCCGTTCTTGGGGGTGCTGACAGGGCGTAAGAACGTCGTAGCCGTGGCGGGCACTCACGGCAAGACCACCACCACCGCGATGATCTCCCACATCCTGACGAAATTAAAGCGCGACCCAAGCTTCATCGTCGGAAGCGTCCTGACAAGCCTGGGCAAGAACGCCCATGCCGGAAAGGGCCCTTCCTTCGTAGTGGAGGCAGATGAGTACGACCACATGTTCCTGGGCTTGAAGCCAGATGTGGCGGTGATCACCAACGTGGAATGGGATCACGTGGATTGTTACCCCACGCCAGAGATGCACCTGCAAGCGTTCGTGGATTTCCTGGGCAACATCCCTGCAGGAGAGACAGCAGTGGTGTGCGCCGAGGACGAAGGAGCAAGGACCGCCAGGAAGAAAACTCACCGGCGGGACATCTCCTGGGTAGAATACGGCGTCGCCCAGGGGGATTGGCACGCAGCCCAGATATTTCATGCTCCAGCGGGCGGCAACCTGTTCCTCCTGATATATCCGGACGGCGAAACGCCAGTGCAACTGCCGCTATCCGGCAGGCACAATATCTCCAACGCCGTCGCCGCCATCGCAGCGGCGCACCATGCCGAGGGGATAGCGCCGGAGGACGCTGCGGACGCTCTCCAGTCCTTCCGCGGCACGGAGCGCAGATTCGAGATCAAAGGGGCGGTCAACGACATCGTGGTGGTGGACGACTACGCCCACCACCCCACCGAGATCAAAGCGACGCTCCAGATGGCGCGGGAACGATATCCACACAGGGAGCTATGGGCTGTGTTCCAGCCCCACACTTACACCAGAACGAAAGCGCTGATGAAGGATTTCGCCGCCAGTTTCTCGCTGGCCGACCACGTCCTCGTCACCGACATCTACCCGGCCAGGGAGAAAGACGACCTGGGGGTCAGCGCCGACCAGATCGTCGCGCTGATGCAGCACCCTGATGCCAGGTACACCGGCAGCCTGGATGAAACGGAGAGCATCCTCCTGACGGAGATCCGCCCCGGTTCACTGCTTCTGACAATGGGTGCGGGGGACGGATATCTGGTGGGCGAAAAGGTACTGGATGCTCTCCAGGAGACAGCAAAGTGAGCCTGCCAGAATTCCTGAAAGTCTGGGCATCGGAATTTGGCTTCCTGCCGGAGCGGGAAGTCCCACTGGCGCCGTACACATCCATCGGCATTGGCGGCCCGGCGGAGATGATTTTCAAAGCCGAGGACGTGGATTCTCTGGTGAAGGCCATCCGGCTGGCCCTGGAGCACGACATACCGTACACCTTGCTGGGGGGCGGCAGCAACGTTCTCGTTCCAGACGAAGGAATCCGTGGGCTGGTCATCCTGAACCGGTGCAAAGGGTGGCACGTGAACGGGGGAGACATCTACGCCGAAGCCGGGATGCCTTTCGCAGGACTGGCACGTGGAGCGATCCAGGCCGGACTGGCAGGTCTGGAATGGGGCGTTAGCATCCCCGGTACCGTCGGCGGAGCGGTGGTGGGAAACGCGGGAGCGTACGGCGGCGATACCGCATCGGTGCTGGAAAGCACCGATCTGCTCACCCCCGACGGATGCCGGGAGACCTGGCCTGCGGCAAAGCTCGAATACGGTTACAGGACGAGCAGGATTAAAAAAGCCATCGCTCGGGGCGGTCGATGGGTCGTCCTGACCGCCACATTCCATGGGAAGCGAAGCAACAGGGAGGAGTTGTGCAGGCTGGCCGATGGATACCTGAATCACCGGCGGGAGACGCAGCCGAGAGAGCCGAGCATCGGCTCCACATTCCGGAATCCGCCCGACGACTACGCTGGAAGGCTCCTGGATGCCGCGGGAATGAAAGGCTACCGCATCGGCGGGGCACAGGTTTCCACCAGGCACGCGAATTTCATCGTGAACCTGGGCGATGCCACCGCCTCGGACGTGCTGGCACTCATGGAAGAGATGCAGCACCGGGTGCAGGAGATGTTCGGCGTCGCGCTGGAGCCAGAAATACTGGTGCTGAATCAACGAATGAACAAATCAGCGGACGGACAAATCGAACCAGAGGTAGGACGTTGAGAAAACTGAGGGTCGGGGTGATTTTTGGAGGGCGGTCCGGGGAACATGAGGTGAGTCTGGTCTCCGCCAGATCGGTGATGAACGCCATGGACCCGGAAAAATACGAGGTCGTGCCCATCGGCATAGACAGGGAAGGCCGGTGGGTAACGGGCGGCGACCCCATGGCATACCTGGAGGCAATGGCAGAGGTGCGCCTGGGCGGGTTCAGGAGCACGCCGCCGGATGAGGACGTGAGGGTAACCGGAACACTCCCGCCAGATGGCCTGCTCCAAAGCCTGGACGTGGTGTTCCCGGTACTCCATGGACCGTACGGGGAGGACGGCACAATCCAGGGGCTTCTGGAGATAGCCGGCGTGCCATACGTAGGAAGCGGAGTTGCGGCTAGCGCCGCCGGAATGGACAAAGCGCTGGCGAAAATGATCTTCCAGAGCCAGAGGTTTCCGATACTTCCGTACGAATCGATTACCCAGCCCGAGTGGCGGCTCGATCGACAGGCGATAATCCGAAAGGTTAGCGCCAGATTCACGTACCCCGTCTTCGTGAAACCCGCCAACCTGGGGTCTAGCGTGGGAATAAGCAAGGTCGAGAGAGAGGAAGAACTGGCCGGCGCGGTGGAACTGGCAGCCAGATACGACCGGAAAATCCTGATCGAGCAGGGAATTCCGGCCAGGGAGATCGAGTGCAGCATCCTGGGGAACGAAGAGCCTATCGCATCGGTTCCCGGGGAGGTAAAGCCGGGCAACGATTGGTACGACTACGAGGCCAAGTACCAGAGCGAGGCAACCCGGCTCGTCATCCCGGCCCCGATACCGGACGAACTGACGCGGCGGGTGCAGGAGATTGCCATCGGGGCATACAAAGCAATCGGTTGCGAGGGGCTGGCCAGGGTGGATTTCCTGCTGGATAAAGTCACCGGAGAGATTTACCTGAATGAGTTAAACACGATGCCCGGATTCACCGACGTAAGCATGTACCCGAAGCTGTGGGAGGCCACCGGGATCACTTACCGGGAACTCGTGGACAGGCTCATCGAGCTGGCACTGGAAAGGGGTCGGTAGCCGTTAGCAGTCATACGAGGGCCAGGTACCTGGCGAAGGACTTCCTCGTCAAAAACGCTGATGGCTTCCGCAACCATATGGAGGTATGAAATGGGCAAAGGCGTCAAGCTGAAGAAACGGAAAAGCAGAAAAAGACAGACATTCCATAGTGTGACGCCCCAACTCCAGGTGCAAAGCATCCGCCAGATATCAGGGAGGACGGCCAGGGTGCTGGCCCTGGCGATGGCCGGAGCGATAGCGGTGCTGGCGCTGGTGTACTGGCTTTTCACTGCGCCACAGTTCTACGTGCACGGGGCATACATCCGCGGCATCCAACGGCTGGACAAAGCATCGGTTTACTGGGCCAGCGACGTAGAAGGGAAGCAAATCCTGAAAGTGAACCCGGGTAAGACGGCACAGCGTATCGAAAGCGCCCTCCCCTACGTAAAAAAGGCCAGGGTCCACAGAGGGCTGCCGAACAACATAACAATCGACATAACCGAGAGGACGCCAGAGATTGTCTGGAATAATCCGTCAGGCACCACGTGGGTGGATGCGGAAGGGGTAAGCCTAGAGCCTATGGGCGCGCCTCCAGCAATCTACCTGTCGGATCCGACCGGGAAAGCGGCCAACAGCGACGGCAAGATGATACCGGCCTACCTGGAAGCTATGCTCAGACTGCACAAAGAGCTCGGCGTAACGGATTTCAAGACTGGAAGCCGAGGGCTGGAGATGAAAGACCCTGCGGGGTGGACGGTGGCTTTCGGCGAGTATGGCGGCCTATCCCGGCGGATAGGAAACTACTTGAAAGCTCGCCAGGGATGGCTCAAAAAAGGGATCCGACCGCACGACGTGGACGCCCGGTTCAAGAGAATATACAGGCGCTGAGGAGAAATGGCGATGATCACAGCAGCGATAGACATCGGCAGCAGCAAGATCGCCGTCGCGGTGGGCGAGACAACGGAAAGCGGCAAGCTGGACGTGATGGGCCTTGGCCTGGCCCCTTCCAAAGGAGTGCACAGGGGCACAGTGGTGGACCTGAAACAGGCAGCAGAAGCAGTCGGGCAGGCGATCGCCAACACGGAGGAAAGGCTGGAAGGGAAAATAGAAAGCGCCTACGTTGGAATCTCCGGGGTGCATACCACTTCGACCAACAGCAGTGGGAGTGTCAGCGTCCTGGGAAAAGACCACATCATCGGCGACGACGACATACTGCACGCTCTGGACGAGGCCAGCGCCATCTCAATTCAGCAGAACCAGATCGTGATCCACGCCGCGCCCCGGAGCTACACCGTGGACGGTCAGAGCGGCATCCAGGATCCATTGGGGATGTTCGGATACAGGTTGGAGGTGGAAGCCTACGTCGTTGTGGGATCGAGCAGCAATTTCAACAATGTCCAGCAATGCGTCCAGAAAAACGGCGTAGACTTAGATGGGCAGATCATCGCACCAATGGCATCAGGGTACGGGGTGCTAACGGAAGAGGAACGCCAGATCGGAAGTGCCGTGGTGGACATCGGCGAGGGGACGGTGGACATAGGGATATTCCTCAACAACGGCCTGTGGTACACCACATCCCTCGACCTTGCCGGCGAATTCCTCACCAGGGACCTGGCCACGATACTGAAGATTCCGCGGGAGGAGGCGAATCATCTGAAGGAAAAATTTGGGAACGTTCGGGTGGACGACGTGGCGGACGAGATCGTAAGAGTAAGGGGCTTCGGGGCCGGCAGAGAGGTACCGGTGTCCAAGAAACTGATGGCGGAAATACTGCGGGCACGGGCGATGGAGATCCTGGAATACATATGGCGGGAGATCAAACGATCGGGCTACGACGAACTGCTCACCGCCGGGGTGGTCTTCACCGGAGGCACGTCCTCCCTCGCCGGATTCCTGGAACTGGCGAAAGATGTATTCCCGCATGACATGCCTTTGCGGATCGGGGAACCGCGTGATGTGATGGGGACGGCTGCGTTGCAGATTCATGCCCCTGCCTTCGCGACAGTGGCGGGCCTGCTGAGGTGGAGCCAGGAGTCGGTACCCGGCAGGTACACAACTGCGGAAAGAGGGGAAGGCATTCCCTTCCTGGAGAAACTCAAGGGATGGCTCAGTGCCTTCCTACCGGAATAATCGCTACAAGGAAATTTATTGGACTTTTGACAAAGCGGAAA
Organism: uncultured Anaerolineae bacterium; assembly: GCA_964507175.1. GTDB lineage: Bacteria > Chloroflexota > Anaerolineae > S016-19 > S016-19 > S016-19. The sequence goes on from CAZDOZ010000026.1 coordinate 18,205, forward strand.
CGGAACTTTCTGGGGCTTCGCGCTCGGTAGATGACTGGGAAGAAATGGTACATTTTGTGGTCCACAAGATGTACCGCCCCTTCTTTCCTGCCTTCAAGGCGAAAAACTCAGCCCAG
>CAZDOZ010000027.1:0-18318 GCA_964507175.1 uncultured Anaerolineae bacterium
TGACGCCTCCATGGCAGTTATTCAATCACCCTGATGAAGTGAACGGAGAATATCTACAATTCCCTCTCATTGTAAAGCCTGTAGCGGAGGACGCAAGCATAGGAGTGGGGCCAGAATCAGTGGCCCGCTCGGTAGACCAGCTGCGAGAGCGCGTGGCATACGTGGTAAAGAAATATCGCCAATCTGCTCTGACAGAGGCGTTCATCCGGGGGCGAGAATTCAACATCTCACTATGGGGCAATCAGCCCGAAGTGCTGCCTCTGGCCGAGGTCGATTTCAGCGCTTTCGACGACCCGAAGGATCGGATGGTGTCTTTCGCCGCCAAGTGGGAAGTGGACTCTTTCGAGTATACCCACACGCCCGTGAGATGCCCTGCACCGGTGACACCAGAGGAAGGCAACCGCATCCGCACAGCTGCCCTGAAGGCCTGGGAAGCCATAGGCTGCCGGGGATACGGGCGCGTGGACATGCGCATGGACGAGAGCGGACAGGTGTACGTGCTCGAGGTAAACTGCAACCCCGACCTTTCACCGGATGCAGGCTTCTACCGCGCGGCCTCCGCCGCAGGTTATGATTACACCTCGATGGCGCTGAACATCTTGAGGTTGAGCGAGGAGTGAGAACAGGCTATGATCAGACCGGCTCTCGAAGATGATGGAAAGGCCATAATCGAGATCACAGCAGAAAGCGGCGTTTTCAAGCCTGTAGAGATTGACTGTGTTGAAGAGCTGTGGGAAGATTTCATCGAAAAAGGCACGGACAGCGGCTACGAGTTTCTGGTGTTCTGCCGGGAAGAAGGTCAGGTCGTGGGATACGTGTGTTTTGGGCCTCACCCTCTCACAGAAGGCACTTTCGATCTGTATTGGATAGCCGTACATCCCGAGAACCGAGAACGGGGAGTGGGGCGGGCATTGCTGGCACAGGTGGAAGAACGAGTACGAGAGGCATCTGGCAGGTTGTTGCTGATAGAGACTTCGGGGACGCTGCCCTATGTCCCCGCCAGGCACCTGTACGAGTCCGCAGGGTACGAGCGCGAGGCGACTATCCGAGATTTTTACGCTCCCGGCGACGACCTGATCGTCTTTTCCAAGCGATTCATGTCGCTCCCCGGCGGAAAGCGATCTGAGTCAAAATGACTCTCATCAGCAGAAATGAAGAACAAAGAAAGCGTCTGCCCCTTTCTCGGTTTTTCTCCCGACAATCGCATCTCCTTCTGGAGCGGGTTTCCTCAGTCACCCACTGTATGGTAAACTTATTTGTGTCCGCCGAGGACGAGGGCCCGCGCGTTCGACGTGCGCTGCGGGAGTTCGCTCTGACACGAGGAGGTGAGACTCCATGACGTCTCTCAAAACGAATGCCATAAGACACATGCTCTCCCCCTCTACCCTCAGTGGGGCTGTCTTTTATGCGGTGGTGTTCCTGCTGGTGGCTGTGGCTGCCAGCAGATTGCTCCACAGCCTTGCATCCAAGGCCAGGAAAAGCAAAAAGCTTCCGACCGATAGGGCTGTTTTCAACTTTATAGTTCAATTGGCACATTTCTCGATATTCATTGGCGCTTTCACTTTGTACGCATACATCGTCCCACCCCTGAGGGCCCTTGGCGGAGCGCTGTTGGCGGGCGCAGGCATCCTTTCAGTAGTCCTGGGGCTCGCGGCACAAAGCACTCTGGGGAACCTTGTAGCCGGTGCCTCCCTGGCTCTGTATCGCCCGTTTGAAACCGGAGACAAAGTTCAGGTCTCCACACCGACGGGAACAGAAATAGGGGTCGTGGAAAGCCTCAACCTTGGCTATACAGTACTACAGACTTACGACAACCGAAGGATCGTAATTCCCAACAGCGTTATGGTATCCCAGACATTGATCAACATGACGTCGGTCGATCCAAAGGTCATGGCGTCCGTACCGATAGGGATAAGCTATGACGCGGACATCGATCGGGCCAGGGAGATCATCCTCTCTATGGCAAAAGAGCACCCCAACGTCATAAAAGTGATCTCTTGCCCGGTTACAGAGCTTGGAGATTCCAGCGTGGTCCTGACTTTGAGAGCCTGGTGCCCTGACGCTTTCAAGGCTAAAGACTTCGAGTTCGACATGTACGAGGGGATTAAGAAGAAATTCGACGAAGAGCATATCGAGATACCGTACCCGTACACCAACGTGATATTGCACGGTACGCACGGCACCAAATAGCGGATCAGAGAGGGGCACAGTTTCATGGAAAATCTAATTCACCTGTGGTCCAGCTCAATCACCAGAAAGATAGCCCTCTCCCTGGTGGTCGTGATTTTGACCGTGGGCCTCAGGCGTTTGACCCTGCATGTGGTGGACACCCACCTGCCGGAGGAGAAAACTCACCGGTTCGTGGTCCGCAAATTGCTGGGCTACACTGTAGATTTCACCATGCTCCTCGTGATTTTCGTGATATGGGCACAGCCTATCATGACCGATATCTCCGTCACCCTTGGCATCCTTGGCGCCGGGCTTGCGTTTGCCCTCCAGGAACTCATAGGAGCACTCGCTGGCTGGGTCACCATTATAACCACTCAACCATTCAACATCGGGGACAGAATAGAAATCAGTGGCGTTAAAGGGGATGTGGTCGACATCGGGCCTCTCTTTACGAAAGTGCTGGAGATACGCAACTGGATCGACTATGACTATCCAACCGGCAGAATCGTTTCCGTGACAAACTCTGCTGTGTTCGACGGCCCCGTTTTCAACTACACTCACCATTTTAGATTCGTGTGGGATCAGATATCAATACCGATTACCTACGACTCTGACTGGAAAATGGCGCTGACAATCATGACCGAAGCCGCCAGATCCCATTCCGAGTATGCGAAGCTGCTTCCAGAAGCGAGATCATCCCTGCACAAAGCGAAACGAGACTACGCCATCAAGCATGTTACCCTGGATGTTCAGGTATTCGTAAAACTGACCGACAATTGGATTGAACTCTCGCTGGTTTATCCCGCGGAGTCACACGTGCGCCCTATAGTTCGCAGCGATATCAGCCAGAGCATCTTGGAAAAATTCAAAGAGTCGGGGATAACTATTGCATCCGAAACCATAGACGTTATCCATTTTCCCGGAACCGGGACACACCATGGTGGAAGGAGTGCGACACTTTAGAGTGACAGATCCGGTGCGAAGATTGAGCGGATTCCTCTACAGCCGGAGTTGGGCAGCACTGCACAATCTCGTATCTTTCACGTAGAGACCATACGTGGTCCAATCTCCTTCAATTGATTCCCTTCTCTCTGTTTGTGCTCGATACAAATCCCAGCGTAGCCATGCCAGGGATTACTGTCGCCAGCGACGAAAAGCCATCGATCTGATAGGATTGGGCCACCCTGCCTGCACGCGCTCGTCATTGATCTGTCGGCGTTGTGTATTTTTTGGGAACCAATGCCAATTTTGTGCCCTTGAAGGGATTCCGGAGCTCCTGTGGTCGTTGCCCGATATCCGGTGTATAATGATACTCCATTGGTAGCTCCTGCTACCCGGAAACTGGACTTTTGACAGCCGGGGGCTCTGCCAGCCCAGGCTTTTCATCCCGAATGCAGGGTTGAGCTACCGCCTGGCCGAAGTTGCAGGGGAATTGCAAATCACCCAGCGTCGATGTGCCGCGTCGGACACGCGCTTGTTTCAACCCAGGGGGCTTTACGATGCAAAGCATTGGAACGTATCCCAACCGTATTGTCTCGTTGGAACCCAGCGTGACCGCAACACTGTTTGCGCTGAACCGACAACACTTGCTGGCCGCGGTCAGCGAGCACGATCATCGCCTGCTCGGAGAGGAAGCGCTGGGGAGCCTCCCTCGCGTGCCATGCACGTGGTCGGTCAAAGCAAAGGATGTCCTTCCCCTCAACCCTGACCTGGTCATCGCATCTGTTCCTTTTCGTGAGCAAAGCCTGAGCGAACTGCTCAAGGCAGGGCTCGACGTGCTTGCTCTCTATCCCGAGCGGCTGGGAAGCATTTACGGGAACATTCGCCTGCTTGCGGCGCTCACAGATGCTCGCGAGGAAGGAGAACGCGTGATCTCCGAAATGGAACGTACCTTTGCGCGGCTGAGGGAGACGTTCAGCAGCAAGCCACACACCCGCGTGTACATGGAAATCTGGCCACGGCCGCTAATGAATGGCCCGGCCTGGCACGTCGACCTGGTCAACCTGGTGGCCGGAGAATTCGTCCCACCCGGCCCTGGCCGACAACTGAAGGAACAAGAAATCCTTGAGGCCGATCCAGAGGTTATTGTCGTGGCATGGCCTGGAGTGGAAAATCAGCCATTGGAGAAAGTGTATGCCCGCCCCGGTTGGGAAAACGTCACAGCCATCAAGAAGGGGCGCGTGGTCTCCATCCCTGAAATCTGGATCAATGTGCCGGGGCCTAACCTGGCCCGCGGAGCGGAGATGCTGGCAGAGGCGATTTGGGACGTGAAGCAGGGCGTAGAGCGTTAGGGGAGGCATGACACGGCTTTTCAGGGCTCTCCCAGGGGCGCTGAAGCTGGGAGTCGTCACGGTGATGGCCGGGGCACTGCGCCGCGCGGACAATATCGCGGCGGCTGCGGAGGTGCGGCGCTTGTCGCCGGAGCGGCCTTGGCCTCTGCCCGTTCGGCGCGGAGAATACGCCCCTCCGCCGGCCGTCGTGCTCGTGCTCGTGGTCGTCGTGGCATGTACTTGGTGTGAGGTGTCACTTCACAGCAGAATTCCGAGCAGCAAACCCATGGTCAGGGCGATCCAATGCCCTGTGTCCGCCAGCCATTCCGGCATCAGTACCCATTTCAGAATCAAGTACAGCGGCACGCCTGCTTCCAAGGCGATCGTCTGCCATGCCCGCGCGGTCTCAGGAGAGCGATTGAGCGCGACCAGGAGGACACCCACCACGCCGAACAGCCCCACCGAGAGGCCGATGTCCGTCATCGGATAGACTTCCGGCCCAGGGTCTATCCCGCGCACCATCAAGAACCGGAAGACGAGGGCAATCATCAGCCATACCACCACCTGAACGGCCCAGTAAACTGCCACAGTGGTGCCGACGCCAAGCCTGGATTCTGCCATGGCCATGATGGGGATTCCCGCCAGGATGACCCCGTAAAGCATGAAAGCATCGTTGCAAAGGAAGACCATTGTAAAGATGGTCCACCACTTGCCCTCGAAAATCTTCTGAGGCCCGGTTCCCCAGGCGTTTTGAACGGGCGGAGGTATCTCGCGGCCCAGCGCAGGCCCGGTGAAAATCCCGACCATGAAAATCGCAAGGAACAATGTTGTCGTGAAAGGATGTTTGGTGATCCAGCTCAATTCACTCTTCCTCTGACGGTGGACGCACCTTGAGCCTCTGCTGAGCAAGGGCATCCCTCAATGATTTGATGATCCTCTGGGGCGAAGGCACCCCTCCGATCACTATCGATATCAGCGAGACATCCTGAACGTGCGCTTTCACCACGGCGAACAGAACCTGTGGAATGGCCAGGTTGCTGCTGTAAGCCAGATAGCGATCTTCCCAGCGCGGATCGAACCTGGATTTGAACATCTGGAGGGACTTGTAAGCATACACGCTGGACATCTTCTCGTACACCAGCGAAAGCGCACGAGCCAGCATCGGGAAATCGTTCTCACCATCGCTGATGTTCGCCAGCGGAGCCATCCCCAGGGAAGCCATCTTGAACTCCTCTTCCTGGAACAGAAGCAAGGATTTGGTGATAAGGTATTCCATCAGCCCGTGAGGGGCATCCAGCCTCCTGCGCATGAAATCCAGGTTCCAGCCGCGGCGGGCATATACCGGAGCCCAGGTGAGGAATCCTAGGGCGGAGCCGTCAGCATCGAACGCAATGGACAACCGCTCCTCCGGGCTTCCATCGATATGAGTTCCCCCCATGGAGAACGCCAGTTCGCTCCGTCCGGCAAGCCATTCCTTCGAAATATACCCGATCTCTTCCCTGGCTCGGTCATCGTCGAGCTTACCCCTGTACATCTCGAATCTCCAGCCCAGACGATTGCCCTTGTTCAAAGCTGTACGGAGATTTTGTTTTTTCTTGCCGGAAAGAGTCCAGCTCTTCAAATCGACCACGGCGTCCTCCCCGATTTTGAGGAGGAGGAATCCGTTGGAACGAAAATCTTTCAGGAAACGGTCTGTGGTCTGGTAGAACGCGGGAAGCCAGCCGTTGGATTCGCAGGTAGCACCCCAGTCTTTCAGGGCGTCACCGACTTTATGAGCGGGGCCGATCGGGTCGCCGAGGGCAAGAGGGATATTGCCGACGAGCGTGTAAGGGATGACCACTTCCTCGGACGAATCGAAGAAGAACTGCTTGTCCGGCATCAGGGCAAAGTAAGACACCGGCGCGCTGCCGTGGAGCCTGATCAGCGCCGAAACGTATCTTTCGTCCCTAAGAGTGCGTTCGTGCACGTTGCGTACCGGTCTCGTAACCACCCAAATGACGTAAAGCAACACTGCAGGCCCGATCCAGTGTAGCGAGCGGAAAAACCACAAACCTCTCTCGCCAACGGGTCGATACAGGCTGGGGGAACCCCACGTGAGCAGGTTGATCCCCTCGGAAAGGGCTCTGGTCAGATCGAACCCGTGGGGGAGAAGTTCCGACCGGAAAATCCAGAAGCCGAGAAGTACGTAAGCCAGGATGAAGAGGATGGCAAACGGCCCTACGAACAGTACGTAGCTCCACGCAAAAGGGTCCGACCGAACCGTGAAATCCTTCCTAAACGCGATGAGCGCGCCCAGCAACAGGAAACTCACCACAGCGCCTTCCACATCCAGCCCTTTCGCCAGATGTGTGATGCCCGTGATGGTCACCGTCCAAACGGCGATGCTCCACGCCTCCCGCTTGCGAAGCGCCAGCCGCCACGCTATCACCATCAGAACGAACCCAGCCATCACCGTGACCGTCCGGGTTCCGTATTGGACTTCCTTGTCCACGAACCTGGACAGTAGCCGTAGCCTTCCGGGGTTCGAACCTACGTAGAACGCGCTGAGCACGTCAAAGAAGCCGATGAGCGCCGCCAGCAAAGCGACTACAGCGGCGTGTTTTCTGGCTTTTGGCAACGATATCACCTCCGGTTCTGCCAATCCAACACCCCCCAGTATACCACAGCGGCGATAGAACGGACATTATCTCCCCACCCGGTTCAGGTGCGATCTGCACGTCGCCCCTACTCCGCACTGGGGGACAAGTCCTCGTAAGCAAACGCCGCCGAACGCGGATTTGACATGCTCCAGTCGTTGTGCTATATTGTTAGCGCTAACGTGAACGCTAACAAAACCCTTAAGTCAACTTGAAAGCGAGTCAAGAATGGCTAACCACGTAACGATGGCAGACGTGGCTCGGGAAGCGGGGGTATCCTTGATGACCGTTTCCAGGGTTGTGAACAACAAAGGTGAGGTTAGCGAAGCCACCAGAAAACGGATCCTGGAGGTCATAGAAAAGCTCGGATATCGCCCGAGCGGTATCGCCAGGAGCCTTGCCACAAGCCGCACCGGCATCATTGGGCTGATAGTACCGGATATATCCAACCCCTTCTTCGCCGACCTCGCCAAAGGAATGGAGCAGGTCGCGTACTCGGAGGGTTACAGCGTGTTTCTATGCAGCACCGAGGAGAATCCACAGCGTGAACTCCGAGCTCTCCAATCTATGGCCGAATACCGGGTAGACGGGGTAATCCTCTGCAGCTCCAGGCTGGACGAGAAACATCTGGTGGATTCCCTTGGATTTTTCTACTCTGCAGTGTTGGTCAATAGGGCCTTGGAGGGTGAAGCACCCTCGGTTGGCATGGTCATGGTGGATGACGTCCATGGGGGAAGGATAGCAACACGCCATCTCATCGACGAGGGTCGCAAGAAAGTGGCATTTCTGGCTGGCCCGGAGACCTCCCATAGCGGGCGCAGGAGGTTCAAAGGGTACAAGGATGCTTTGAACGAGGCTGGCTTGCCCTATGTCTCCGACCTGGTGGTGCATTGCGATTCCAATGTGGAGGGCGGGTACCGGGCAGCGAAAGCTCTGCTCTCGTCTCATCCGGAAGTTGAAGCGATCTTTTGTTACAACGACCTGGTAGCCGTGGGGGCTTTGAGGGCATGCAGCGAAATCGGAGTGAGCGTTCCCGACGACGTTAGCATTGTTGGGTTCGACGACATCATGCTTGCGGGGTTGGTGACCCCCTCGCTTACCACATGTCGTATTCAGCGGGAGGAAGTGGGGAAACGAGCAGCGGAGATGCTGCTGGAGCAAATGGGAGGATGCTCTGGGGAATGCGAGACCGCTGTCTTTACCCCGAAGCTTGTGGTGAGAAACAGCGCTCCCTGAGTTAATCCATCCGAAAGGAGGTGGCCGACAAAAAAGGAAAGTTCGCCAACGGTGTCGTGTTCGGTTTCACATCTAAATTCCAACGGTGGAAGAGGAGGAAAAATGTCGCTCAGGTCCAGAAAACGATGGTTCACAGTAATGGCTTTGCTTCTGGTAGTTTCGATGGTGGTTTCCGCTTGCGGGGCAAAGAAAACCCCAACTCAGGCGCCGGCTCCTACCAAAGCGCCCGCAGTTCCTACTAAAGCACCCGCGGCCAAGACCCAGGTGCTCCGGGTCAGTGCACCGCCCTGGATATTCAAGAAATTCCCGCTCGAGGAAGTGTCCAAGAGATTCGAGCAGGCGCATCCCGGAGTCAAAATCGAGCTCACGCGTGTCAATAAATGGAGTGCCCCTACCTACATCACCGAATGGAAGAACGGCAAGACCCCCGTGGACGTCTTCGTCGGGGGGAGCGGCTCCATGCTGGCCCCATTGATCACCGGTGGATGGCTCGAGCCGCTGGATGATATGCTGACCGGAGACATGGCCAAAGACAAGTTCGTCTCCGGGTTCCTGGCTGCGGGTCACTACAAAAAACTGGATGGCAGCGGCACCTACTACCCGGTGCTCCCGTTCATGGGTGAAGTGGCCATCATCGGCGTCAACACCAAGATATTCAAGAAATCTGGCCTCTGGAAAGATGGTCACCCCATGCCGATACCGAGCTGGAACGAGGATGACTTCTTCGGCTACTTCGAGAAGATCAAGCCCAACGCTCCGGCTGGTGCCCATGTGGAGATATGGGACCGCGAGTACATGCAGTATGACTACTGCTCCGGGTTGATCGCCATGACAGGTAGGTGCGTAGCTCAAGACGGCAAAGGCTTCGACGTGACCAGCGATGCTGCTAAGAAATGGCTGACCTACCTGCAGAAGATGAACAAAGATGGCATCGGGGCATGGACGACCACCGACGACGCCGGTTACTCCAAGTGGAAGACAGGACAGGCCGGTACTCTGCTGGCTGCTCAGGGACACGTCATGGAACTGGTCAGCGTCACCAAGAATGAATCCGATATCGCTTACATGGGCTGGCCCAACTCCGACAAGAACGGCAGCATTATCTGGACGCACTCCGTCTGGATCCCGAAGGTTTCGCCGAACAAGGATTTGGCGAGGCAGTTCATCAGGGAGGAGATCTTCTCCAAGTACTTCCAGCAGTGGAGCTTCAACCACTACGGGAAGCTTCCTTCCATCAAAGCTTACTATGGAGACGGCATCACATGGTTCAAGGGCGAGATGCCCACGATCCTGGCTATTGCCAATAACTCCAAGCCGATCCCGTTGTTCAAGGACATGGAGAAGTACCTTGACATCCTCTCCAAGTACCTGCCGGAGGCAGCCTTCGGGAGGATGAGCGTGGGGGACGCCCTCAGCGGCATCAAGAAAGACAGCGCCAACCTGGACTTCACCGATATGAGGGCTCCGCAGTAACATGAACATGGGGAGCGGGCGGAGAGGTCTGCCCGCTCCTCTACCTCGAGGAGATGCAACCACAATGATAAGCCAGAGAAAGAAGAGGAAGCTTTACGAAAAACTGAATCTGCTCTTTTTCCTCTCCCCCACCCTGATATTCATTTTCCTTTTCATCGCCTTCCCGATTTTGTTCTCGGGGTATCTGGGGTTCACGGAGTACAACTACGCCACCGACCCCGTCCCGAAATTCATTGGGGGTACAGGATATATAGACACTATACTCCACGACGGGTTCCTGCACGCAGCACTCATAGTACAGCTCAAGTTTGCCGTCCCTTACTTCATTTTGACACTCAGCATTTCCCTGCTCCTGGCCCTACTCGTCAGTGAGATCCATCACGGTATCCAGACATATCAGATATCATTCTATCTGCCGATGATCATTCCCCTATCCCTGGTAGGCGTCACGTTTGCATGGATATTGGCACCAGACGTAGGGATTTTCGATCATTTCCTGCGCGTGCTTGGCGTCCCTAACTGGGATCGGGATTGGTTCGCTGATCCATCTACTGCGTTATATGGACTGGTCATTGCCAGGTCGTGGAAGATGATTGGGTTTACTTTCATCATCTTCCTCTCCGGAATCCAGAGCATCCCAAGCAGCTTGCGAGAGGCAGCAAAAGTAGATGGAGCAAGCTACTGGCACGAAGTCAGGTACATCATCCTGCCGCTCCTCCGTCCATACATCCTGATAGGGACCATCTGGGTCACAATCAACTCGATCAAAGTCTTTGACCTGCCCAAAGTGGTGACCGAGGGTGGGCCTGGGATATCCACGTTGACGCTGTACCTGTATGCCTGGAAAGCCGCCTTCGAGAGACTGGACATGGCACTTGCCTCGCGTGTGGCGTACATAACGGCCGTGATAATTCTGGTGCTGGCCTGGATACTGAACAGAGCGCTCAGTCCAGAAAAGTCGGAGAGGTTCTGATGGCACTATCTGGCACTCAGTCCTCCTGGAAGAAACTCGCCAAAAAGTATCAGGCCCCGCTCTACCTGTTGATATCCGTGATCGTGGTGCTTTACCTCTTACCAGTCCTGTGGATGTTCATAACCTCGATACGGCCTACCAGGGAGATATACCACTACCCGCCAACCGTCATCCCCAAGCACGTCACGCTTGCCAATTACGTGTACGTGCTCACCAAAATGGAAGGCTTCAAGCGATACTTCCTGAACAGCGTCGTGGTGACTACTGTATCGGTAACGCTGGTGCTCCTGGCCAGTAGCATGGGCGGGTACGCTTTCGGAATGTACAGGTTCAAGGGCAAGGAGCTGCTCTTCATGGGGGTGATCTTCGTTCTTACGATTCCGTACATCATGTACCTTATACCAACTTTCATAATGGAGGACAAAGCAGGGATATTGAACACGTGGTTGGGGCTCATCCTCCCCTATGTAGCCATCAATCTGCCATGGGGATTGCTAATCATGCGAGGAGCCTTCTCCACGATCCCATTGGAGATCAGAGATGCGGCGATCATCGATGGGTGTAGCGAACTCCAAATGTGGTACAAGGTGCTGCTCCCGATAGCAAAACCGGCTATCGCGGCCACGACCATCATCTCATTCGTGTTCATCTGGCAGGATTTCCTCTTCGCGTCTACCCTGATGAGCAAGAATGAATGGCAAACCCTGCCGGTTGGGATCGTGTGGATGAGGGACGAGCTGCAAACGATGGTTTACGGAAGGATCGGGGCGATGATCATCCTTTCGATAATCCCTGTTTTCGTGCCGTTCATACTTCTCAGGGATTTCTTTGTCAAAGGGCTTAGCGAAGGCATGTTGAAGGGGTAAACAAGGAGCAAAACAATGAACCTCAAAGTTCCGGCAAGAGTCGAGCACGGATTCACGGCAATCGTGACGGCGCCTCAAAATGGAATCGAATACATTGATTTTGGTGTGCTGAGGTTGGGGAAAGGCGAAAGTTTCTCCTGGGAAGGCGACCCGGGCCGAGAGACTGGCATCGTCATCCTTTCCGGCACCTGTGATCTGGAAGCGGGCGGCAAGACCTGGGAGGCTCTGGGCGGCCGCACGAGCGTGTTCGACGGCCCCGCGACCGGCATTTACCTTCCGCCAGGAGAGGGGTACGCCATCACAGCTACCAGCGAATTGGAGTCTGCCATCGCAACTGCTCCGGCGAATCTCCCCGGCGAGGTCGTCGTGGTGAGGCCGGAGGACGTGGTTGTTCACGAAGCCCGCGGAAAAGGGCTTTTCGTCCGGGATGTTCACGATATCATCGTGGACAACGTGCCGGCCCAGCGGTTGATGATCGGCGAAACGTTCAACCGGCCTGGAGAGTGGTCGAGTTATCCGCCACACAAGCACGACGTGGAAGCCCCACCGGACGAGGCGAAGCTCGAGGAAGTCTATTTTTACAAGATATCACCGCCCCAGGGCTTCGGGATGCAGCGGATTTATTCGCCTGAGCTAGGAATCAACGATGCCTATGTGGTCGAGAACAACGACACGATCTTGATTCCCTACGGCTACCATCCGGTGGCAGCTGCTCCGGGATACCGTCTCTATTACCTCTGGATGCTGGCTGGACGGAACAGAGTGATGAGGCCTCGGGAAGACCCTGCCCACTCCTGGGTGTGGAACGTTTCCTGAAGACATCTCATCAGGTTTTCTGAATCGGTGCGGTGGTTCGTACTGGAACGAGGATTTAGCCCGTAGCAGCCGCATTTACCCTGTCTTGACGAGAATCGACTCGCGTTGTATAAAATGAATGCACACGTGTGCACAGTGTGAAGGACAAAACGTATCGGGAGGCACGCCGTGAACGATATTCGAAAACTGGTAAATGGGTACGTATACCCTCGATCGCTGCATCTGGATGGCAGCAGGACGTTCTTTTTGTTCAGGCTCGATGGCCGGAAGCGGCTTGGCATCGTCGCTCCGCCGTCTGTTGAGATGGATGACTTTCCCGGCGAGACGCGGAAAATCCGGTGGAACGGCAAGGATGCGGTGCTCCGGGTGACCGAACCGGCGCCGGAAGCAGCCCGGACGCTGCGCAACGTGTTCCCGCATCTGCGCCCGCAACCGCTGGGCCTGCACATCTCCGCCGGATTCGGCGACCGGCTCGGCCTGGCGACGCCGGGACACGTCCGGGCGGTGTGCGGCACTGGCATAGCACCGATCTTTGCCCAGCAATCCGTTCGAGAGAACAGCCGCACCGGTCGAAGCCCGCAGCAGGTGATGGACGACGCCATGTGGGGCGTGTTTCAGGAAGGCTGGCAGGAGCCCTGGGGCGCCGACGCCGACCATCTCAAGCAGCCGGAGGATATCGACGCGGGGCTCGATGCGGGGTTCACGTTCTTCACCATCGACCCGGGCGACCACGTGGACAACGAGGCTCACACCGCCGGAGTCGAGGTCCTGCAGGATAAGGTCGCTGCGCTGCCATGGGATGCGCTGGAGGACGACGAATCGTCCATGCGGCGGCGATACCTGGGCAGGCGGTTCGATCTGGCGGACGGGACCTCACTGGAGTTCGATGAGGTATCGCTGCTGCGGGCTGCTGCCAAGTACGGAAAAGCCATCGCCCACACCACCATGATGTACCGACATCTGAAGGATGCGGCCGGGAGCCGTCCATTCGAGCTGGAAGTCTCGGTCGACGAGACGGAGACGCCGACGACCCATCTGGAGCACCTCTTCATCGTCAGCGAGTTCCGGCGGCTGGGCGTGGAGTGGGTGAGCCTTGCGCCACGGTACATCGGACGGTTCGAGAAGGGAGTGGATTACATTGGCGACCTGGACGCGTTCGAGAAAGACCTGGCGGTGCACGTGGCGATCATGCGGACTTTTGGGCCGTACAAGATGAGCATCCACTCCGGATCGGACAAGTTCAGCATCTACCCGATTTTCGCCAGGGTTGCGGGCGAACTGGTGCATCTGAAGACCGCGGGCACGTCCTACCTGGAGGCGCTGCGGGCAGCGGCGCAGACCGATCCGGCGCTCTTCCGGGAGATCCTGGACTTCGCACGGGATCGGTATCCGCAGGACAGGGCGACCTACCATGTCTCGGCGGAGCTGGAGAAAGTCCCTGGCGCCGACGACGTGCCGGACGAAGCCCTTCCCGGGCTCCTGGATCAGTTCGACGCCCGGCAGGTGCTCCACGTGACTTACGGCTCTGTACTGATGGAGAAGAACGAAGACGGAAGCTGGAGGTTCAAGGACAGGCTGTTCCAGGTGCTGAAAGATCACGAGGATGAGCATTACGAGGCGCTGGAGCGGCACTTCCGCCGACACCTGGCAGGTTTCTTGTCGCCCTGAGGTTGAGGAATATCTCAACGCGGAGACGCAAAGCAAGCAAAGACGCAGAGAAAAAACCTGAGAACGTTCGGAGATTGCATGCAGTGAGTGGAACAGCGCTCCTACACCAGCCCAACCACTCGTCATTCTGAACTGAGGTGAGCGGAGCGAGCCGAGGTGAAGAATCTTACGACGCTCAAGGTCAAGCCGCTAGTATCTGAAAAGGAGGGCGTTCAAGATTCTTCGTCGCTGGCGCTCCTCAGAATGACGAGTAGTGTGTAGGTCGAGCCGTCTGGCTCGACTATGGGATCAGAGGTTGGCGGACATTTTAACGCGAGGACGCGAAGGGAGCAAAGACGCAGAGAAAATTAAGAAACCTTTGCGTCTTATGTCTCTTGGCGGCTCTGCGTTGATCATGAGTCTGGAGGGAGAGAAATGGATTACATCGAGAAAATGTTCGACGTGAGCGGCCAGGTGGCCGTGGTCACGGGAGGAGGCGGCGTACTGTGCGGGGCAATGAGCCGGGCGCTGGCGAAAGCCGGAGTCAAAGTCGCCGTGCTGGACATCATCCTGGAGGCTGCGCAGAAAGTCGTGGACGATATCACCGCCGAGGGGGGTGAGGCAATGGCGGTGAGAGCCGACGTCCTCAGCCGTGAGTCGCTGGAGGCAGCGCGCGATGTGGTTCTGGAGAAGTGGGGTCGGGTCGATATTCTGATCAATGGCGCCGGAGGGAACAAGAAACAGGCCACCACAACGCCGGAGCTTTCCTTCTTCGACCTGCCGCCGGACGCCGTGCAGTGGGTCTTCAACCTGAACTTCCTGGGCACCTTCCTGGCGTCTCAGGTGTTCGGCAAAGTGATGGTGGAGCAGGGGAAAGGGAACATCATCAACATCTCGTCCATGAACGCGTTTCGCCCTCTGACCAACATTCCGGCGTACTCCGCGGCGAAAGCTTCTGTGAGCAATTTCACCCAATGGCTGGCGGTTCACATCTCCCAGAACTACTCGACAGAGATCAGGGTGAACGCCATCGCGCCGGGGTTCTTTGTCACGAACCAGAACTATTTCCTGCTGTACGACAAGGACGAAAAACTGACACCCCGCGGGCAGACGATCCTGGCGCACACGCCCATGAACCGGTTTGGCGTGCCGGAAGACCTGTTGAGCACGCTCTTCTGGCTACTGGCTCCGGCATCCTCGTTCGTGCACGGCGTCGTGGTGCCGGTGGACGGCGGATTCAACGCATTCAGCGGAGTGTAGGAATCGGCGAATCAACGGATCAGCGAATCAGCGAATGGCGCTCGTTGATTCGCTGATTCGCTCCATTCGCTTATTCATTACAGGAGGTTGAATATGGCGGTACCTGATGCGGCAAAACCTTTGCTGGAGATGCAGCCGGAGCATGATTTCTTCATCGGCATAGATTCCGATGGCTGCGCTTTCGACACGATGGAGATCAAGCACAAGGAATGTTTCATCCCGAACATCATCAAATACTGGAACCTGCAACCGATCTCCCGGTTTGCCAGGGAGGCAGCAGAGTTCGTGAACCTGTACTCCAAGTGGCGGGGGATCAACCGCTGGCCTGCGCTGGTGAAGGTCATGGACTTACTGCGCGAGCGTCCGGAAGTGCAACGGCGACACGCTCGAATCCCTGAGCTCAACACCATCAGAGACTTCATCGATTCCGAGTTTCCCAAAAGCAACGATGGCCTGAAGCAGTACATTGCGGATCGGGGGAGCAACGACGAGCTGGAAAACGCTCTGGCGTGGAGTCTTGCTGTCAACGCCACCATCGCAGACATAGTCCATGGCGTCCCGCCGTTTCCATTCGTCCGCGAGAGCCTGGAGGCACTACAGGATAAAGCGGATATGATCGTGGTCTCCCAGACGCCGGTGGAGGCTTTGGAGCGGGAGTGGAAGGAACACGGGATAGACCGGTACGTCCGGTTCATCGCCGGACAGGAGATGGGCACCAAAGGGCAGCACATCGAGTTTGCGGCGAGAGGCAAGTACCCTTCGGACAAGATGTTGATGATCGGGGATGCCCCTGGCGACATGCGTGCTGCAAGGACCAACGGCGCGCTCTTCTACCCCGTCAACCCGGGACACGAGGAGGAATCCTGGCAGCGGTTCTACGAGGAGGCAATGGAACGGTTCCTGGGAGGCACTTACGCTGGCGAGTACGAGGCGAGGCTCATCGAGGAGTTCGAGAAGCTGTTGCCGGAAGTGCCGCCGTGGAAAAAATGACGAATCAGCGAATCAAGCGAATCAGCGAATTGGAGCCGTTGGTTCGTTGATCCGCCATTTCCGTCCGGCAGGAGGAGTTATGTCAGGCATAGGACGAAAGGATAGGCCGTTGACGCAGGCCGAAATGTTAGATGTAATGGCGGAAGGACTGGAATCGCTGCCGCTGGATGGGAAGCGCGTCCTGGTGATCACGCCGGACAGCACGAGGACAGCTCCGGTGGCACAGTGCATCGAGAATTTCTACAAGTTGCTGCACGGGCGTGCAAAAGCCGTGGATTTTGTCATCGCGCTGGGTACTCACCCGATCATGCCCGCCGAAGCCGTGGCGAAACTGGTGGGGTCACCCGTGGCAGGCGGTCCCACCCGCTTTGAGATGGCGAAATACCCCGGCTGTTACGTCTTCAATCACCGGTGGGACCTACCGGACACGTTCGTCCAGATCGGCACGTTATCCCGTCGAGAAGTTGAGGAGCTTTCCGATGGTCAGCTCTCCCTGGACGTGCCGGTGCGCATCAATCGGATGGCTACGGAGTACGATCACCTGATCGTTTGCGGGCCTGTGTTTCCCCACGAGGTGGTCGGGTTCTCCGGCGGGAACAAGTACTTCTTCCCAGGCATCGGCGGTTGGAAAATCATAGACCTCACTCATTGGCTGGGGGCGCTACTCACTATAATGAAGATCATAGGGGTCAAAGAGACGCCGGTACGGGAGGCGATAGACCGCGCTGCAGCGATGATTCCACGCCCACGTAGCGCGTTCACGCTGGTGATGCACGGCACCGAGCCCTACGGGCTTTTCTTCGGCACACCGGAGGAGGCGTTCAGCGCCGCGGCCGACCTTTCGGCAGAACTGGACATCGTGTACGTGGAGAAGCCCTTCAAGCTGGTGGTCTCGGTGATGCCGGAAATGTACGACGATCTCTGGACGGCGGCAAAAGGCACGTACAAGGTGGAGCCGGCTATGGCGGATGGAGGAGAGGTGATCATCTACGCTCCGCACATCATGGAGGTATCCTATACACATGGCAAGCTGATCGATCAAGTGGGCTACCATGTGAAGGACTATTTCCTTAAGCAGTGGGAAAAGTTTAAGGATTTCCCATGGATGATCCTGGCGCATTCCACCCACGTGAAAGGCGCCGGGAGTTACGACTCCGTTACTGGCGAGCATCCGCGGATCAAGGTTACGCTGGCGACGGGGATTCCGGAGGAGCGGTGCAGGCGGATTAATCTGGGCTACCGCCCGCCGGAGAGCATCGATTTGGAGGCGCTGAAAGGGCGGGAGGACGAAGGCATCCTGGTGATCCCTCGCGCCGGGGAGATGCTGTATCGGTTGAAAGGGTGGAAAAGCCGGTAAGGACGCTGTGCGAGTGTGGCGCAGGCGCCCATGTCAGCATCGAGTGAATTAGTGGCGCTCAGGACTGGTGGGATAGCGGCCTCTGGCCCTCACCTACCCCAACACCTCTCCCACTCCGGTGGGCCAGGGGCCAGGGAAGGGCTGCCGGATGTCCGGTCGAGTAAGCGCCGCTTTTTCACCGGCAGGAACGGTTTCGAGCGCGTTGCGCCAGGGCGAGCTAACAGCTCGCCCTACAAAAACCTGCCTTGGCTGGCGTGTACGGCAGTAGAAGCGGTTCAAAGGCTCCATCTCGACGCGATTCCCGATTGTCCACGGCGTAACTCAACCCATGGCGTCCCTCTTCCCTCGCCCATTGGAATGGGAGAGGGAAGAGGGGCAGGCCGCCGCAGGCGGCCGGGGTGATAGGTGAGGGCCGAAAGGCGGCATCAGACCGCTTGTTTCGGTCGAGGCAGGCGGCGTTTGCTGAGGGTGAAAGGGGGACAGGTTTGATTCGGATGGCGTGGCATGACCATACATTGGGTGACGCATGCTGCGCCCCAACCTTGCTTGAACCGAGGTGATGAGGACAAACATGGCACAATTCGATTTGGTGCTCATAGGCCACGCGGCCAAGGACATCATCGTC
>CAZDOZ010000028.1:0-18312 GCA_964507175.1 uncultured Anaerolineae bacterium
TGGTGCGGAGACTCTGAAAAAAGCCGTCAGCAGGCAGCCGGTAGCCGGCAGCGGCTCTCACCCCTTCAGCGATTCTCTTGCTGACGGCTGCCGGCCAACGGCTATCGGCTCCTGTCACAACACGTCCACCGGGTCCACGTCCACCTGCCAGGGAGGCGGGAAATCCACACCACGCAGCAATGCCACCGGATCCGGCGCGAGCACCAGAATCTGCCACCGGTGCTTGCCCCTCAGGCGGGAGAAAAACGCCGGCGCAGGCCCGATGATCCGCACGTCCATCATTTTCCGGCGCACCACCTCCCGCGTCAGGAGCGCCTTCATCCCGGCAGTGGCGTCTCGGCACGCCCGCTCCGTACCAACGTAGAGGAGCCGGGCAAGCCTCCGGAACGGCGGATACCCCATCTTGCGCCGGAACTCCATCTCCTGCCGGTAAAAAGACCCGTAGTCATGGTGGGCAGCCGCACGAATCGCATAGTGATCGGGAGCGTAAGTCTGCATGATCACGCGGCCTCCCAGGGCGCTGCGCCCGGCACGCCCCGCCACCTGAGTCATCAACTGGAATGTCCTCTCCGCAGCTCGGAAATCGGGCAGAAAAAGGGAAGTGTCGGCGCTGACGACCCCCACCAGCGTCACCAGGGGCAGGTCCAGGCCTTTCGCTATCATCTGCGTGCCGATGAGCACGTCCGCCTCGTGGGACGAAAAAGCACGCATTATCTCGTTGTGAGCCCCCTTACGGGCAGCGGCGTCCCGATCCCAACGCAGGATGCGCACGCCAGGGTAGAGCTTCGCGAGTTCTTCCTCCACACGCTCGGTGCCGGGATTGAAATACCTTATCCGCTTGCTGCCGCACCTGGGGCAGACCTCCGGCACCGGTTCCCGATGCCCGCAATGATGGCAGATCAACTGGGCGCTCTCCCGGTGGTATGTCAGCGGCACGCCGCACCGGGGGCATCTCATCACATAACCGCAATCCCGGCACATGACGAAAGACGCCGACCCTCGCCGGTTCAGGAACAGGATCGCCTGCCGGTGGGATTCCAGGACCTCGTCCAGTGCCCGCCGGAGCGCCCGGCTGAAAATGCTCATGTTCCCGGACTTCAGCTCCTCCCGCATGTCCACCACCTGCACCGGCGGCAGATCGGCGAAAGCCACCTGTCCAGGGCCTGGGCGATATCGCCCGCCGTCCATCCCCTGGCGGTGCAGGTACTCCTGATGCGCCATGAGCCGCCGGGGCATGGATAGAAGGGTGTACTCGCCCGATTTCGCCTTGCGGAAGCTCTCCAGCGACGGCGTCGCACTTCCCAGGATCACCGGAATCCTCAGGATATTGCCCAGCGCCACCGCAGCGTCCCTGGCGTGATACCGCGGCATCTGGGGCTGCTTGTACGAAGTCTCGTGGCACTCGTCCACCACCGCCAGGCCCAAGTCCGGGAACGGCAGGAAGAGGGCCGACCGGGAACCAACCACCACATCCACCTGCCCTCGATGCACCCGCCGCCACTGGTCGTACCTTTCTCCGCCGGACAGCCTGCTGTGCCAGACTGTCACCCTGCCGGGGAACCTGGCGGAGAACCGGGCAACGGTCTGGGGCGTCAGCGATATCTCCGGCACCAGCACCACAGCCTGCCTGCCCATGCGGAGCACCTCCTCGATGGCGCGGAGGTATATCTCCGTCTTGCCGCTTCCAGTAACACCGTAAAGCAGGAAAACCTCATTGCCACCCTGCCGGAGACGGTCCACGATTGGGTTGCACGCCGCTTTCTGCTCCGGCGTGAGCATAGGCGGCGTATCCGGCACGAATACCTCTCCTTCCAGCGGGTTTCGCCATACCTCCTCCTCGACGAAAGATATCAGTCCCGCATCCACAAGATCGTTCAGATCGCCCCTGGTGCAGCCGGAGGTGGCGTAGAGGAACCCGACCCACACCGGTTCACCAGCATCCGCCAGCGCCCGCAGCGCAGCGACTTTCTTCGTCATCCCCCGTCTGCGGAATACCTCGTTCCAGCTCTCGTCGGGGCTCCTGGAAAGGCGCATCCGCCCGCCGGAAATCTCCACCCATCCGGCGGACGCCAGCGACCTCGCCACTCCTTTCGAAGCTTTCGCAGTGGAGAGGGCTTTCTCCAGGTCGGCAGAACCGCCCGATTCCAGCAGAAACTCCAGCAGGCGAACCGACGGCAGGTCACGCCCCAGGATGACAGCCACATCCCGGATCACCCGATCCGTCATGGGGATCACCGGCGCGACTTTGAGCCGTTTGAGTGGGTGGATGGAGGGGGGCGGGAAGTACGGCGATTTCACGATCAGACCACGGCGCGCCAGCGCGTCTATCGTCCTCCGGCGGGCCAATTTCGGGTGTTCACGGCGCAACTTTTTCAGTGTCGTCGGTTTCCGGGAGACGATTTCCAGGAGAGCGAGCTGATCGCCCGGCAGGCCGTCCGGCAGGGTTACACCCTCGGATGGCTCCAGCAATGTCTCCGGGTGCGCGCCGAAGCCAGGCGGGAACATCATTTCCAGAACCATGTGCAGGGGTGCCAGGTAGGTTTCGCTTAGCCAGCGGGCCAGGGCGATCTGATATGGGCGAAGGATGGGTCGGGAATAGACCAGCCCCAGAACCGGCTTGGTCTCCGCCACGGGGCTTTCTTCGTCCAGCGCCAACACAACGCCCTGGAGCCGCCGGGACCCAAAGGAAACCCACACCAGATGCCCTGGCCGGATCGTCCCCTCCAGCTCCGGCGGTATGTGGTAGTGAAACGCTTCCGGGGCCCCGCGCCCTGTAGGCACCGGAACGACGACTTGCGCAAAATGCCTTTCAGGCATCGGAACATCTACTGAAGACATATCTTTTCAACGCAAAACCACAAAGAGACAAAGACGCGAGGACTTTTAAAATTTCTTCGCGCCTTTGTGTTTTCTCCCGGTCGAACTCGACAGATCGACACATGCTTGATTCCAGGGATCCCGACTCCACCGGATAAGTCCGGCCCTTGAGGCGGGCTGACGCCAAAAAAGCAGGAGTTGGGGATCAAGGATTAGGGTGCAATGTGGGCCTCCTGAAACGGCAGGACGACCTTCACACCCTAACCCCTGTCCCCTAACCTCCTGTTTGGTGCCTCAAGTACCGAATTCATTCGGTGCTCACTTCTCAGGAGAATATCACGTACTGCCTCAGGAACTTCTCCACTGAGGCGAAGAACTTCTCGATGGTTTCACCCTTGCGCCAGCCATGCCCCTCGCCGGGGTATACGTGGTACTCGTGGGGCACGCCGCGCCGCCGCAAGGATTCGACAATGGTGTCCGACTGATCCTTTGGTACCACCCGATCCTCTTCCCCCTGGAAGACCGCCACAGGGTCCTGGATCTTGTCGGCGAAGAAGAAAGGAGAACGATCGTGGTAGACCTGAGACGCCTCCGGTAGCGGGCCCAGGAGGGTGTCCAGGTACCGCTCCTCGAATTTGTGGGTTTCCGCCGCCAGGGTGAATTGGTTGGAGACGCCGTACATGCAGACCCCAGCCTTGAAGAATCCAGGGTAGTCCTCCAGAGCTTTCAGCACGGTGAAGCCACCAGCGCTTCCGCCCATGATGACCATGCGGGACGGATCCACCAGGCCATCCTCCGCCAGGTGCCGGGCCCCGCTGACTGAGTCCTGCACATCGTAAATGCCCCAGTTCCCCTTGAGGGCATCGCGGTAAGCCCTGCCGTATCCGGTGCTTCCACGGTAGTTCACCTGGAGGAAAGCGTAGCCGCGGCTGGTGAAGAACGCCGCGGCCGGATCGAACCACTTGACCCGCTGGCTGGTGGGGCCGCCGTGAACCGATACGATCAGAGGAGGCTTTCCCCTTCCCTCGAACCGGCTGTTGGCGGGGCGGTAGAAAAGTCCGTGGGCATTCCCCCCGTCCTCGCCTTTCCAGACGATGGACTCCGGTATGGGGTATTCCTCCGGCGGCACCGTCTCCACAAAAGCACGGCGAACGACGCGTACGCCCCTCCCGTCGTGGACAACGAGCCGCGAGGGCATCCGTGGTCCAGACGCCAGCAAAGCCACGCTCCCATCCTTCGGCGAAACCGCCGGCTGGCTCATTTCCTCGTAGCCCGGGAACGGCACCTGTCGCTCCTCGCCGCCGACGATGTCGTACTTCCACAGGCTGAGGGACGCATCCCTGTTGCGGATGTAGTAGAGGCTGCTGCCGTCATGGGAGAAAGCGATGGTGCGCATCCCCTGAATCCAGGCCGGGGCGCCGTGCTCCGCCGGGGCGTTCGTGACCTGCCGGCGCTCGCCGGCCTCCAGATCGTACAGGTACACCTGCCACCAGCCGGTTTCGTCGGAGACGTAGGCCAGGTACCGCCCGTCAGGGGAGAAAGCCGGTTGGAAAACGGACGTGTTCTCGTCCCCGGCCACGGTCTCTACTTCGCCCAGCGATGGAAGTCCGCCGTCGAACTCCAGCGTTCCCATGCGGAGCCAGGTGCCGTCCCAGGGCATCTGTGGGTGGTTCCACGCTATCCATGCGATGCGGCGTCCATCTGGGTGCCACACCGGTTGCATGTAGAAATCCTCGCCCTCCACCAGTTTCTGAGGCCACAGCTTCCCCTCCGTGTCCACGATGGCTATGTGGTCTTTCCGCTCGTAGGTGTGGACGAACAGGAGCCACCGCTCACACGGAGATGGTATGGGGGACGCCGCGCTGCCAAAGGCAGGCGTGATCGGTTCTGCCTTACCGTATGCCAGCGGCTGGCGGTAAATTCGCCCGCTGGACGCTTCGACGAAGTAGACATGATCTCGTCCCACGCCGAAATCACCGCCGCCGTAGCCCACACGGGCCCTGACGGAGAGGTCGCTGGTGAGGTCACGGGGAGCCTCGTCGCTCGTGTACGCTGCCACCAGCACTCCCTGGCCAGAGCGGGACTCCAGCCATACCAGAGTGGAGCCATCGGCGCTCCACGCCACATCGCCCAGCCTCATCCCGCGGGCCAGGCTCGCGGGTGTGATGGGGCTGTCCCAAAGACCGTACTGCCTCACGATTTTCTTCTCCATGTTTTCCTCCATGTCTTGTCCTGGTAAAAGCGACTGCACTGAAGTGTCTCACCGCGGAGTGCGCCGAGTACGCAGAGACCCGAAAAAGCCATCAGCAGTCAGCCGGTGGCGCGCCCTCCCTCGCTGAAGTTGGTCTTGTAGGGCGAGCCCCGTGGAATGCTTATTCCACAGGGCGAGCCGTCTGGCTCGCATGGTCGAGCTAACAGCTCGACCTACAGAGAGCAGATTTCAAGGTGCCCGGTTCCCGGTTCACCAAAGCGTTATACGCCGCTCGTTCCCCTGGGCAAGCCGCCGGATGTTTGGGCGCAGTGACCACAGGACGGCTGCCGATACGATGACACTGTAGTAGATGACCACTGTGGGAGCGAGAAAAGGCGCCAGGAAGTGAATCAAAACCACCACTATCAGACCGCCGGCGCTGGCAGTCATGGTGCCCACCGAAGCGTAGCGGCTGACGTACAGTGCGAGGAGGGCAATGAGCGTCACCACGCCTCCGACAATCGGATCCAGGGCGACAAGCCCCGCCGCAGACGTGATGCCGCCAGCACCGCCGCGGAAGTTCAGGAACACTGACCAGTTGTGTCCAATGACGGCCATGGCACCTGCCAGGGCTGCGCTCAGGTCCAGCCCAAAAAGCACCCGCGCCAGCCACACTGCCAACACCCCTTTCACGATGTCCCCCAAAACGGTGATCAGGGCGGCGGTCAAGCCGGTGGCGCGCCAGACATTGGTGCCTCCCGTCCTGCCACTGCCGTGCCGGCGAACGTCCACGCCATACAACCTGCCTACGATGTACCCAACTGGGATGGATCCCAGCAGGTACCCCAACACCATTGCTGCCAACACCCTTACTGCAAACGACATGAAAAACCTCCATATCAACGAATCGGTGAATGGGCGAGTCGGCGTTGTATCCGGGAGACGCTCATTTCCTCCTCGAACGTCCTACCAAAACCTTTGAAATCTGTGCAATCCGTGTAGTCTGTGGATTGGGTTTCTGGCTTGTCCGGGTCAGGTCGCTCCTCGTCGACATTTCTTTCACGACTCCCGGATCAATCGTCTTGCGATCACCAATCGCTGTATCTCGCTCGTTCCCTCGCCGATGGTCATCAGGCGGGCGTCACGATAGATTCTCTCCACGGGGTACTCCCGGCTGTAGCCATAGCCGCCATGAATCTGGATTGCCTGATACGCCACCCACTCCGCCATCTCCGAGGCGAAAAGCTTCGACATTCCCGCTTCCATGGTGTACGGCTTCCCAGAATCTTTCAGCCAGGCCGCATGATACACGCCCAGGCGGGCCAGGTAGACCTTCGTCGCCATGTCCGCCAGCTTGAACTGGATCGCCTGATGACCCACCAGGGGCTTGCCGAAAGTCTGGCGTTCTTTGGCGTAGGAAATGGCCGCCTCCAGCGCCCCTTGGGCCAGCCCGACGCTCAACGCCCCAATGCCAATCCTGCCGCCATCCAGCACGTGCAGCGCCTCGTGGATGCCCCGTCCCTCCTCGCCCAGGAGGTTGTCCAGGGGGATCCTCACCTCGTCGAGGCTGACGGCATGGCTCCAGCATCCATGGAGGCCCATTTTCTTTTCCGGCGGATCGATTTGCAGGCCTGGCGTGTCCTTCGGTACGATAAAGAGACTTAAGCTGTGGCTCCCTCCGGCGGGGTTCGTCCGGGCCAGTATCACGATCACGCCAGCGACGCCGGCGTTGGTAGTCCACATCTTGCTCCCGTTGAGAACCCACTCGTTGCCGTCTTTCTTGGCGGTGGTCTTGATACCTCCCACCAGGTCAGAACCGGCACCCGGCTCGGTCAGCGACAACGCCCCCAGAACCTCGCCGCGGGCCATCGGCACAAGGTATTTCTGTTTCTGCTCCTCCGTGCCGAACTCGGCGATAGCTTCCGAGGCCAGGCAGATGTGATCTTCGGTGATCAGCCCCGTGGAACCACATCCACGCCCAAGCTCTTCCAGCAGGATCGCAAGGCTGATCTCATCCCCTCCGGCACCGCCGTATTCCTCCGGGATGTTTATCCCGAGGAAGCCCATCGGCCCCATCTTCCTGATGGCCTCCCAGGGGAACTGGCCCGTTTCATCCACTTCCCTGGCTCTGGGCTTGACCTCTTTCTCCACGAACTCCCTGGCGGCCTGACGTACCATTCGCTGCTCTTCGTTGAGTTCGAACTCCATTGTTCTCCTCCTGAACGAATTGTGAACCGTGCAGAGATACGAGATACAAAAAAGCGACGGGGCAGTGCCCGTCGCGATGACTTCGGCGGTGGTCGTGCACCGCACCCTCGAACCAAAGCTCCCGGCTCATCTGGGCTAGCCAGCTCCAGCCAGGCACCCCCGCGTCGCCCAGACGACACCGCTTATGGCTGCTTCCTCCCGGACCTGACCAGGTTCACGGCTGTCTGCCGCGCGGGACCCAACCTTCAACACCACTTGGCCCAGCCAGTATCGAAAGCCCTGGCCCTCAAGCGCGGATTTCAGCCCCGCTATAGCGGATCTCGGGTACAGGGCACCGCTAGCTCCCCGCCTAGCACGACCAACAATATAATACTCCAGGCTGCGATTTTTGTCAAACGTATCTTCCCAGATGTCCGGACAAGGGTTTGGACATGGCGGGTAGCGGAAGGCGATGCCTTCCGCGCTCAGCCGTGTACCAGTATCCGCCTTACCAATTTCCCGACTCTACCCCTGGCCTGCCGAAGAAGCGACACTCTCAGCGGCCTGGCAGCATTAAGCATTTCCGATTCAATCCGCTCCAGCGTGTGCAGATCTACAGGCGATGGCGACAATGGGGGTAAACTCTGTCCGGGATACCGGGCAAACCGCTTCACACTCACCAATGCCGGCCCAGCTGCCCTCAAAAACTCCATCGTTGCCTGCAAGCTCTCTTCCGTTTCGCCGGGGAGCCCCGTCATCACAAACGCGCGGCACGCTATCCCCAGATCGCGGCAAGCGCGGATCACCGCTGCCGTGTGATCCAGGTAACGCCTGGCGTCCCAGCCGGGCAAGAGCCGACCCCACGCCCGCAGCAGATCGCCGTCTGCGCTTTCCACGCCCAGCTTCACCACGGAGCATCCAGCGCGATGCAGCTCCCGGAGCAATTCCACGTCCAAGTGCTCCGGCCTGGACTCACACTCCCACGGAGTGCGAACGCCCCGCTTGTGGATCTCACGCGACAGAGTCAGGAACCACTCCCTGTCGGCGGCAGGGGCAGGATCACGCAGCATGTACCTGGGTTTGGGGAACTCACGCTCCAGCCATGCCAGTTCGTCCGCCACGCCCTCTGGTGGACGAGAGCGCCTCGGCCGGCCCATCCCCAGCACGTACGGGCAGTACCGACAGTGATGGTCACATCCCCAGCTTCCCTGGAATGTGAGGAAAGGGTAGCGATAGTGAGGGAACAGGTTCCACGCCGGCCGTGGCAGGGAGTCGGGATCGCCCGCGGGGGTCAGAACGCCAGCAACAGCGTCCCGCGCCCGGACAACGGCGGGCGCATCGTCCAGCGAACCCCCTGCCCACGCACGCACTACCTCCCGCAGCAGGTACGGCACCTCGCCACGAAGCAAGAGCAGGTCAGGGAACACAGCAAAAGCATCCGCCCCGAAATACACCAGCGCCGTGCCAGCCAGCAGGAGCGTGGCGTCGGGCCTTGCCGTAGCCAGCACACGGCAGAACTCCAGGTCGTGTTCCAAGGTTTTGGCAGAGGCGTGGCAGATGATGAGTCGTTTCCCTTCCGGTATTCGGCCCACTGCCTGGTCGTAGGTTAGCCCTTCGGCGACAGCATCCATCGCCTCCACAGGCAATCCTTCTCTCAAGAGCACAGCGCCTGCATATGCCAGCGTCTGGGGTGGGTAAAAAAACCCTCCCGGCCCGTGGACAAGCACTCCCATGCCGCCGGAACCTTCCCGGTTGGCAGTCATCCCCGGTGGCGACGGGGGATTAAGCAGAATGACAGGGTTCACAGGTCCCCCCGCTTTCCCAGCTCCACCATATGCTCGGCGACCCGCATCGCCAGCGCGTGGATGGTCAAGGCCGGGTTGACCGCCGCGCCTGTCACGAAAATGCTTCCGTCGGCGACGAACAGGTTTGGCACATCATGAGCTCGTCCCCATTGGTCCACCACCGACTCTTTCGGGTTGTCCCCCATGCGGCAGGTACCCATGTAGTGCGAGCTTCCACCAGGCACGAACTTCGGATTCGTGATCTCAATGGCTCCCGCTGCTTCCAAAAGCTCCTTGCTACGCTTTTTGATCTCCTCTACCATCGCACGGTCGTTCTCACCCAGGAGGTTGCGAATGCGGGGCACCGGCAATCCCATGTCGTCCACGACCTTCGGATCCAACGTTACGCGGTTCTCCGGATCCGGTAGCTGCTCCCCAACAGTTGCAATGCCGACCATGTGCCCGAACTGCCGTCGCATGGCGTCTTTGTGAGCTTTTCCCCATCCAGGGATACGGCGAGCGGTTGCCAAAGGCCAGAGCCAGCCGTTATCCACCTCGAACGCCCAACCTCGGGCGAAAGAATGTTCCTTTCTCGTCTCGTAGAAATCCTGGATCACCCCGCCAGCAGGGGAGCCTTTCCAGGGGTCGACCCGCTCCGGCATCACGCCGAAGGTAAAGACTGCCAGATGCTCAGTGAAATACCGTCCTACCAGGCCGCTGCTGTTTGCAAGACCGTTTGGGAAAAGGGACGACTTGGACATGAGGAGGAGCCGCGGGGTCTCCACGGAGTTCGCCGCCAGCACCACCGCCTTGGCAGGCTGTTCGTGTTCCTCGCCGAAGGCATCCATGTAGACAACGCTCCGGGCGCGTCCGTCAGGGCCGACAGTGACCTCACGCGCCCGCGATAGAGGCTTCACGGTGACATTCCCCGTTGCCTCAGCCCATGGTATGTAAGTCACGTCTGCGCTGCTCTTGGCCCGGATCGGGCAGCCGGTCACCGTAAGAGCACCGCAATTGATGCATGCTGGCCGACCTTTCCACGGTATCGTCGGCACCGCCTGGGGAGAGGGCACCAGCGTCCATCCAAGTTTGTCCGCGCCCCGCTTGATTGCTTTGCTGGCGCAGTTGAGACCATGAGGCGGCGTCGGGTACGGGCCTCGGGGCTCGTCGAATGGGTTGGTATTACTCCCGGATACCCCTAAGTCCCACTCCACCCGATTGTAGTACGGTTCCAGGTCACGGTAGGTGATGGGCCAGTCGGCACCTACGCCATCCAGGGTATAAGTGTGGAAATCGGAGGCGTGGAGACGAGGGGTCACCGCTGTGTACACCAATGTGGAACCACCGATGCCTTTAACCCGCAGGTACTTGAACCAGGATTTGCCTTCCCACACGTAGAGATCACGGCGCGGGTCAGACGGGGCGAAAGTTTCAGGCCCTCTGACTTCGAAATCCTGCTTATCGGCCGGATAGTCTGTTGCAGGGTTGAATCTGGGCCCAGCGTCCAGGATGACCACTTTCAGGCCGGCCTCACCCAGGATTTTCGCCACCACTGACCCACCTGCCCCAGCTCCCACAATGCAGACATCTACCATCGGCTGGACCATGTTACACCTCCTCGGCAGGAATGCCACCATAGGCATAGGAAATAGGCGGTTCCAGGTCCAGAAGGCCAACGGCGTCTTTTTTCTCCAGACGAGTGCTTGGCGGGCATTTTTGATAGTCAGGATATCCCCACGGCTGCGGCGGTCCGTCGTATCCCAGCATTTTCCACGCCTGGGGAGATGTGTAGAACGCTTCGAACACGTCGTCCTTGAGGATGTTGAAGAACGTTACCTCGCTCCCCCAGCCAAAGATGTCGTCGTAAACATTTCCAAGCTTGCGCACGACCCTGTCGAAAAGCGATGACACCGGGCGGAATCGGTTATGGTACGCTTCATCGACCTCCTGAAGAAGCGCTAGCCTTTCCTCTTCCGGAAGCGATGCGAAATCCCTGCCGTGGAACTGGCGTTTGCTCTTCCGATTCAGCCACGCAAGCCCACGGTGATACCGTTCTTGCTGAACAGGATATTGTGCCAGCATCCGATCGATGTAGTCCGCCACGCCCACGTCCTCCGCGCCAGGTGCGTCGTCCCTGGGGACGATTATGGCCGCCGCGGCCTCGACCATAGCGTATTCGTGATCGCTCAGGGCCTTGTGTCCCTTACCAGGCGGAGGCCATATTTCCTTTTGGCCCGGCAAGTGGACGACGATCTCCCGCCCCAGGAGTACGGATCCGATGGTTATCAATGTGGTCAGGGCGGACTTTTTCAAGAACTCCCGCCGTGTGAGCACTTTTTTCCCAGACATGGTATCCTTTCCAGGTATGGTCCAAAAAAGCTATCTCCCATCTTGGCAAACCAACCAAGACATAGCAGCCGACTACTCTACAAGTATTGCTGCCAGCCGCGTTTTTCCAGCTCCTGGACGATTTTTTTCACTTCCTGTGACCGCTCCCGTGAAGAAACAAGCAGAGCATTGCCTGCATCCACGATAATCAGATCGTCCACGCCGATGGCGGCTATCAGGCGGCCGTTGCCGTGGATCAAGGAACCGTGCACGTCAATCAAGATCACATCCCCACGCGCTACGTTCTCATCGTCATCGTGAGGGAGGATCTCCCACAGCGCGTGCCAGCTACCCACGTCGCTCCACCCGATCTCAACCGGGATCACGACCACGTCGCGGGCATGCTCCATGACGCCGAAGTCTATAGTCTCGTTCGGCAGGGTCGGCCATACTCTAGCGAGAGTTTCAGTCTGGTCAGGTGTTCCCCACGCGCCAACGATTTCCCGGAGCCCGGTGTAGAGTTCCGGCATCTGGCGCTCGATCTCGACCAGGATGGAATCCACACGCCAGATGAACATGCCACTGTTCCAGGAATAGCGCCCGCTGGATAGGAACTGTTCTGCCGTTGCCCGGTTTGGTTTCTCTGTGAAGCGTACCACCCTGTACGTGGAAAATTCCCCCTCATAAAGCATCTCTCCCCGCTCGATGTAGCCGTATCCGGTATCCGGCCTGGTAGCCGAGATGCCCAGGGTGACCAGGTGCCCCCGCCTGGCAACATGCGCTGCCTGGAGCAATACCCGACGGAAACGCCCTTGTAGAGAAATAACGTGATCTGCTGTCAAGACTGCCATCACGGCACCGGGATCGATCTTTTGCAGCAACATTGCCGCCAGGCCGATGGGGGGAGCCGTTCCCCGCCCCACTGGCTCACCAATCACGTTGCCCTCAGGCAGAGAAGGGAGCTGCTCACGTGCTATCTCGGCGTACCGGGCTCCAGTGAGCACCCACACCCGCGCTGGCGGGATTATAGGTGCAATTCGCACGAAAGCTTCCTGGAGCATTGTGCCATTACCTGTGAAGTCAAGAAATTGCTTCGGACGGCCGGAACGGCTGGAAGGCCAAAGACGAGTTCCGCCTCCGCCAGCCAGGATCGTTGCGTACAGTGGATTCATGGGGTGCTCCTGTTCTGTTTACTCAAGGTCGTTTCGCTGACCCGATATCTCGTTGATATCCCGCAAACGTGCTGTGCAGGAAGCGCTCCACCGCAGCGGTCACTTCTTCCGGCTGTTCCAGCATAACCATATGCCCGGCTGCAGGCACGAGGACGAGCTCCGCACCTGGTATGTTCGCCGCCAGGTAACTGCAATATTTCGGAGGCGTAAGACGATCCTCCTGGCCGCACACCACCAATGTCGGCACGTCTATCCGAGAGACATCCTCCATCAGGTCAAAGCGGTTGCAAGCCACGAAATCGTCATAGGTAACCTCCGCAGGTACCTCTAATAGGCGCTGGACGTAGAGCTTCAGCATCTTCTCGCTGGGATAGGAGGCATGAGCCCACTCGCCTATCATCCGGGCCGTCGCAGGGTAATCTTCCCTTAGTCCATTCAAGATTGATCCGGCTACACGAAGCCTGGCGCCTGTACCAACCAGCGCCAGCCCCGCCAGCAAGTCCTTGTGACGCAAAGCAAAGTCCTGAGCGATAGCACCTCCCATGGAATGCCCCATGATCACCACAGGCGGCAGGCCCAGGGAGCGCACGAAGCCGTATACTACATCGGAATACGCCTCAATGGTGTCCCTGGCCTGGCCTCCAGAGCGCCCATGCCCGGGAAGATCAAGGGCATAGGCAGGCGCATCAGGCAGGTGACGGAGGTCAGGCGGCCAATGGAGATACGTCCCTCCTGCGCCGTGCACCAGCACCAGCGGCGGCAGCCCCCTCCCAAACTCGCCCCGATTCACGCTGTAAAAGAGCTTCTCACCCTCCACCATCGTATAAGGCATTGTCTCAGACCCCTTTGTCCTGATCATGCGCCTAGCCCAGCGCAGTAACTACACAAAGTACGTAGACGTCCTGTCCGGTTACCAATCGTGAATGGTACAAACCTTGCCGGCGCATCCGCCGACAGGGCCAGACATGTGAACGTTCTCGAATCAACAAATCTGCGAAACCTCCTCTGGGTAGGAATGAGCGTCTCACCGATTTCGCCCGTTCGCCATCCTAAGATACCAAAAGGGCGCACAGATTGTAAAATCTGCACGCCCAATCACAACACGTTCCACAAAGGGCTCAACTACAAACGGCAACACTACCAGTTCGTAACAGGCTCCTTGATAGACAGAGCCTCCAGTATCTTATCGATGAACATGTTCTCCGGCGCCGCACCCTCCAGATACGCCCTGTCGTTGATGACAGTCCTTGGTACAGCCATCACATTGTACTGGTTCGCCAGCACGGGGAACTCCATGGCCTCGACCATGTCACCACGGATGTAGTCACTTACATATGCGAACTTATGGGTCATCCGCACTGCCCGCGGGCAGTAAGGACACGTGGGCGTAATGAACACTTTCATGTGCACTGGCACATTGATGGACTTGAGCACGTCCAGAGTGGATTGTTGCAGCTCTACTTCGCCGGTGCCCACCATCAGGATATCCTCCAAAAGCGACGTGAACTCGTATCCAGACGGGATGCCAAAGTACCGGATTCCGTAATCCTTGTCCGGAGACATCACGATGGTAGCAGCCACCTTGTCCACGCCGAACTGATCAGCCAGATCCCGTTCCCGATCGAAATCATGGATCTCCACATTGACCATATCGGATAGCTCAGCCAGTTCCTCAGCAAGCTGCCTCGTCTGTGGGCAGTAATCACACCCGTTATCAGCGTAAAAACCGACCAACTTCACAGGGGTCTTAAGGCTGTCGAATTCCCCTTTGATGAATTTTCTATCTTTCTCTTGAATGAGCGGCACTTCCATCCCTCCAAATTATTGTAGTCGAATTTTCGCACATTGCACTGCATTAATTTTTCCAACGTCTGAAGCGGAATTATAGCTAATCGGGAGGGATATGTCAAACACGCCCTCCCGAAATCTGTGGGGTCATCCCTGTCCTTGCAGATACTCCCTGATGGATATAGCGGCCTTGGCACCATCACCGACTGCCACGGCAACCTGGGCAAGGTTTCCAGACCGAACATCGCCAGCGGCAAAAACTCCGGGGACAGAGGTAGCCATGTGTTCCTCAGTAATGATGTACCCACGCTCATCCAGATCCACCACTCCCTTGACAAACTCTGTGTATGGGCGATATCCCACGTAGATGAAGACGCCCTGTGCAGGCACATCGAATTCCTCTCCGGTCTCCCTGTTCTTCACCGCCACAGCGGAGACAGAGCCTTCCCCTTTGATAGAGGTCACCATGTGGCTGAACAGGCACGTAGTCTTCGGGTTGTTCATTACCCGGTCCCGCAGGATTTTCTCTGCTTTAGAAGTTGGAAGGAACTCGACAAAAGTGATGCTCTTGACGTAATCGAGGAGGGTCAGGGCTTCCTGAAGGCCGGAGTTGCCACAACCCACTACCACCACGTCCTTCTCCTTGAAAAGCGGGCCGTCGCACGTGGCGCAGTAGGAAACGCCACGGCCGTACAGCTCTTTTTCACCGGGGACATCAAGCCTTATCGGGGCACTGCCGGTAGCCAGCAGCACCGCCCTGCCCTGATATGTGCTGCCCACATCGGTGGTCACGTGGAAGACGCCGTCCTTTTTCTCGACTTCCTTCACTTCCTCGAATTCCACAAATTCGGACCCGAATTTTAACGCCTGCTCCTTGAACAGCTTCATCAGTTTCTCACCGCTCACGCCGTTTGGGAACCCTGGATAGTTCTCTATCAAATGGGTAGTGCCTGCCAATCCGCCAGCAATCTGCTTCTCCAAAACCAGGGTTTTCTTCCCATCACGAGCGGAATAGACGGCGGTCGCCATTCCGGCCGGACCGGCGCCAACGATAACCACATCGTACATAACGTCCTCATCATTCTTAGCGCCGAGACTACCAACGCTGAGATCGAACATACCTGCCATATTTCTGTTCCTCCTAAATCAAAGATTTCCTTGGCAAAGCGATCGGCTGCTTCTCCGTCAACCATGCCCACCAATCGCCATCCTGTCGTTCTTCCACAATACGCAATCCGAAACCGTCCAGACGCCCTCGGAGCATCGGCGCAGAACGGGCGATTATGCCGGAGAGTATCATCCTGCCGCCTGCGTGCAGGTAATCGCCGAGACGCTCTTCTTCCAGAAGGCGCAAGATCACCTCTGCAAGGATATTGACCACAACCACGTCCGGGGTGCCGGCACCCGCAGGCACAGAACCGTGCTGAACCTCGACCAGACCTTCAACGCCATTTACAGAAGCATTGCGCCTGGCTACCTCAACGGCGGTTCTGTCCACGTCTGTGGCCACCACCAGGGAAGCCCCCAAACGGGCTGCCACGATGGACAGAATGCCGCTCCCGGTGCCAATATCCCACACGACATCGCCAGGCCTAACAGTCTCCTCCAGCAACTCCAGCGCCAGCCGGGTGGTCGGGTGCAATCCTGTGCCGAAAGCCATTCCCGGGTCCAGGATTACCTCGATCAGACCTTCCCCAACCTCCACGTTCTCGATCCACGAAGGGCGTACGAACACCCTATGTCCCAGGCGGAGTGGTTTGTAGCTGGATCTCCACGCCGATGCCCAATCCTCTTCATCCAAGCTGCGCACCCGAGGAGTTGGGAATTCGTAGAGATGCTGCAAACAGCGGACCGCCCACTGCAGTTTCTCGATCCGCTCCGCAGCGTCCTCCCCTGCGGGGACGTAAGTGCGCACCACATTGCGCTCATACATCCGCTCGCCGACAGCATCAAAACCGACTACCTCGACCACACCGCCACCATTCTCCCCATTGTAAAGACCGAAAATTTCCATCAGTGAATCCACGACTTCATCCGGAGCCTGAACGCTAAGTTCCCAGAGATGCATTTTATTTCCCAAAAGCATCACCTATGGTTTCCACTATTCGATCAAAAAGTCCTTTCTCGCCCCCGAGGTTTTCCTTGCCTAAGGTTCCCCCCAGTTCCAACAGAAGTTCCCGTTGCTGCCGGTTCAGTCTAGTGGGCACTACGACCTTGACAGTCACTATCTGGTTCCCCTTACCAGAACCGCGAATATGTGGAAAACCCTTGCCTTTGAGAACGAACCGATGTCCGTGCTGGGTACCCGGCGGTATCTTAAGTTCCTCGACCCCGTACATGGTAGGGACCTGTACTTTTGCCCCCAGCGCAGCCTGGGCAATATTTACGGGGAGTTCAAGCAAGATATCGTCGCCCTCCCGGCGAAACACCGGATGCCGTTTCACATGGATTTCCACGTATAGGTCGCCGCTAGGGCCGCCTTTTTCACCTGCGTGCCCCTCCCCGGAAAGCCTGATTTGCATGCCATCGTCGACGCCAGCTGGTATCTTCACACGTAGTTTCCTACGCTGCACGATACGTCCTGTGCCATGGCATGCAGAGCAGGGCGAGTTTATCACCTCGCCAGTGCCACCACAGCGTGGGCATGTCGTCACCTGGACGAAAGATCCGAGGATGGACTGCCGTACCCGGCGGACCTGTCCAGTTCCGCCGCAAACCGGACACCTCACTGGCGAAGTCCCAGGTTCTGCCCCGGTACCACCGCAGCGAGGGCACACTTCCTCACGCTCTATCTCGATCTCTTTCTCGGTGCCGAACACAGCCTCTTCGAAAGTTATGGTGACCCTCGCGCGCAGGTCCGCGCCACGATGGGGGCCCTGCCTTCGACGTCGTGACCCGCCAAACCCGAAGCCAAACATATCCCCGAAGAGATCACTGAAATCGCCAAAGCCACCAAATCCGAAATCCCCAAAGCCTCCCATACCCTCTAAGCCTGCACGGCCGTATCGATCGTAAGCAGCCCTTTTCTCCGGGTCTCCAAGCACCTGGTAGGCCTCGTTGATTTCCTTGAAACGCGTCTCGGCATCGGGCCTTTTGTTCACATCTGGATGGTACTGGCGGGCCAGTTTGCGATAGGCCTTCTTGATTTCTTCCTGGCTTGCATCTCTGCTCACACCCAGAATCTCGTAATAGTCCTTTTCCATGTTCCTCACTGTCGACACATATTTCTGGTTCCACACAACAGAAACACAGATGAACGTCTGTCCATCTGTGTTGGGTCAATAGCCATCGGCCGTGCAACCGAAAAAGCTTTATTATCATAATCCAAAGGGGAAATTATGTCAAACAGGGTTTGGCTTATGCGCCAACGTTGGCGGCGCGAGGTCAGGCACCGTCCGGCAGTCGCCATAAGCAGACAAAGAAAAGCCCGTTTTTGCGTGGGGAACCGGATTCGGTTATAATTTGGCCATTGGGCCACCCTAGCTCAATCGGTAGAGCAACGCACTCGTAATGCGTAGGTTATCGGTTCAAGTCCGATGGGTGGCTCTCGAAGAGGCCGGGCCAGAACCCGGTACGAAACAAAACTGGCCCGGCCCGGAAGGGTCGGGCTTTGCGCTCTCAGGACAAGGAGCAACGAAAATGAAAGCCGTGGCCACCCTTCCGACATTCATTCCTCTCCCTGAAGCCGCCGCCCGTTACGGCCTCGGCGAGGCCGTACTGCGGCTCTATGCGATGCTGCCTACCCTACTATAAACCTCGCAACAGGATATTCGATTGGACCCGCTTTGCCTGGAAATTCACCAGGGAAGACTTCGATCCTCCATTGAGCGCTATGGAGTTTCTCGAATGCATGCTGAAGCCCAACTTCGGGCCACCAAACAAAGCCCCTCTCCCGCGCAGCCGAGTCTGGTGGCTGATCCGCCTGAAACTGGATGTGGAGGAACCGATATCTTGGTTGAGAAGCCAGCGCCGGGGGATGTTCAAGACCATTGCACGCTCTCTTGATTGCCCTGGAATAACCAACAGAAGTATCAGTGGACTCCTC
>CAZDOZ010000029.1:0-2941 GCA_964507175.1 uncultured Anaerolineae bacterium
TTTCTCCACTCACCACCCTTGACGCGAAAAGTCCCTGGCAGCGCTCAACTGCCAGGGACCCTAAACAACTACCCTCAAGCAATGTCCAGGAACTACATCATTTGATGCTACCCCCATAGGGGGAAGTGGGTTTGTCAAATGTCGGTGTAGGTGCAGGTGTAGGCGAGGCAACCCGTGTCGCTACAGGCGCTGGAGTAAAGGCAGGCGTAGGCACCGCTGTAGGCTGTATAGCCGGAAGCGTCTGCGATACAGGCGGCCCGCTTACACGAGTAGCCACAGGAACAGGCATCTCGTAATAACTACCGCCTTCTGGTATCCTGAGTCGCTGTCCTATGTACAGCCAGTCAGCAATCAGCCTGTTGAGTGTCTTGATGGCGGAAACGGTGGTATGAAATCTCAGCGCAAGCATATATAATGTGTCTCCCGGCCTGACCACGTAATAGAAGCTCAGTCTGCTCGGATCAGAAGGCACAAAGTGATGAGTGGGGGTGGCAGGAACCCTGGTTGGCACAACCCGATATGGCGGTGCAGCATAGCCATGCGGTATCAGGAGGCGCTGACCAACCCAGATCAGGGTACTTCGCAAGTGGTTGACCGCCACGATATCTGCCACCGAGACGCCAAACCTGAGGGATACCCCATACAGCGTGTCACCCGGGCGCACCACATAAACAGTCGTGCCGACTCTCCTATACCCATGAGAAGGGCGGGATGGCGCTTCTGCAGGTGCCTGTCGGGTCGTCATGACAGGCGCGGTTCCGGAGCTAACGCCGGCCCCGGGTATCCTCAACCTCTCTCCCACATAAATGTAATCAGGATTAGATATGCCATTTTCACGCTGGAGCGCAGCC
This sequence comes from uncultured Anaerolineae bacterium, assembly GCA_964507175.1. GTDB lineage: Bacteria > Chloroflexota > Anaerolineae > S016-19 > S016-19 > S016-19. The sequence continues at coordinate 852 of CAZDOZ010000029.1, forward strand.
ACACTCACCCCATAACGAGATGCTATGGACGAGAGGTTTTCCCCCGGCCTCACAATGTGCACTATCGTTGTAGAGGCAGCAAAGGTATCCAGAGGTATTTTGAACGCCGCTAAGGCCAGCGCCACTACCAACACAAAAGCCACAAATTTGAATTTTGGAATCCTCCTATTGGAATCCATTTTGCCCTCCCAATTTTCCGGCAAAGCACGTACCTTTAGCTATCTTCACACTTTAATATTATACCCAACCCCACTATTGGATGGAATCAGGTCTTTGTCACATCTCCACTAATAGTTTCGGCGTAAAAGGAGGTCTCATTTCAGTGCAAAAACCAATAAGAGGACCAACAGGAAGAGCGCAACAGGTACGTCCAGCGATGAATGGCGCGTTTTCATAGGTCTGGATTTCTCCGGCGAGAAGCCACGGACTTCAGCCGCAACGGCAATCTCGTCCACACGCCGGAGTGCGCCAGCCATGACAGTTACAGCAGCAAGTTTAAATGTATGCCAGCGGTTGCGCCTGAGGCCGCCGCGCATCCGCAACGTATCCCAGGTGTTGAGGACTGACCTCTCCAGCGCTGGCAGGATATTGACCGCCACGCCTAAAGTGAAGCCCAGTCCCTTCAGCCCGATCCTTTCCAGCAGGCCCGCCATTTCCCCTGGCGAAACCGAGACAGTCAGTCCCCGCATGGCGATCAGGATGGCGGCGGTACGCACAGCCATCTGCACGCCCAGGGCAAGGCCCTTGGCAGAGAACGCCACAGGCCCCAGATTTGTATTTGCTGAGCCTGTCCAGAGGGCACTGGTCAGGATCAGGAGCATCGAGAAGAGCCAGAACGCTGGCTTGCGGAGCACTACCAGGGCCTTAGGATAAAAAATTAGGGCCAGTGCCAGCGATAGAAATAATCCACCCAAGGACTTCCAGCCTCCTGCTATCATGGCGGCTAGCAAGGATGCCAGAAAACAGCTCATGTAGCCGGGGGTCCCCAGCCGTGGCCTGCGCATCGTCAGGCCCTTACTGACTTTAGTCGGCGCGCAAGTATGCCGCCGAGATCGCTGGCAAGCCAGCCGGCAACAGCGCCAGACAGGATATGCAGAAGCAGCAGAGCAACCAGCACCATCAGAACCGCTTTGGGGCTCATACCCAGGATGCCTGCCGTTTTGGCAATGATCCGGTGATACATGGTTACAATTCCTTTCCCTGCCAGGATGCCCTGGGTGAAGAAAGGATGGAAGAAAGACCACAGGACGCCAAGCGCACCGGCAAACATCAAGCTCCCCCGGTGCTTGCTCCAGCCGGTAAGCGCCAGCCCAGTTTCAGCGAGAAGGCTCTCCGCGACGATCGCAATCATCGGGTTAAGTACTACACCGCCGATGCTAAAGGCTTTCAAGAATGCCGCTACAATTCCCATCACCAGCACCGCCCCCTTCTTTGGCACGAAGAGAAAGCCTGTGAGCACTATCAACATCCCTGTTCCACCCATGATCACACCAATGAAGTGAAGATGCAAGACGTGAAGCATGGACCCCAGGGACATTTCCAATGCGCCCCAAAGAGCTCCAAAGACCGCCATAGTTACCAGGTCACGGGTGGTCCATTTCATAGCGCCCTCCTATCGAGAATCAAAATACTTCAGCCGTTGTTAAATCCGCCACGCGTAGCCCCTTTTCTCTGGCCCTTTCGTGGGTCCCAGTGGGTGGGAGCCCAGCTGACGAGGCACCATCGCCAAACCTGCCATCCAGGACGATGTATCCTTCCTCAATTAACAATACCCGCTCGGCGTACTGGCGAGCCAGCTTGTAATCGTGGGTAATGAGGAAGATGGCACTCCCTCTGCGGTTTAGCGACACCACGAAGTCCATCAGTCGTTCCAGGTGTCCCCAGTCTTGACCCAAAGTCGGCTCGTCTAGGATAAGGAGACGCGGAGACGTGGCGACGGTAGCAGCCAGTGTAGTCCTCTGCTGTTGCCCCGACGAAAGGGCTAGCGGAGGATGGTTCCGCAGGGCTGCCAGGTCTGCCGCTTCCATCAAAGACTCATGCTTCGGTCGATCGAAAATTCCCCAGTTCCTGGGGCCGAATGCCACTTCCTC
>CAZDOZ010000029.1:3041-4716 GCA_964507175.1 uncultured Anaerolineae bacterium
TGCCGTTGGCAGCGATAGTGCCTTTATCCATGACGATTATCCTGTCGGCTATTCGGGCTGCCTCGGCCAGACGATGCTCCGCCAGAAGCACCGCAATCCCATGCAGCCGGTTCAGGTCCTCCAGCGTCTGTAGGACTTGCCGGAGCCCTGACACATCCAGGCTGGCGAAAGGCTCGTCCAGCACCAGGATGGAGGGGCGCATCGCCAGGACCGATGCTATCGCAAGCCGCTGTTGCTGGCCACCGGAGAGCTCCGCCGGCACTCGGTCACGGAGTCCCTCCAACCCCACCGCTTCCAGCGCCCAGGTCACCCGGTCCTGCACCTCTTCTTCGAGAAGCCCCATGTTGCGCGGACCAAACGCCACTTCCTCCTCCACTGTCAGGCAGAAAAGCTGCGTGGCGGGGTTCTGGAATACGACACCCACGAGCTTCGCCATATCCCCCGCCGAAGCGCCTACGGGGTCAGTGCCGTTCACGGATACTTCACCCCTTACCACGGATGGGATCACATCTGGGAGGAGGCCTGCCAGCAGCCGCACCAGAGTGCTCTTCCCGCATCCGGAAGGCCCTGTGAGCAGGACAAATTCGCCATCTTCTATCCGAAGGCTGACGTTTTTCAACGCCTCCTGGCCGCCGTACTGCACCGACACAGATTGGAGTTCGATCATCGCCACGCCTTCGGGATGCCCCCCGACACATCCAGCACCCCGGCATCAGGCCATCGTTTCAAGGCTTCTGGAATCAACTCCGGCCTGACCACTGCCAGAGCCAGCAGGTAGTTTCTTGAATCCAAAGCATGCAAGCCTGCCAGCAGTCCTGTTCCACGCTCCATTTCCAATGGGCCTACCTCGTCCACTACTAACAGGTCGCAAGGGATGGCATCTTGGAGAGAGGAATTTCCCCACTCAATTGTCAATTCATCGAAATCCCAGAAAGTAGTGTGGAGGGTATTGCCTGGAAGCCTGCCATCTCGGCGGGACGCCAGCCTGCGTGTGCTGCCGGTGCGCAGGCTCAAGAGGTCTATGGCGGTTTTCACCGAGCCGTAAAAGTGGGGGAGGGAGATCACGCCTGCCACGTCCAGGCCATAGGCGTGGGCCAGGAGTGCCTTTCCGGAGCAGAAAGAGGACTTGCCGGAGCCTTTCGGTCCGGTTACGATGACGATTTGGCCTTTTGAACTAGAAAGCCGCTGCCGAAAGGAGGCAGTGACAAGCGGACGCATCGAGTCTTTGCTCAATTCGCAACCCTCCTCCCGAACACGAGACGATCAAGGTATCCCCACACCCGGCCTACGATGCAACCATGAAGACTGCAACCCATAGTCTATCCATGGTACGGCCAAAGTACCGTGGTGCGTTGCGCTTCGGGCACGGCGGCTCGGGGAGCAATCATAAATTGCGATGATCCGTGCGGGGCCCGATAGCAAGGCCATCTTATACGAAAATGCTCGGAAAGCCAATCTCAACGCACTGAGGGAGCGCGAAGCGAATCCTGGGGGCCCGTAGGGCCCCCAGGACCCACTCTGAGCCGTCGTCGGTCTCCATCAACCCAGATAGCGGGCCGTGATTTGCCCCACGTGCATCGAGAAATCTCCTGAAATGGCCTTGGGCTTTCGACTTGCCTCGAAGGCCAGACCCACGGAACTTTGGACATGAGCCCGGACATCATCTCTCCGCCGG
>CAZDOZ010000029.1:4816-18031 GCA_964507175.1 uncultured Anaerolineae bacterium
CGATGCACCTATCCGAATTCACGTCTGAACCCCAGCGATGCATTGTGCGTCTCGACTGGCAATGCACGAGGGCCATGTGATACATTTATCTCAGTTGCAGTACCTCTTCCCATAGCATACGCAGTGAGAATCACTTGGCTCTCTGGTAACGGTTCCGCCAGTTCAGCTTCCCACTATGGATTTGACTATCTCCAGCGTCGGGGCAATGACCGGAGGCTCTGGCACTGTTTTCATCGCGCTGGCGATGTCCTTCAGGCCAGAGCCGGTCAGGAGCACCACCACGCGTTCATCTGGATCGACCATCCCTCCGGCTACCGCTCTCTCCAACCCAGCGTAGGCGGCGGCAGCGGCAGGTTCCACGAAAACGCCAGTATTCCGGGCAATGGTGGGGATAGCGGCAAGGATTTCATCATCCGTAACGCGCAGGTACGCGCCGCCAGTCTCCCGCACGGCAGCCAGCGCTTTGTTGCGATCGCGCGGCAGGCCGGCGACGATGCTATCGGCTACGGAATGAGCTTCTATCGGCTTCATCTCCCAGCCTTGCAGCCCTTGCTCCCAAGCTTGCACAAGAGGATCGGAACCGGCAGCCTGTACGCCCATGATCTTCGGCATGTGATCGATCCAGCCCAGCGCCGCCAGATCTTTCAGCCCTTTGTGGATGCCGCCGATGATGCAACCATCCCCCACAGGGACGAAAATTCGGTCGGGCGCTTTCCAATCGAGCTGCTCGCAGATCTCCAGTACAGCGGTCTTCTTTCCCTCGGTCATGTAAGGGTTGTAAGCGGTATTCCGGTTGTACCAGCCGAACTCTTTGGCGACCCTCAGCGTGAGCTCGAAAGCGTCGTCGTAAGTGCCATCCACCAGCATCACGTGAGCACCATAGACAAGATGCTGGGCGATCTTGGCCGGTGGCGCGGTCTTGGGTACAAAGATGACCGCCGGCAGGCCCACGCTTGCCGCCAGCCCGGCCAGCGCCGCCGCAGCGTTGCCGGTGCTTGCCGTGGTGATCACCTTTGCGCCTTTTTCCAGCGCTTTCACCACCGCCAGTGCCGATGCCCTGTCCTTGAAGGATGCCGTCGGCTCGCCGGTATCGTCCTTCACCCAGAGGTGCTTCAGCCCCAACTTCTCCGCCAGGCGTGGCGCGGGATAAAGCGGCGTCCATCCTACCCGCAGCGGAGGCACAGGGGAGTCCGGCTCCACCGGCAGGAGTGGCTTATAGCGCCAGATAGTGGGTTCCTTGCTTGCTGCCAGGTCTTCCTTGCTGAACCTGCTGGCGATCACGTCATAGTCGTAGACCACATCCAGGGTTCCGTCGTCGCCATGTTTTGGGCAGACATACTCCACTTCATCCGGCGAGTATTCTGCACCACAAATCGTGCACTTCAAAGATTTCACGTGATCCATTTCACATCTCCCTGAGAGGCAACACATTTTGCACTGCCGTGTTCTCTAGAATACAGGCTGGGCGTATCGCCGGCGGGGCGAGGTGTGTAGAACGAGCCTGCAGCCCTCTCTACATCCGAGTGCACCCCTATGCCCCGACAACATTCTGGTAAAAAATTATACAACACCCCCCAGGGATTGTACAGTTGCAATGTCTGATGTCTGACAATCAATTCTGAGGGTGGTGCCACTCGGCTTCCGGTGGCTTTGCGTTCTGTCGGCGCTAGCGAATGGTTAACATTCCTCTAGCGTTTTTCTAGCGCTCTGCCTTTATAATGGGTTCCAACCGGGGGATGTCGCTCTCGAGCGTACGCCCCCATTTCCCCGCCCGGCGATAGCCGAGATGGGAGATACATAGGGGGAATTATGAAATCGGACAAGTTGACACAGAAAGCACAGGAAGCGTTAGTCGACGCCCAGGAAAGGGCGATGCGATACAATCATAGCCAGATAGAACCGGAGCACCTGCTGGCCTCGCTGCTGGAGCAGGAAGGCGGTGTGGTCCCGCAGATCGTCCAGAAGCTGGGAGTCCAGCCTGGGGCGCTCCTGGACCAGATAGAAGCGGTATTGCAGCAAAGACCGCGGGTTTACGGTGCCGCCGCACAGATCGGCATCTCGCCGGAGCTTCAGCGTGTCCTGACCAACGCCGAGGTGATTGCGTCTCAGATGCAGGATGAGTACGTCTCCACGGAACACCTGTTCCTGGCTATGACCGACAAGAACGCCGGAGGCGTGGCTGGGCTGCTGGCGCAGAACGACATCACAGAGGATAGCATCAAGCAAGCGTTGGTAAGCATCCGCGGCAGCCACCGTGTGACTGATCAGAATCCGGAAGTGAAGTACCAGGCTCTGGAGAAATACGGCAGGGACCTGACGCAGATGGCTCGCATGGGCAAGCTCGATCCAGTCATCGGCAGGGACGAGGAAATCCGCCGAACGATGCAGATCCTGAGCCGCCGGACCAAGAACAACCCCGTACTGGTGGGCGAGCCTGGCGTCGGCAAGACAGCCATCGTGGAAGGACTGGCCCAGAGGATCGTCCGCGGCGACGTGCCAGAAGGGCTCAAGGAGAAGCGGATTGTCCAGCTCGATATGGGTGCGTTGATCGCAGGCGCAAAGTACCGCGGCGAGTTCGAGGAACGGCTCAAAGCGGTATTGAAAGAAATCGCCGATGCCGCCGGACAGATTATTTTGTTCATCGACGAGCTGCACACGGTCGTGGGCGCAGGCGCTGCCCAGGGCTCGATGGATGCATCCAACATGCTGAAGCCGATGCTGGCTCGTGGCGAGCTCCACGCCATTGGCGCAACTACGCTGGACGAGTACCGGAAATACATTGAGAAAGACGCAGCGCTGGAGCGACGGTTCCAGCCGGTTTACGTCGATGAGCCCAGCGTCGAGGACACCATCAGCATCCTCCGCGGGCTAAAAGAGCGCTATGAAGTCCATCACGGCGTGCGCATCCAGGACGGGGCACTAATCGCTGCGGCGACACTGTCTCACCGGTACATCACCGATCGGTTCCTACCGGACAAGGCAATCGACCTGGTTGACGAGGCCGCTGCCAGGCTCAGGATGGAGATAGACAGCCAGCCTGAGGAACTGGACGAGATCGAGCGAAAGGTCATGCAGCTGGAGATCGAACGCGAGGCACTGAAAAAGGAGAAAGACGAAGCATCCAGAGAGCGGCTCCAGAAGATCGAGAGAGAGCTGGCCGATATTCGAGAGAAGGCAAACGCCCTTCGGGCCAGGTGGAACGCTGAGAAAGAGTCAATCCAGGAAGTCCACCGGCTTCAAAAAGAAATCGAGCAGGTCCAGCACGAAATCGAGGTCGCTCAGCGGGCTCTGGATTACACCAAAGCCGCCGAGCTCCAGTACGGCAGGCTGGTGCAACTCCAGAAGCAACTAGAGGAAGCCGAGAAACACCTGAAGGAGCTTCAAAAGGATGGTGCACTGCTCAAACTGGAGGTTACGCCGGAGGACGTCGCTGAGGTGGTTTCCCGCTGGACCGGCATCCCGGTCAGCAAATTGCTGGAAGGCGAGAAAGAGAAGCTCTTGCACATGGAGGAACGGATTCATCAGCGATTGGTCGACCAGAACGAAGCGGTTAGCGCTGTCGCCAACGCTGTCAGGCGTGCAAGGGCCGGCCTGCAAGACCCAAACCGACCGCTGGGCAGCTTCATCTTCCTTGGGCCCACGGGTGTCGGTAAGACGGAACTTGCACGTGCGCTGGCGGAGTTCCTGTTCGACGACGAGCATGCCATGATCCGAATCGACATGAGTGAGTACCAGGAGCGGCACACCGTCAGCAGGCTCATCGGCGCGCCGCCCGGATACGTGGGCTACGAAGAAGGAGGTCAGCTGACGGAAGCAGTCCGCCGCAGACCGTACAGTGTGGTGCTTTTCGATGAGATCGAGAAAGCGCACCCGGAAGTGTTCAATGTCTTGTTGCAAGTGCTTGACGACGGTCGCCTGACAGATGGGCATGGGAGGACTGTGGATTTCCGGAACACGATCATCGTGATGACTTCCAACATCGGAAGCCAGTGGATTCGGGATCTGGTGCAGACGGATCAGGAAGCGATGCGTCGGAAAGTAATGGAGGAGTTGAACCGTCATTTCCGACCGGAGTTCCTGAACCGTGTGGACGAAACGATTATCTTCAGGCCGCTGACTAAGGAAGATCTAAAACAGATCGTGGAGATCCAGCTACGCAGATTGCATGGGTTGCTGGCAGACCGGCACATCACCATTGAGTTGACAGATGCAGCCAAAGAATACCTAGCGGACAAAGGCTATGATCTTGTATTCGGTGCGAGGCCGCTGAAGCGGGCAATCCAGCGGTACCTGCAGGATCCGCTGGCGATGGAACTGCTGAAGGGTGATTACAGGGACGGCGATCACATCCTGGTGGACGTGCAGGGAGACGAACTTGTGTTCCTGAAGCAGGGGAAGCCAGAGCCAGTTGCAGCGTAAGACGTATTTTCTCAGTTACCGCTCAGCCTTCCCAGCAATAGAACGCTGATAGGCGCTGATTCTCGCCGATCTTTTCTGGTTTATTCGTTTTGTCTGCGGGTATCTGCGGCATCTGCGCTCGACTTGTTCAAGGCTGAACAGCTACTTTTCTCATTGCCCTGAGCGCTGGAGCCCTCTCGGGCCTCCAGGAGAAGCGGAAAGCCCCGGCCGGTCCGGCCGGGGCTTTTGTGTGCCGAAGGTGGGATTTGAACCCACACGGGCCAATGCCCACTGCGCCCTGAACGCAGCGCGTCTGCCTGTTCCGCCACTTCGGCTCATTTCCAGTTCCAAATCTATCATACGTTCCCGTGTTTTGTCAAATAGCGCCGAACGAGAATCTTCCCCCTTACTGGGATTCCGAAGCAAATCGAAGGCCCATGCCGTTCCTGGAGCTTTTTCGACGCGTCTGAAGCATGGTGCACCCCATCGCCTGGGGCTGATAGATGCTGAAAATATCTCATGGGAAATCCTGGGAGCCCATGGGATGCCCCCAGGATTGCTTCGGACTCCCCTTACTCAAACGGGCCATGCCGTAATTTTTCCTCTTCCATGGGCGAGAAAAGCTCCTGTACCTTTTCTGTGTCCTTTTCTTTTACCAAAGCCGTAACCCGGTCCCCGGGCCGGAGGACCACGTCGCCGTGGATTATCACCACGTTGCCGCCCCGACGGAGGGTTACCAGAAGTGCTCCTTCCGGCATTCTGGCGTTCTTTATCGGCTTGCCAATGATAGGCGCCCCAGGCTGTACCACGAACTCCCTCACATGCAAACCGGTCAGGTGTGCAAGCTGCATCCTGTCCTCTTTGGTGTGGGATTCCAGGCGTTTCTGGATACCCCGTTGATATGCTCGTATCACATCCACCCGCCTGAGCATCCCGAGCAGGTGCGATGGATCGTCGCGTGCGACCACCGGGATGCGTCCGACATCCTTCATCCCCATCAACTTCAAGGCATGCCACACTGGTTCATCCGGGTAAACCAACAAGGGGGTGGTATTGACTATCTCGCCTACTGTATGCCGAGCGAATGTACCCCGCTCTTTGGCCTTCAGCAAATCTTTCAGGGTAACAAGTCCTATGAATTTTCCACCTCCATCCACAACTGGGAATCCGTGATGATAGGTGGTGTGGAAAAGATGTTCCAGCTCAGAGAGAGGCATGTCGGGAGGCACGGCATTGAGATTGGTGGTCATAACTTCTCGAACGGCTACTCCCTGCATAACGTCTATCTCGGTAGCCCTCTGCAAATAGATCCCCTTGCGCACCAATTTCAGCGTGTAAATGCTCTCGGAGCTTAGCAGCCCATATGTGACAACGCTTGTGGCGGTTGCCGCCATGAGGGGGAGAATCATCCGGTAGTCGCCAGACATCTCGAATACCATCAAAATCGATGTGAGAGGTGCACCGGCGTCTCCGGCGAAGAGGGCTCCCATGCCAGCGAGAGCGTAGGCCCCCTGAGGTGCAGTCGTGGTCGGCCACAGAATATTGACAGCGTACCCAAAAGCGCCCCCGAGCATAGCACCCATGAAAAGCGACGGCGAGAATATGCCGCCTGAGTTTCCAGACCCAAGGGTGAGGGACGTGCCGAGTATCTTGACGAGTATAGCGACCAACATGAGCTTCCATGCCAGTCCTCCCTCCAGGGCGCTCTCAATCCACGAAAGCCCTGTCCCCAGGACGTACGGTGAGAAGTATGCCACAGTGCCCAACACCAACCCTCCGACGGCTGGCTTCAGAAAATCTGGGAATTTCCACCCATCAAAGAGATCCTCGGTGAAATAGAGCGCCTGGACGAAAGCATAAGCTACAAAAGCAGCGATTATGCCCAAGAAGGCGTAAAGCAGGAGCTCCTGAGGTGACCTCAGGGTGTATGCTGGGACCACGAATGCCGGAGCGGTTCCCAGGTAGTGCCTGGCGACGATGCTGGCGCTGACCGCTGCAATGACCACATTGCCGAAGGAAAAAGTCGAGAATTTCCCGGCTATCACTTCCATGGCGAACATTGCACCCGCAATTGGGGCGTTAAAAACGGCAGCTATTCCTGCTCCTGCGCCGCAGGCAACGAGGGTGCCTGTCTCCTCGTCTGACATTCTGGCGATCTGCCCGGCAAGTGACCCCAGCACTGCACCAATCTGAACTATCGGTCCCTCACGTCCAGCGGAACCGCCAGTCCCAATGCACACACTGGAAGCTGCCGCTTTCACCACCGCCACTATCGGGCGCATTCTGCCCCTGTTGACGGCAAGCGCCATCATTACTTCGGGTACGCCGTGGCCTTTTGCTTCTTGAGCGAAAAAAGTGATGAGAGGGCCTGAAACCAGCGAGCCTGCTGCTGGTATCCAGATGATGGCAGTTTCCCTGAAGCCGTGGGCATTGAGAAACGGGACAACGATATCGAAAGAGACATGCTCTATGTATCCTATCAGCCATATGAAGATTACCGCCATGTAGCCTGTGAGAATTCCAATGACTATAGCTGCTAGGATGAGAGTGGATGTGGCAGATGGGTGGAAGATGCGGCGCAGTCGTTCCTCAATCGTCTTCGGGCTGATGCTTACGGCAGCGGAACTCGTTAGAGCCATTAGCCATCCTTTCATCACGAGCAGACTCTACATACCCTCGTTGTGGGGTAGAGGGTTGACCTTTGCAGTAGGAGCAGACTTAGCAAAAGCCCCGCGCTCGGCAGTTATTGCGTTCCCGGTACATATGATAGCAGAGTAAAGGAGCATGGACAAGTTAACTGGTTTCGCTCTGGCATGATACTGGTCGCAGCAACAATCCGCCTCTTCTCAATATTCCAGGGGAGCGTCCGGATTCCGACGATCTTCTCTTCACTTCCTCCTTCGATATCGGGTGTTCTTTCCCAGCTCGACCTCCTCGTCCCTACCCTTTGAGAAGATACGACAATCCCCTGGAACGTAGAGCGAGTTCCCCGGCAGGGTCGTGGATCTGCATCTGGCGTCTGGAGAGGGTGTCATCGTACAGAAGGACGGGCTCATGTGCACAGAGAAGAGTGTGGACCTCGACATTCATTCCAACCGTCGGATCGGTACGGGCTTTTTTGGCGGAGAGGGATTCATCATGGAGAATGTGGTCGAACCCGGCATAGCTTTCCTTGAGTTCGACAGAGACATCGTTGAGATGCAACTGGCAAGCGGGTCCTTCCTCTAGAGCAAGACTGAACATGCGAGAAGGCCGTCATCTGGATCGTGATGGCCTTTTCTCACTTGGTAGCGACGTGCTGACCTGGCAGAGATACTCTGACGGGTTCCCCCTCTTGGCTGTGCAGCACGAGATTGCCCTCGGCTACGTCCAGTTCCACTATGTCCCCGGGCTGGATCTCGTACCTCAGGAGCTGCTGAGAAAGAGGGCTTTCTACATGTTTCTGGATCACCCTGCGCAACGGTCTGGCGCCAAACTGGGGGACGTATCCCTTCTCAGCAAGCCACTGACGGGCAGTGTCGGTCCATCGGAGGGCGATTCCTTGTTCTTCCATCCGCTCATCCAGTTTGCCGAGCTGCAGATCTACTATCTTGAGCATCATCTCGCGGCTTAGCGGTTTGAATACAATGACCTCATCTATCCGGTTCAGGAACTCAGGACGGAATGTCTTTTTGAGGTCCTGAAGGATGGCATGGCGGGCAGCCTCGAATTTCTCCCCGTTTTCCTCTCTCTGCAAGAACCCAAGACTGCGGACATCTTCGAAATGGCGTGTTCCGATGTTGGATGTCATGATCAGCACCGTGTTTCTGAAATCCACCGTGCGCCCCTGGCCGTCGGTGAGTCTGCCGTCGTCGAGCACTTGCAAGAGAGCGTTCCAAACCTCAGGGTGTGCCTTTTCCACCTCATCGAAGAGGATGACCCGATATGGCCTGCGACGAACCGCTTCGCTTAGCTGGCCTCCCTGTTCGTATCCGATGTACCCAGGCGGCGCCCCCAGCAACCTGGAGACGGTGTGCCGCTCCTGGTACTCGCTCATGTCCACCCGCAGCAGCGCATCCTCGTCGTCGAAAAGGAACTCGGCCAGCGCTTTTGCGAGCTCTGTTTTGCCAACGCCGGACGATCCAAGGAAGATAAAAGAGCCGATCGGTCTGCGCGGGTCCCTGAGGCCGGATCGGGCGCGCCGCAGAGCATCCGCCAGAGCGGATATTGCCTCCTCCTGCCCCACCACCCGTTTTGCCAGTGCTTCCTCAGCCCGGAGGAGCCGATCGGCTTCGCTCTCCAACATGGTCGCGACAGGAATCCCAGTCCAACTGGCTACCACTTCTGCTATCAGTTGATCGTCCACTTGCCGGAGGTCTTCTTGTTTTTCTTTCCACCCCTCGTAAGCGATCTTGTACTCCTCTTCCATCTGAATCTTTTCCATTTTGTACCTGGCGTAAGCCTCGTAGTCGCCGCGTTCCCAGCTTTTCTCCTCGAGTGCTTTGAGATTTTCCAGTTTTGACTTCTTCCGGCGGAGGTCTGGAGAGAGAGTTCGTATCTGCACGTGCCTTCGAGCGGCGGCTTCATCTATAAGGTCTATCGCCTTGTCAGGGAGTCTGCGGTCGCTGACATACCGGTGGGAAAGCCTGGCCGCAGCCACCAGCGCGGCATCGGTGTAAACAATCCCATGATGTTCCTCGTACCTGCTCCTTATGCCACGCAGGATGGCTATGGTTTCATCCACGGAGGGTTCGCGTATCCAAATCGGGGCGAACCGGCGCTCCAGGGCGCTATCCCGCTCTATCTGTTGACGATATTCGTCCGGTGTCGTGGATCCGATACATCGCAGCTCGCCGCGGGCGAGGGCAGGCTTCAGTATGTTGGCGGCATCCAGAGCTCCGGCAGCAGCACCTGCTCCCACTACCGTATGGATTTCGTCGATGAAAAGAATCACCTCTCCGTTAGACTGCTGCACTTCCTCAATGACGCCTTTTAGCCGCTCCTCGAATTCGCCGCGGAACCGGGTCCCTGCCAGTAGTGCCGCAAGGTCGAGTGCCACCACTCTTTTGCCGACGAGGGTCTCCGGAACCTCTTCTTGCACTATCCGCTGTGCCAATCCCTCGACTATGGCGGTCTTGCCGACGCCAGCCTCACCGATGAGGACAGGGTTGTTTTTCGTCCTCCGGCTCAGAACCTGAATGACCCGCATGATCTCTGATTTCCGGCCTATCACCGGATCGAGTTTCCCCTTAGCTGCCATCAGCGTGAGGTCTCGGCTAAAACGCTCCAGCATCCTGTAGCGCGATTCTGCTTTGGGATCAGTTACTCTTCGTCCCTTGCGCATGGATTTGATTGCACGGTAGAGAGCGCCTTTTTCCACGTTGTATTGCTGGAGTATCCCTGCCAGCCTGGTGTGGCGCTCGTCGGATATGGCAAGGAGAAGATGTTCGGTGGAGATGAACTCATCTTGGAGCTGCTGTGCTTCGCTTCCGGCCAGGTCTATAATTCGTTTCAGCCGCTGTGTGATGAAAACCTGTCCTGTGGGGGATACGATGTATCCGGGGAAGGCAGAGCGCTGCCTGCTTTCCAGCAGTCGCACTACCTCTTGATGGAGATTATCTACGGGAACGCCTATATCTCCCAGCAAAAAAGGCACAACCCCCTGGGGCTGCTCCAGCAACGCCAGGAGGAAGTGCTCAACATCTACCTGTGAGTGGTGATAGCGCTGCAAAATCTCGTAAGCGCGCATCGCCGCTTCCTTAGCTCGTTCTGTAAACCTATCGAACTGCATCATTTTGTCTTGCTCGAACCCTTCCGTATTCCGCTCAGATGTGATATATCCTAACAAGGGAACGACGCCTAATATCTCAACAGTGCTCCTATGTGCCCGTGTTCGTCAAGGGCAGAGCCGGGAGGCATAACCGCCACTCTGGAACCCTGTTCGAACGCCACCCTTACTAAGGCATGTGCTCCTTCTGGTACCTGGATCATTTCTCCCTGGCAGATAGGGCATTTGTCCACGGGCACATCGCTGAGATAGCCACATTCCCGACATCGCCAAATGGGGGAGTTGAATGCCTCTCCCAAAAGCAAATAATACACCCTCCCTTCCTGAAGCGCAACCAGGGTTGCCGGAAGGCCAAAGACGCCAGAACCCCCTCCGGCGGCTTTCTCTACCACCTCCTGGGCCATTTGCATTTTTTTCGACCTGCTAGCCTCAGATGCCAGATTCAGGGCTTTTTCCTCTACCTCGACGACAGAAGTCTCGGGCGATAGGTTCATACGCCCGATGATCACATCTCTCACCGGATTGGGGAGCAGACTTTCCAACGCTGCTACATTTTCTTCGGTACCGCTGAGGATCAATTTTCGGAAAGTGTCTTTGGCGTAATGTTGGGAGATCATTTCGGCTATTTCTTTCATATTCTGCATTGCCATTGCATCCACATGACGCTGATATCTGGCTGCAGCCCACCCTCCTTGCTTATGCCGCTTGACCTCCTCTCCAAGCATTCCATCCGTTGCCACAGCACCTTCCAGGTAAAAGACAAGCAGTTTGGCTCCTTCTCGGTCGAAGCTGAGCACGCCCAGCATGTCGTAGGTGTCTTTGAGGTTCATGAGGGTGCTCACGTAGGGGGTATGTCCAGAATAAACTGCATCTTCTACAGGCAATTGGAGGTGCACAACTTTCCACAGGTCCTTCCCCTGGCACGAAAAGCAGGCAAGGCTACGGGCTTTCCAATCGAATTCGTAGAAAACATACTGTTCTATCCGTTCCCTGTCGTCTTTCGAGATATGCCCTTCTACGGAATCCAGGAGCTTTCTCAAAACCAATTTGTACTCATCGGTAGTACGTGATTTGGGGTCCACATTTAGATAGAGGCTCACAACAGGCGGTTTTTCACTAGTGAAGGATACCAGCGTTTTCAAAGTATCTTCCAGTCCCATTGAATCTTCCTCCCTATTTTATCCCGCCACCCGGGGCAGAAGCAAAAAGCTTTTGCCGGTGCGGGGAATCGATTGTTAAAGGCCTCAGCCAGGACAGGGAAACGTCACCACAGATCGCAGAAGTTACTCGTAAACCACAGCAAATATCCCATGGATGCCACTTCGGATAGAAAAACAAGTTCTTGTCTGACCAGAGCGATTATCTCATTCAAATCATAGCACTCCGAAAGGAGGTTGTCAAGTGGTTTTTCGTGAGCCTCGGGGCCTTTCAAAGTTCTGGCAAAAGCCGCTTGAGTTGTGGGGAGGGTGGACTCGATCTTCCGACCGAAGCGCCGGGAAGAGATTGCCTGGGTGGTCTCTTCAAGTACAGGTAGTCCGCCCAGGGTCGGGGAATTTTCGCTGAGCGGGCATCATCCCTCCGGCGGGACGGATTGGCATCGTTCGGTATTTTTTGGATGGCGTCGGCTCTTAATTTCTCCGGGTAGCGAAGGGCATTGCCCCTCGCTACCCGCCATGTCCAGACTTTTGTCCGAACATCAGGGCACCTAATGACCAGCACCAGCCGCGCTGCTTTTTGGCGTCGGCTTAGCTGCCAATTGTCTGCTCACGCTCAAGCACCCAACACCTTGGGTTGTTTGTATAACCGATGTGCTCATAATACGAGTTAGCTGCTGGGGCAGCAATCAGTATCAACTTACATTTCGGCCCTAATTGCTCTTGAGTAATTGCCTGTAACTTCTTGCCAATTCCTCTGCCTTGATAGTCCTTATCAACTGCGAGGTCTGAAAGATAGCAAGCGTAATGAAAATCTGTCATCGAACGAGCAATACCAATGAGTTTTTCACCATCCCAAGCTGAAACCATTAAATTGCTATTTTTGACCATTCCCTCCATGCACTCCCGATCATCAACAGGGCGGCGCTCTCCAAGAGTGGATCGACGCAACAGCTCAATAAATTGATCGGCAGACACCGGTGTGTTGATCTTGTATTCGATATTCATTTTTCCCCTTTGCAGCTAACGACCAAGCTCACTTGCGGGAATAGAGCGCATCGGAATCCCTGTCCAGTACAGCACCTTGCTCGGCTGGGGGACTTCTGACAGCATGAGACCTCGCCGGACTTGTTCATCTGTCAAAATGTAATGGGCAATTGCAATTCTATCCTGTAGGGGCAAGGCGCAGAACACGCGATACAACACTGCTTGCACCTGATGTTGCCCATCGTGTCCCGCACAGTATTATGAGGTACCCACCGTTATGCACTCCCACGTCGTAATGCAAACAACTCCTCAGCCAGTACAGGCACCCATCTCAACGAATTCTTTCCAGTTCCAGCAGCGTGTTTAGCTTTTGCAGCACCTCCTCCACAGTGGCCGGAGGCAATTCGCATACGAATTCCGCTTCCCTTGCCCTCCAGTCCAGGCTCTTCACCTGATCGGAGAGGATGACTCCCTTCACGGGCAGATTTTCCGGGATCATCACCTCGAAGGGATAGCCTTTCACTCTGGTGGTGACCGGGACGAAAATTGCGAGGCCAACTTTCCCGTTGTAAGCCGCAGGCGATAGCACTGCCGCGGGACGCCTTCCCGCCCGCTCGTGCCCGGCCTGCGGATTGAACGTCAGCCACACGATATCTCCCCGCTTCGGAACGTACCCCATCCTCACCACACCTCGTTCCCGATCGCTCTGCCTGTATCTACCTCACCATGGATGTTCTCATCCGTTATCCCTTCCAGCAATTGCTCCAGCGACCATCGCCGTTTGGGAACTGGCTTGATCACGATTTGTCCATCCACAGCTATCACTTCCACGATGGAATTCTCTTCCAGGTGTACTTCGCTGGAAAATGCTTTCGGTATCCTCACCGCGAGGCTGTTGCCCCACCTCTT
>CAZDOZ010000030.1:0-5897 GCA_964507175.1 uncultured Anaerolineae bacterium
CCAAGCGTGAAGCCCCAGAAAGCTCCGTTTCCGCTTTGTCAAAAGTCCAGTGAAGCCGCTGTGGTGAGAGATACGGTCGAGGAGGCAAAAATGCGCCTGGAAGACTACCCCAGACCACCTGATGACAACGGGCGAGGTATACACTGGTCCGCAAGCGTGTACCATCCCACTGGGAATGACCTGGATTTCTGGATACGCGAACTTACCGCCATGAAAATCAAGTGGGTGAAAATATTGGACGATGGCGGTGGATCTTCCAAAGAAGTCTGCAAGAAGCTCCTGGACGCCGGAATAATGCCGGTCGTCCGGCTCTATCGGCCGCAGCCAAACCCAGGTCATATCCGCGGTCGCGAGGAAAAAACCATCCGTGATCTGGTTGCACTCGGCGTGCGCTATTTCGAGACCAACAACGAGCCGGACCTGGCGGCGGAATGGCGGAACAACCACCGTCCGTCCAACTGGCTCGACATAGTGGTGGACAACTTCATTTACGACGCGGATCGGATCCTCGTTCTGGGCGGGCTCCCGGCGTTTCCTGCCATGACGATTGGGAGGAAAGTGAACGGCATTGCCAAGGTGGTGGAGCGCGGCCGATCTGACGTTTTCGAGGCCGGAGTGTGGATCGCCATACACAATTATACGCTGAACCACCCACTCGATTACCCCTATGACGATGTAAACCAGAAGGGCACACCCCTGACACGCGAGGAATACGAAGATCTTGGCCCGTGGGCGTGGGATAAACAGCCGATGGAAACCATAAACAAATGGCGCGAGGAGGACAAAAACCCCGGCGCTACCATCCACGATGACCCTTCTTGCTTCCTGGCTCTGAAACTGACGGACGAGATCGCCCGCGAGTCCCTTGGATTCCCTGTGCCCATCCTGAGCACCGAAGGAGGGCCGGTAGTGGGCTGGCGGGAAGATAGAAGATACCCCAGGATCACCCCGCACGCCCATGCCGATATGGTTGCCGCGATAACGGAGTACGTGCAAGGCACTGGGAACATCCATGGCGAGACGGTGCCTGAGAGCTATTTCTGCATGTGCCACTGGCTCCTGGCAAACAACAAGATAGGTTTTTTGTCGGCGATGTGGGAGAGCCAGTCGTGGTACACCGATTGGTGGAACGATACATTTGGCCTGCAGGGTGAACTGCCCGCTGTATCGAGGTTGAAATCGATCCCGACGCGCAGCCGCATCTCGGAAAGCGGCGGATGGGGCGTGGTGTCTGGAACCGTGAAGGATCGAAATGGGGTTCCCCTCTCCATTTCGCTGGAACTGCGGGCTGGTGAGAAAACCATGTACACCGTTAATAGCGACGACAAGGGCGCTTACGAGTTCGACAAAGTGAAACCAGGCGCTTACAACCTGGCAGCAGGGTGGCGGGGTGTCGTGAAGCCCTCTCTGGTGGTAGAGGCGGGAGAAGCTACCCACATTGATCTGGAAGGCCTCATACCGTCTGCGCATGCCAACCTCCACGGTTCGGTCTTGAATTCTGAGGGAGCTCCTCTGGCCGGGCGAAAATTGACACTGTCCCTGGAAACCGGCGAGGTGGTAGCGGATACGGTTACTCAGGACGACGGCTCTTATGCCATGCTCATCGAGGCTCAAGGGGATTACGTTCTGACTGTCGATGGTCAGCGGGTGCCAATCACGATAAAAGGGGAAGATCAGTACGCGGTGAACATAGTCATACCCTCCGTTCCCACATTCATCTACCGGGTGGTGACCAAGCGCCTCGTGCCTCCTGAGGAAAATCAGGGGAAGAGCCTGTTCTGGGGAACTGTTACGGATCAACACGGCGATCCGCTGGATGGGATCAAGCTGGAAATGAGATGGGAGGGCGCCGCAGCGGGTACCCGTTTTCCCACTGCCACCACGGGGTCTTTTGTTTCCAAGCCTCACGGATACTATGAATTTTTCCACACGGCAGGTCTCTTCGAAGTGCGTGTCGTTCAGGGCGATTGGGAAAGCGAGGTGGCCGACGGCCTGGACACTGCCCATGCACCAGGGCAGGAAGGCCAGATGGTCAGCTACGAGGTCGATTTCCAGCTCCAGCAGGTCTCTTCACCAAGTTTCTCCAACAGTCAGGTGGTGGGTGATGTGCCGGGGAGCGTGCCTGGTCAGGAAGTGGTGTTGCGGAAAGGCGGCAAAAGCTGGAGTGCGGCGTTGGGCGACGATGGTCATTTCGAGTTTTCCAATCTGTCTTCGGGCGCTTACTCTTTGGATCTTGTCGGTGTGGGCTCGATGGCCGACGATATTTCCCTGGATGGGCAGAATCGGGTCACCATCACTTTCCCTATCCAGGGCAAGATAGCTGGCACAGTGAAGAACGCCCCTGAGGGTGCTGAGATTGTGCTTCACAGTAGTACCTACGGCTGGGACCGCACCACGGCCATTGCTGACGATGGCTCTTTCAGTTTCGATCATCTGCCGCATGGTGTTTACTCGCTGAGTGTGGGCGGCAAGGAAACGACGGGGATAGAGAACGACGGAACGAGTACAACCACAGTACCCGATATCGAACTGGAACCTCCAATGCCCGCGAAGACCATCGTCAGGTATTTTTTGCTTGGTAGGGATGGGAGCCCGAACCTACGCACCAGGATGTTGCTTGTGCTGCCGTATGCACGGAAGTTGGGCGCATCTATCGGATTTTCGTTGGAGGAAGCGAAGCATGCTTCCAATGTAGTGATCATAGGCGGAGAGGATGTGATAAGCGCACAGGAAGAGCAGGAGTTGGAGAAAGCAGGGTGTGTGGTGCGTCGTTTGTCCGGAGGTCTCTATGCCCTGGAGGAATTCGTCCGACAGAGTACGCAGACGAGCTGAAGTGAGGGTGGTGGGAGCAGATCCGTGCCTGTAGCAGATTGACAGCTGCTCTGCAGGAATCGGAAATAAGGGGGTGCCATTCAGCCACCCCAGCGGTAAAATGCGAATTTTTGCTGATCTTTTCTGGCTTATCTGCCTTATTGGCGGGTATCTGCGTGAAACCTGCGGCAATTGCGTTCGATTTGTCCAAGGTTGAACAGTTACGATAAGGGAAGGAATCTATGACCAAGACGTTGGATCATTACGTCCTTTTTGGGAAAGAGGATGTGCCTGGAACGACCACGAACTTGCTGGTCTCCATAGACTACCTGCTGGCGTTCATGCCCGCTTTTGGCTTTTCTGTGGATGATGCCTCGTCCGCGAAGAGGGTGACCATCATCGGAGGGGAGTCGTACGTAACCGCGGACGATGCATCCAGGCTTGAGGCGTCAGGCTCTGAGGTGGAGCGTCTCGCTGGCAGTGCAGAGGAGATAGCGAACCTGTTGCTGAAGCGTGTGGGCGCTCGTGATCCCTTCGCCGCCTAGCCCCGGAACCGGTCGGGCTCACATGGGCTGGTCGGGCAGACAGCATGGTCATCCGCCACTCCGATACGCCAGACGGTGAAAGCCAGGGATCCGTCTTTCCTGTGGAACTTTTTCAGCAGGTACAGCCGCAGGCCGTCGCGGTCCAGGGCCTCACGCACCGGGGAAACCCGCTTCCATGCAGGCATCACCAGGAACATTCCCCGGTGAGCGATCTTTTCGGCGTTCCGCGCCAGGTACTCCGGGCCGAAATAATATCTCTTTTCTACTGGCTTGTCGTAAAGATAGAAGTCCCAGTACCATCCCAGCCAGTGGTGGTACAGAACCGAGCCGGGTGGGGCTGTCTCGGAGAGGTATGCTGCCACCCGGTCTATCCCTTCGTGTAACCTGTGATCCCCACCTACCGGTAGCTCTCCTGCAAGAGCGCCGGGCATGGACCAGATCACCGCAGTGAAAACGACCATCGCGACCGCGGGGCGCCATTTCCATCGAGTAGCAGCTATCCCGCGCCCTAACACCAGAGCAAGCAGCGGCACGATCCCCAGCAAGTACCTGTCCCATACCTGGAAATTTACCACCACGTGCAGCGCAAGGTACGCCGGCACGAAAGCGACCACCAACAGGCTCATCTGACGTGACGATTTCTTCTCTATGCATTCGACTGCCAACCACAGGAACGCCGCCGCCAGCGCAGCGTTCACCAGGGGCGAAGCGTACACCATCCCCAGGAGCCTCCACCACCCGGCGATTTTTCCCGCCCAGTGGTATGCAGGTACCAGGCGTATCCCGCCGTATGTGGCGATGCTCCGGTCCCAGAAGCTCGGACGGAATGCCCACCGCAGGGAGTCCCACCATGTGACGAGTCCGAGTACCGGCAGCAATCCACCCAGGAAAGGCGCCCATTTTCGCCAATTGCGCCCGGCTCTCAGCACCAGTACCCCGGTTACCAGGGGCAAGAAAAGAATGCTCTGCTGTTTGCTGGCGTAGGCCAGCCCCACAGCGATGCCGGCCAGCAAAAATTGTCCTTGTCCACTGGCCCACAGCGAAGCCAGCACCCACAAGACCAGAAAAGGGTCGGTGAACATGGTTGGGGCGAAGAGGATGGCAAAAGGTGACAGGACGTAGGCTCCCAGTGCCCAGAAAGCGGTCTCCGCACCATACCAACGCCGGGCAATGCCCCACAACAGCGGGAGTGAGAGAAAGCTGGCCGCGATGTTGAGGAAGCGCGCTGCTTCCACGCTCAGCCCAAAAGTGCGGAATGCTCCTGCCAGGGAATAAATGAAAAGCGGAGGTTTGTCCACGTAGACGCTGAACAGCGCCGGATCGCGGCCTGTGGCTATCAGGCGGGCCCAGTAGCCGTACAATGCTTCATCTGGGTGGAGCGGAAACTTTCCCCAATCCCAGATGCGCAGGGCCCAGCCAAGGAGCAGAAGCAGGAGAATCGGGGATTTCCCAGAGGTGAGCTGCCTGGACAGCGGTCTGAGCGTTTCTCTCAATCGGCGAACCTGTACCGGATTAAAGTCCACAGCGCCTTGATCCCGTCATGCCAGGAGATTTTCTTCCCTTCGTTGTACTCCCTGCCGCTGTAGGAAATCGGCACTTCGTAGATACGATATCCGCGCTTCAACACTTTTGCCGTAACTTCTGGCTCGAATTCGAACCCGCGGGATCTCAGCGGGATGGACTTGATGACGTCGGCCCTGAACGCTTTGTAACACGTCTCCATGTCGCTCAGGATGGCATCGTACAGCACATTGGTGAGCAGAGTCAGCAGTTTGTTCCCGAGCATATGGGTGAAAAACATACTTTTTCGAGGGCCGCCGAGGAACCTGGAGCCATACACCACCGCCGCCCGGTCTTCCAGTATCGGCCGCAGGAGCTTTGGGTAATCCCTGGGGTCATATTCCAGATCAGCGTCCTGAATGACGAAGATGTCCCCTGTGGCATGTTCTATGGCCGTCCGAACCGCAGCCCCCTTGCCCAGATTCTTCTCGTGGTAAAACACCCGTATGTCGCCTCTTCTGGCTTCCTCCTGAAGAATTGATCCGGTTGCGTCCGTAGAGCCATCATCTACCACTACGACTTCTTTTTCCATCAATATTTTCTTGTGACTGACTCCGTTATCCAGCACTTCCACATCCACTATTACGTCCATGGCCCGAACCAAGGCCAGGATATGGCGGATAGTTTTCTCCTCGTTGTACGCAGGTATCAAAACAGAAAGCTTTCTCAGCTCTTTCACTTTTGTGGATTCCCTATCGCTATGCTATAATTTCGGCTGTCCAAAAACTTTTTCGGAGACAGAGTATGGAACAACAACAGCAACCGATGCCAGCGACCGACCAGATTCCCCCGGAAGAACATGTGGGGCTCACTTTCGGAGACGGTTTCCAGTTCGGATGCGGATTTGCTATCGCGCTTACCCTGGCATCTGTGCTCGTGATCCTGGGACTGCTCTTGCTCCTCTTGATCCTGTCCCTATCTGGCATCAACCTGCTTCACAACTTGATCGGTGCAGCGCCTATGGTGTGACGTTCTCTCTTC
>CAZDOZ010000030.1:5997-13432 GCA_964507175.1 uncultured Anaerolineae bacterium
CAACCTGCTTCACAACTTGATCGGTGCAGCGCCTATGGTGTGACGTTCTCTCTTCGGGAATTTCGAAACAAATCGAGAACCCAAAGCCGTTTGGCGTTGATGGAGGCCGACAACAGATCTGGGGAATCCGGGGGCCTACGGGCCACCAGGATTTACCCCGAACATCCTCTTCAGTCTTTCGCAGCCTGATATGCCAGAATGATTGCCTCGGCGACCTCTTTCATCGGCTTTCGTGTGTCCATGCTCATCTTCTGGATCTTCCGGAATGCTTCAGCTTCGCTCATTTTGTGCTGATCCATCAGGATGCCCTTGGCCCTATCCACGAGCTTGCGGGTATCCAGCGCCAGCTTCAGATTCCCCAGCTCTTGCTGCAATTTCAGGAATTCCTGGAACCTGGAGATGGCGACCTCGATTGCAGGGGGTAGATCGCTCTCACGGAATGGCTTCACCAGGTATCCTCCGACGCCTGCCTCCAAAGCCCTCTGGACCAGATCGCGCTGGCTATAGGCGCTGAGGAGAAGTACCGGCGCTATCTTTTCTTCGGTCAGTATTTTGGCTGCGTCTATCCCATCAAAATCCTGCCCCTCGAACTTTATGTCCATTATCATCAAGTCCGGCTTGAGCTCCCGTGCCATGTTCACAGCGCTCCTCGGGTCCATTGCTTCTCCCACCACCAGGTAGTCCAGGTTCGTCAGCATCTCCCGCAGGTCCATCAGGATGAGTGACTCGTCATCGGCTATTATGATTCTTTTTCTGCCCATCAGACAACCTCCTTCGAACTCGCCCTTGAGAATCGCACCGTAGCCACGGTATAACCCTCTTCTCTCTTCAGAAAGAACTCACCTTTCAGTTCGTTTTTGACCAAGGCCTGCACTATTTGTAGCCCCAGGCTATTTGTCTTTTCCAAGTCGAAGTCGGGTGGGAACCCGCTCCCATTATCCCTGACTTTTATTTCCACGCTATTGCCCAAGTCCTGTAATTCTACCATGATCTCGCCAGCGGCGGAAACCTCGCTATAGCCATGCTCTATGGCGTTCTGCAGGAGTTCGTTCGCCACCAGGGCGCATGCCGTGCTTTGCTGGGCGGGGAAATAAACATCGGCCCCATGGAAGTGTATCTGCATTCCAGAGCCGTCCGATAGCAGGCCTCTGGTTTGTTCCACAACGCGGGAGATGACATCACGCAGGTTTATGCTGCGCCCGCTGCTGTGGGACAGGTATTCATGGATTGCCGATACGCTGAGAATGCGGTTTATCGCCTCCTGCAATGCTGTCCTGGCCTCCTGGCTTTGCACCCGCCGTTGCTGGATCCTCAAAAGGGATGCTACGGTCTGCAGATTGTTCTTGACCCGGTGGTGGATTTCCTGGATCATGGCATTCTTGGTTCTGATTTCCTGCTCTTTGAGCAAAGCTTCGGTAGCGTCGTGCACCAGTATCAAAGCGCCGTCAAACCTTTCCTGCTGGGGCCCTGCGAAAATCCGTTCCGGGAGGGACTGCATACCAGGGCATATCATCGGTATCACTTTCCGCACCCAGATGCGGTTGCCCTCCTTGTGTTCCTCTTCCAGGCATTGCTTCTCGGCCCACGCTGCGCTCACTACCTGAGCGTCATGGGTGTTCAGTGATTTCAGGTTGATCCAGGTGAGCTTGCCAAGGTGTCCCAAGCGCCGGTATAGGTTCATGGCCACGCCGCTGGCGTAAGTGATCGTCATCTGGCTGTTCACGTAGAGCACCCCGTCCCATTCTGTGAACGGCGACAGGTCACTACAGGTGGACAGTTTTCCCTCCCAGCACATTTTCTGGAGGCATTGGACTGCTTTCTGGAAGACTTTACTTCGGTGGTGGTGACGTTCATGTTCTATCAGGTTCGTGTATACTACCGCCGCCACGGGCAGGCGCTTCCGTCCCATTTTTATGGGGATTATCTCCTGGAAGATAGGAGCCACACCCGGGATCAGCTCTAGTTGATGCGTGCTGTACCGGCCGGAGGTTATGGCCTCCCAGATCGCCGGCTCGCGCTCTGGCGATACATACCTCCCGACCCGCGTCTCGCTGAACAGAGGCATGATGGAATGAGGCATGGCCTGGGCAAATATCACCATGTGACTCCCATACCTGCAGTAAAGCATTATGTCCGACCGACTTACATCGGTAGTGATCTGCAGGCCGGCGGTCACTGCCTCGAGGAACGACCGCTCTTCTTGAGAGAGGTCTTTGCAGGGTGACCAACTGACCTCTGGTTTTCTGGACTTGCCTACCGTCATGGGAGGTTGACCTCTACCTATGATAAAGCCGATGGCTCGTGCGGCCATCGGCTTTTGGTCGGGGCGAGAGGATTTGAACCTCCGACCACTTGAACCCCATTCAAGTGCGCTACCGGACTGCGCTACGCCCCGTTCCAAACGAAATTATAGCAAAAAGGAAGACGTGAGGCAAATTCCGTTCGCGGCGGGATTTCGAAGCAAATCCCGGGGGCCCCACGAGCCCCGAGATGATGAGGCGCTTCATACTCCGGATGCGCCGGGGAAGCATCGAGAGCGGATTTTGGCCTCCGATTTGCTCCGAAGTCCCACAGCGCGGGAATACAATCCCGAATGTTCGGGCAGGGAGTCGGTTGATTTACGAGAGTGCTTTCTTCGGCCTGTTCAGCAGCGTATCGTAGAGCTGCTCCATTGATATCGCTATCTCGTCCCATCCGTATTCTTCCTCCACCAGCCGACGAGCATCCGCGACCATCCGACGCCTCAGATTTTTGTCATCGATTATCCGGGTAATGGCCTCTGCAATTTCGCCGGGCCCGTCGGCCACCAGGAGGTGCTCTCCGGGCTGCACGGCCAGCCCTTCACATCCAACGGAAGTAGATACCACAGGCCTCCCCAAAGCCATCGCCTCCAGTATCTTGAGCCTGGTACCGGAGCCTATGCGCAGTGGCACCACGGCTACATCTGTCGCTGCGTAGGCATCGACTATGTCGTCCACGTGGCCTACCAGCCGGACTCCGGGAGCACTCTCTGCTTCCCGTGCCAGCCATCTCACATTTTCCAGGCCCGCGCCAACCAGCCATAGTGCGGCGTCCGGCCTCGATTTTCTAACCAGCGGCCAGATAGCGCCCAGTAGGAATCTGATAGCATCCAGGTTTGGGTAATGTCCTGCTCCGCCTACGAAGAGTAAGCGGGGAGGGCCATCCCGCCATGGCAGCGGGCGCAAGGCATTCGTGTCCACGCCGTTGGGTATCACGGATACTCGAGCCTGTGGGTTGAGCTGCCGGAGCGCGTCAGCATCCACTTGCGACATGGCGATGACGTGGACTTTGCCGAGCGTTTCGGACTCGTAGCGCGCCAGCCGGCGTGCCTCTAGCATGTGGAAGAATTTCTGCCATCCCCAGGGGAGACGTTCGCAGCGCCGCCTCCTGGTCACGGACAGCACGTCGAGAGCGACTGCTATCCTGACCGGCGCTGGCATATCCACGAGGTAATCCGCCAGGAACATCTCTTCCGCCTGGACGATTTCAATGCCTTCGTCCCTGACCAGCCTTTGCAGCGCCCTTTTCGCTTCCTCCGATTCCCAGGCAAGTACGCCGAAAGGTTTTCCGCCGAGGATATCCTGCACCCCAGTGAGGCCCAACAGTCTCCTGCGCATCCGCGGTTTAGGGAATGGCACCACGTGGATCCCGAACTTTCCCATCTGGTTCAGGTCCCGCAGGTCGTTCTTGCCGTGGTAGAAGCTGGAAAGCCAGACATCATGCCGCCGGGCGAGCCTTGTCAGCAAATTGTAGATACGTACCTGCCCGCCGGATAGGGGAGGGTAGGGTGGTACGGCGCTTATGCTGAGGATTCTCATCTCGGCCCCCCGTCCCGACAGGAAATCGCGACGACTTTGCTTCCGACCCATCGCATGTCATCCCATTTTAGGAGGCGAATGGCGAACAATCCAGCTATGTAAACTACCATGGACGCCGGCACCGTCACGGCTTGTGGCCCTGGGGTGTACATCCACGCCACGATGGACACAGCAGCGCATGCCAGCGCGCGCGGCAACACATCCATGACGCCCATGGAGAGGTGAATATGGACATGCCACAGGTTTTGGATGAATCCGGCAGTGTATGCCAAAAACACGCCGAAGGCGGCTCCCAGTGCCCCCATCTTAGGCGTGAGCAGGAAGAGTGACACAGCCAACACCACCAGGTTGACCGCCACTATGCGCAAGGACGTTCGCTCCTGGTCCGATGCCACCAGGGTTTGGAACAGGAGGGCGTTCGCAAATGCCAGGGGGAACGTCCAGGAAAGCACACGTAAGATTGCCACTGCTCCTTCGTATCCGGAGCTGTAAATGATGGACACTATGGGCCGGGCAAGCTCGGTAGAGGCCAGCGCTACGAAGGTGCCCCCCATGGCAAACGCTCTGAACGAGGGCCGGAACAGGTGCCCGAAATCCTGCATCCGGCGGTCACCATAAGCTGCCGAGAGGCCTGGAACCAGTGCCAGGACAATCGCAGGCGATAGGAGGTTGACCAGCCGCACCAGCCTCGACGCTGCGGAATACACACCTACATCGGCTGGCGTGGTAATGTGATAAAGGATGAGCACGTCGCCGTTTTTGTAAAGGGCCGAGAGGATGCTCATGGACAAGAATGTGGTGGAGGCGATAGAAAGCCTACGCATGAAGGTGCTGTCCAGTTCGAAAGAACGAGCTTTCGGCTTCAGCACCAGGGTCATGTAGAGCACCCACAATGCTGCGTAGTGGATAGCCAGCGCGACGAAAATCGTCGGCAGGCTATATCCTTTTGCTATCAGGTATATCGAGACAAGCACCCTGGATGCTGCAATGGCGGAGCGGAATATCCCGATGAGTTCCATTCGCTCCCAGGCCTTGACCACCGATTCCGCCACGTCCACCAGGCTCTCCGGCCAGAGAGTAGCCGCCGCTGCTATCAGGAGCACCAGCGTGCCGTGGGAATATCCGAGGGCCCACGCTGCGAGAATCATCGCCATGGCAGAGGCAATGGCAGCGCCGGTCGTGAGCAGAGAGGAATGAAGAAGGTAGCGCTCCGATTCCCCCGGCGAGCGGGCTACCTCGCGTATCAGGATGAAACGCTGCCCCAGGTGAGCAATTGGGGTGAAGACCGCGAGGAACGAGAACGCCATAGCGTAAGAACCGAGGGAATCCGGCCCAAGCCATCTGGCTATGGCAAGGAATATCGCGAAGCCTGCAACCCGTTCCAGGATGGTGACCGTGACCATGGAAAGCGCGTTGCGGAGTATGACATGGAGAGGCGAGGTTTTACTCGACATACCCGAGGCCCCTCAGGTGGTCGCGCATTCTTTCTTCCTCTTCGTCGCTCAGGCCTGTGGAGCTCTCACCATCGTCCTCTCCAAATCCCTGTGATCGTGTCGCGGCAAGGGGGCCGAACTCCCTGACAAACGAATCCTTCAGAATGCGACCATCGGCCTGAGGCGGGCAGAACAGTCCAAGCTGATAGCACACTGTTGGCGCCACGTCGGCGAGGCTGGCGCTCGTCAATGTCTTGCCACTGCGAATGCCTTCGCCCCAGCCAACCAGTATGCCTGGAACCTCGTGGTTGCCTGTATACTTGCCGGAGCCGGAAAAGGGTGATGGGAGGGATGGCAGGCCTGGGAGGAGGATGGTGTTGTCCTCGGGCGGGCCGCTGCGCCGCGGCTCTAACACCAGGTCTGGCGCTGCGTCAGCGCAAGGCCCGCGATACAGATCTCCCTTTCTAAAGACCTGGGCAATTGGCGAAACGCCGGTGGCAGGATCTTTCAGATCCGACACCTCTTTTTCCAGCGTATCTAGCAACGCGTCGTACTCCCCTGGCAGAACTACTCCACGTGGCTCTCTCCCCTGTAGATTGATGCGGATTCCGCCATCCTCGCTGAAAAAAGCTCGGGTGTTTTCCCAGTCTATCCTGTCCGCCAGCGGGGCCCTGTAGGCCAGTCGCCCTGCATGGAAGGAGCGCAATCCCGGCAAACGTTGCTTCAGCCTCCTGAGGAATCTCATCCTCCTTAACTTCTGCAAAAAATTCGCCCTGAACACCGATGGGGTAGGGGTCGCTTTTCTGTGCAGGAGGCCTTCCTGCTCCAGCCACAGGTTTGGGGCGAAAGCACGATTGCACCCGTTGAATCCATGGTCGGAGACAAGCCACAACGACGCCCCTTTCCTCTCGGCGATGTCCATCACATTCCCCAGCGTGCTATCCAGCATTGCATAGATTCCCAATAGGCGGGTTTTCAGTGCTTCGTTCGTCTCGTAGCGTGGGTGGCCCGGATCGAGATAGTGCCAGAAGAAATGCTGCAGGCGGTCCGTGACGGTGAGAACGCCGATGAACAAATCCCAATCGGCGGCATCCATGTAGTACAGGATAGCGTCGGCACGTTCGTGGGAGGTGATCTCCAACTCTTTCAGCAGCGCTGGCAGGCTATCACCCAACTCTTCTTCCTGGACGCGGTATTTCGGGAACCGTTTTCTGAGGTCTGTCTGCAGATCGGGGGGATAGGCTGCTGGCTCCGGGGTGGGTGTGGGCATTCCGGGCACTATGAATCCGTTCACTGGCCTGGGCGGGTAGCTCATGGGAACGTTGATCACAGCCACTTTCAGCCCTGCCTGGCCTGTCACGTCCCAGATGCAGGGGATCGGCACGTCCGATCCGGTGTTCATCCGGGTCCTGTAGCTTCCAGGCAACTGTCTCACGAACCCGAAGATGCCGTGTTGTCCTGGAGACGCTCCGGTGGCGAATGTAACCCACGCGATCGAACTCTCCGGGCGTATGGTAGATTTCAGTGGAGCGGCCACGCCTTCCCGGATCATCCTGCGCAGGTTCGGCAGTCGGCCTTCATTCATCCATGGCTCCAGCAGCCTCCAGGTTGCGCCGTCCCAACCGAGGATCACAGCTTTTGGATTGCCCACTGAGTGCCTCCTGTAGCCGCCTGTATGAGATCTCCCCGACTTGCGAGCAAGGGAATATCGAAGCACAGTATACTCGAATTTCGGGTTACGCACAACGGGGACGGGTTGAGGGGATTCGAAGGAAATCATGGGGGCCTACAGGCCTCCAGGGTTTGCTTCGAAATCCCTCCTACACCGCTTCTTGACAAGGCCAGACAAGGGGTGTATACTGCCAGTGATTAGAACAAACGTACTCAAGGAGGCAAGAAAATGGGGCAGTATGATCTCTGGTCGGGCAGGGAAATTTATAACACTTTGGTGTCGCTCCAAACGACAATGCTGGAAGCGAGCATAGCTTCCTCCAGCACCCCAAGCCAGGCGCTGGGGAAATATCAGGAAGGGTACGTTGCTGCTCTTAGAGCTGTTGCGCTTTCTTTCGGACTGCGCCCGCCCTCACAGCGCGTTTCCCTGGCAGCAATTGACAGGAGTCTGATCGAGAAATAACATGCTCGCGCTTTGGCATTTCCATGTAG
>CAZDOZ010000030.1:13532-17984 GCA_964507175.1 uncultured Anaerolineae bacterium
AATCGCTTCGTGCCTCAGTCAGAGCTTGGGTTTATGGAAAGTGGTTCTCCTACAAGCAATTCTTGCCCGCCGCTGGTATCTGTCAAGGTCACCAGGAAACGGATTTTCTCGTTGCCGGATAGCCCAAGACGATCCAGGGGAAGTGAGACCTCCAACACCGTGTCGCTCAGCGCGCTATGCATCGGCCCAATTGCCTGCCACGCATCGTAGCCCATTGCCCTGTACAGAAACGGGGGTCGCCCGTGAGTGCTCTCCACCACCCATCCGATGCGAGCATCCACCCTGGTGCCGCTATGGCGCAGGTTGACATTCCACGGTTCGAACCCATCGGCAATGTAAATCGTCGCCGTCTTCTCATCCAGCGAGGCGGACAATTCCAGGCGCAGATAGAGGTTGTGGCTGTCGGTGCCGAAGTAAAGCGCTTCTATCCCTCCATTGGATGTCTGCATGGCCCCTGTGGAGATGGCAGGGAGCACCACGCCTGCGTTTCTCCAGTCGTCTGGGAGAAGCGGGCGTGCTTGCAGATGAGGCGAAATCGAGTGCCTGGGTGGACGGTTGCGGGGCTTGCCCCACCGGCCGGCTATCGGCACATCCAATTCCGGAGGATAGGAAACGCCCCGCGCCGTGTACGATTTCTTCAGATAACTACGGAAAATCCGATCGTACATGGCATCCTGGTCGGATGTGTTCCTGTGCGAGTACCACCAGAACCAATCGCTCCCTTCGGCGATATAAAGCGCTTCCTGAGCCTCTTTGCGCCCACTACCTTTCCATCCTTTGACATCGGTGCGCGCCCGCTCCAGCAAGCTCCACGCCAGGTTGTGCTCTGGGTCGCCGATCCACGTGGTCAGGTCGGCGCGTATCCACGACCCGGTAGCAAGCCTCGCCAGCATGCACTTGGGAGGGAAACGGCGGATGTATTCCCCGACGGTGACGGCCTCCAGTTCTTCGTCCTCGCTGAGGCGTAGGTAGAGGCTCTCGAGGAACGGATCGCCGTTGTGCTCATAGCTCTCCCAACAATTCTCACCGTCCAGGATGATGCTCACGAGATATGGGTTGTCCGGATCGTCGATCCGCTGGCGTATCATTTTCAACCGGAGCACGAGGTCTTCCGCGGCCTGACCGCCGGGCCATGAGTGGTACTGGAAGCCAATTTTATCCGAGAGTTCGCGGTCTCGGAAGATGATAGCCGGCCCTAACATGCCGTTTATCAGCGTCCGGTACGGATGGTAGAGAAGCCTGGGCTCCGTCACGAATCCGTGGGCGTCACGCTCGAAATATCTGCCGATGCTCCTGCCAAGCACCCCTTCGTCCGACGCCAGCCATGTGAAGCCCCCTTCCAGGACCCAGGGAAGTATTGCCTGTGAGACAGCCCCCTCGGATGGCCAAAGGCCGATCGGCATCCTGCCAAACCACCTCCGGTATGCTTTCCGTGCCAGTCGCAACTGAGCGCCGACATCTTCGGGGAATGAGAACGGTGGGTCCGGCAATGGGATGTCCGGCGTGGCCTCCCTTGCCGACGTATTGTCCTCCAGCAACGGGAGGATCGGATGGTAGAAAGGCGTAGTGCTCAGCTCTAACTGTCCCTTTTTCCGCAATTTCCTATAGAGCGGGATCACTTTTCTGGCAATTTCCTGCTGCTTCCGATGAATCAGAAGGATGTCGGAGATGGTGAACCCGTGGCCTTTCAGAACAAGTCGGTCGAGATCCTCATCTCTCTCCAGACGGGTTGGGTCTATCCAGGTAAGGTTGAACCACGCTATCAGATCTCTATAGTCCTGAACGCCAAAAACGTCCGGACTGCTCAGTGCACTGCCGTGGTGCTCGAAGAGCTCTTGATATCGAGGGTATTTCCGGATCACCCGGTCCGGGTCGTGACCAAAACAGATGTTTAGGAGGTAAAGTTTCTCCTCCCTGCTCCACTCTTTTTGCGTGCCGAGCGACCAAAGTCTGTCGTGGACCCGCCCCTCGGCGAAATCTTCCACTTGGACTAGAAGAGACGGGACAACATTGAATGTGACGTGGACACCTGGGTAGCGCGTCAGAACCTCGGCCATGTGGAGGTAGTCCTTGGCTGTGTGAAGGCGCACCCACGGTAGCAACGCTGAATCCTTCTGCTCGGGATCCACGTAGATTGGCTGGTGCATGTGCCAGACGATGGCAACGTATAGCGGATGACTCACTTCTCTCTGCTTCTCAGGTGTGGGAAGAGTATGACTTCTCGGATGGATGGCTTGTCGGTCATCACCATGGTAAACCGGTCAATTCCCATGCCAAAACCGCCTGTGGGCGGCATCCCGAACCGGAGCGCCAGGACGAAGTCCTCGTCCACTGGGGTGGCTTCCTCGTCTCCGGCGGCGCGGGCCCGGGCCTGCTCCTGGAACCGCTGGAGCTGGTCGCCGGGGTCGTTCAGCTCGCTGAATGCATTGCAGAGTTCTATCCCCCCAATGAATCCCTCGAATCGCTCTGCCACGTTTGGGTTCACTGGCGAACGCTTTGCCAGCGGCGACATCTCCACGGGATAGTCAACCAGGAACGTGGGCTGTATCAGATTTGGCTCCACAAATGTGCCGATAAGGTTGTCTATCAGCTTGGCGCGGGATGCTTTCGGGTTGACAGTGGCCCCTTTCTCGCGCATTGCCTCGCCCAGAGATTCAGCCGTTGGATACTCCTCGTAGTCGATGCCGCTGGCCTCGCGGATCGCGTCCCGCAGCGGCAACCTGCGCCATGGCGGCGTCAGGTCTATTTCATGTCCCTCGAAAGTGATCTCCAGGGTCCCCAGAACTTTCTCCGCGGCATAAGCGACCATCTCCTCGGCCCGTTTCATGACGCCGCGGTAGTCAGTGTACGCCTCGTAGAACTCGAGCTGGGTGAATTCCGGGTTGTGCTTGTAGCTCACCCCCTCGTTCCGGAAATCCCTGCCTATCTCGTACACCCGCTCGTACCCCCCGACGATGAGCCGCTTCAAGTAAAGCTCGAAACTGATACGCAGATAGAGGTCCTGGTGCAACTGGTTGTGATGGGTGATGAAAGGCCGCGCCGCAGCGCCGCCGTAAATTGGCTGAAGGATCGGAGTCTCCACTTCCAGAAAGCCGTTGGAGTCCAGGTACTCCCGCAGCGCCTGCACCAGTTTCGCCCTTGTGACGAAAATCTTCCGCACCTCCTCGCTCATCAGCAAGTCCACGTACCGGTGGCGGTACCGGGTTTCCACATCTTTCAGGCCGTGCCACTTGTCCGGCAGCGGATGGTAGGTCTTTGTGAGGAGTTCCAGTGATTTCACGTGGCAGGTGATCTCACCGGTGCGTGTCCGGAACATGTACCCCGTGACGCCAATGAAGTCGCCGACGTCTATCATCCGCCTGAAGAAAGTGTATGCCTCTTCCCCCAGGTCGTCCTTCCGGAGATAGATCTGCACTGGCCCGCTGCCGTCTTCAATGTGGGCGAAGGAAGCCTTTCCCATGACGCGGATGGCTCGCACCCGACCAACCAGGCTGACTTCTTCCTTCTCGCCAAGCCCCCCGGTCTCGAATGCGGCTTTTGCCTCTATCGCCGTGTGAGTGCGCTTGGAGCGTGGTGGAAATGGGTTTATCCCCATATCCCGCATCGCATCCGCTTTCTTTCGTCTGAGCTCTTCTTCCTTGGTTGTGTCGAACATGTATCGCTCCGAAAGCAATCCACGGATTACGCGGATTTGCAGATTAGAAGTGCAGCCATCAGCGAGATGCCTGGCGATTGGACAGGCTTCTGTGTGCTAACGGCTCCTGCGGACACCAATCCGCTTCCTCGCCGGTTCTTCACTTTATCCTCAACACGTCGAAATGGATGACGCCGCCAGGCGTATTCACAGCCACCCTGTCGCCCACTTTCTTACCTATAAGTGCGGAACCAAGGGGAGATTTGTTGGATATCCTTCCGTTACCAGGATCCACTTCTGCAGAGCCGACGATGGTGTAAATTTCTTCCTCGTCAGTGCCAGCCTCTTGGATCGTCACTTCATGGCCGATTTGTACAGTGTCGCTGTCAGATGCCTGGCCTATGATGGTAGCATGTTTCAGTATGTGCTGGATTTTCGCTATGCGGCCTTCCACGAATGCCTGTTCGTTTTTTGCTTCGTCGTATCCAGCGTTCTCGGAAATATCCCCGTCTGCTTTGGCATCGTGGATGTGCTGGGCGACCTCGTGCCGCCTGACGTGGATCAGATATTCCAGCTCCTCCTGGAGCTTCTTTGCACCATCTTCAGTCAGATAAACCTCGCTATCTTTTGGTACCATGCTGCTATCCTCCCTGATAAGAGAAAAACTGAGAGAGGTCTTCTCTCAGTTTTTGATGTGCTGAGCAAAGTACTCCAAATTATACCATGTTTCTGCAGAGCAATACAAGTGACAGCACACCGGGAGAACGAAATAATTGGTAGCGCTCAAAACTGTTGGGATTGAGCGGCTTTTGGCCCTC
>CAZDOZ010000031.1:0-4742 GCA_964507175.1 uncultured Anaerolineae bacterium
CGCAACAGGCCCCCAGGGCTTACTTCGAATTCCCTTCATGCGGGAAAAAACCTTGGCGTTGCGGTGGGTGTTGTGTTAAAATGTATTCGCTATGGGCGTATTGCCGCCCTATGTGCATGCGTATAGGGTGGCTCCGCGTTAACTACTCCTAGAACCTTTGATGTCAATCGAGGTCAAATGATACCTGAGCTTACAGAGATCGAGGCGAAGATGCTTGCCGGGGAAATGGGTACCGGCGTCCAGAGGGCGATGGAGATCGTATTCACTCTGGGGAGGATATATGGAGCGCCTGACTTGGTTCCAGTCACCCACGTGCAAATCTCCGGAGTGAGTTACAAGAACCTGGGGGATGCCGGGGTCGAGTTCCTTGAGCGGTGGGCGAACGAGGGTGCACGGGTTCGTGTTCCGACCATGCTGAATCCAATGGGAATGGAAGAGTCTTCCTGGCGGGATATGGGCATTCCGGAGGAGTTCGCGTTGCCGCAGATGGCAGTCGTGGATGCGTTCGTGCGCATGGGGGTGCAGCCCACGCTGAGTTGCACCCCATATTTTTTGCCCCAGGGCATGCCGAAGCGCGGCGACCATCTGGCCTGGGCCGAGTCATCGGCAGTGGTTTTTGCGAACTCCGTCCTGGGGGCGTACACAAATCGGGAAGGGGGACCTGGAGCGCTGGCCGCTGCCATCGTGGGCCGGACCGCCCGCTACGGGCTGCACCTGGACGAGAACAGGGTCGCCACGCATATTATACGGGTCAGGGCGCGCCTGGAGAGCATAGCCGACTACGGGGCGCTGGGTTACCTGGTGGGCAAAGCGGTGCGAGACGGTGTGCCGTATTTTGAAGACTTGGCGGAGCAGACCCCGCCGCTGTCCGGTGACATCTCCGAGGGGGGCGATGCGGTAGACAGGCTGAAGACCATGGGCGCAGCCATGGCCGCCAGCGGCTCTATCGCCCTTTACCATGTCGCCGGAGTGACGCCGGAGGCGGTGGAGCGAGGAAGCGATCTGGTGCGGGACGATCTGCCCATAGTGGAGATAGCCGCTTTGGATAGAGCTTACGCTTTTCTCGACCGTGACTCGGACGTGCGGGAGATAGATTTGGTGAGCATCGGCTGCCCCCATGCCAGTCTCAGGGAAATGCGCCTGGTTGCCGATTACCTTCGGGGGAAGCACATCCGCACCAGGCTCTGGATTACCACCTCCCGGTGGGTGAAGCGCCTGGCGGAGGAGGCTGGACTGGAGGAGATCATACGTGAGGCCGGAGGCCGGGTTGTCGCGGACACATGCACTGTTGTTGCGCCCATCGAGACCATTGGCGTGCACACCATGGCGACCAACGCGGCGAAAGCTGCCTGGTATGCGCCAGCCCATTCCGGCGTGAAAGTGCGCTACGGTTCCCTGGAGCAGTGCCTGGAAGCAGCGGTCACAGGGTTGTGGCCGAACGGATGAAGTGTTGCAGATTGGGAGGGAAAGTCATGTATGACAAGGAAAAGGTGGAAAGGATCAAGAAGCACGAGGAGGAGTGGGAGAAGACCACCCTCAAGAAATCCATGTCTCGGTTCCCGGAACGCCAAGAGGAGTTCGTGACGACCTCCAGCGCCCCCATCGACCGGCTCTACACGCCGGAGGACGTGGCGGATATGGACTACGAGCGCGATCTTGGATTCCCCGGTGAGTACCCTTATACCCGTGGGGTTCATGCCACCATGTATCGTGGTAGGCTCTGGACTATGCGGATGTTTGCCGGGTTCGGCACTGCCGAGGAGACGAATGCACGGTTCAAGTACCTTCTCTCACAAGGCGAGACGGGGCTTTCCATCGCTTTCGACATGCCGACCCTCTACGGCCTGGATACCGACGACCCGCGAGCGGAGGGGGAGTTTGGCAAATGCGGCGTGGCTGTCTCTTCCCTGCGGGACATGGAGGTGCTGATGGACGGAATCCCAATGGATAAGGTTAGCACATCTATGACCATTAACAGCCCCGCTGCGGTCATCTGGGCGTTCTACATTGCCGCGGCGGAGAACAAAGGGATACACCGTAGCAAGCTGGCAGGCACCATCCAGAATGACATCCTGAAGGAGTACATTGCTCAGAAAGAGTTTCTCTTCCCGCCGGAGCCTTCCATGCGCCTGGTGACAGACACCATCGAATTCGGCAGCAAGGAGATGCCGCTCTGGAACACCATAAGCATCTCCGGGTATCACATCCGGGAAGCGGGCGCAACGGCGGTCCAGGAGCTTGCTTTCACTCTGGCCGACGGTTTCGCCTATGTGGAACACGCGCTGGCCCGCGGCCTGGATGTCGACTCTTTCGCCCCGCGTCTTTCTTTCTTCTTCAACTCCCACAATGATTTCTTTGAGGAGATCGCCAAGTTCAGGGCTGCCCGTCGCATTTGGGCGAAAGCGATGCGGTACAAATACGGCGCAAAGAATCCTCGCTCCTGGCTGCTCCGGTTCCACACCCAGACTGCAGGGTGTTCCCTGACGGCGCAGCAGCCGGAGAACAATATCATCCGAACCACAATCCAGGCGCTGGCGGCGGTCCTGGGGGGGACTCAAAGCCTGCATACCAACTCCATGGACGAAGCGCTGGCGCTGCCGAGCGAGAAAGCCGTCACCGTTGCCCTCCGGACGCAGCAAATTATCGCTTATGAGAGCGGTGTGGCGAACACAGTTGACCCGCTGGCGGGTTCGTTCTTCGTCGAATCTCTGACCAACCGGATGGAGGAAGAAGCCAACGCATATTTCGACAAGATCGAAGCGATTGGCGGGGTTGTCGCAGGGATCGAGAACGGGTTCTTCCAACGGGAGCTTGCAGAGTCGGCATTCCGGTATCAGCAGGAGATCGACGAAAAACGGCGGACGATCGTCGGCGTCAATGAGTTTGTGGACGAATCGCCCATCGAGATTCCGCTCCTGGAGATGGATCCGAAAGGGTACGAGCGTCAGGTTTCCAGGCTGGAGCAGGTGCGGAAAGAGCGGAATAACGAGCAGGTCGGCAAGGCCTTGCTGGCGCTGGAGAAGGCCACCCGTGAGGACGAGAACGTCATGCCGTACCTGATCGACGCTGCCCATGCCTATGCCACTCTGGGTGAGATAATGGATGTGTTCAGAGATGTGTTTGGTGAGTACCAGGAACCTGTTTTCTTCTGATGGCGGCAGCGCTTGCTTTGTGTAGTTAGGGTACTACACCGACGGAGCAACACAAACCAAAAGGAGGACAAATGCCACACAAACGCAAAAAAATACGAGTGCTGATAGCAAAACCCGGCCTTGACGGCCATGACAGAGGGGCGAAAGTAATCGCCAGGGCCCTTAGGGACGCTGGCATGGAGGTGATCTACACCGGCATACGCCAGACCCCGGAGGCGATAGCAGAGGCGGCGTTGCAGGAGGATGTGGATGTGGTGGGGCTATCGGTGCTCTCTGGCGCCCACATGACCCTGGCCCCGAAGGTTGTCGAACTCCTCAAGAAGGAGGGGATGGACAATGTGCTTTTGCTGATCGGTGGCATTATCCCGGACGACGATGTGGACAAGCTGAGAGCTCTGGGGTTCAAGGGCGTTTTCGGCCCAGGCACACTGACCCACGATATCGTATCGTTCATCCATAAAGAGCTTGGCCTGGAGGATAGTGGGGCGGGGCAGGAAGAGTGACGATGGGGCTTGTGGAAGAGGTGCTTTCGGGAAGTCGGCTAGCGCTGGCCCGCGCCATCTCCATTGTAGAGGACGATGGGGACGAAGCCCACAAAATGCTGGCCCGCCTCTACCCGCATACGGGCAAAGGGTATGTGATCGGCGTAACAGGGGCGCCGGGGACGGGGAAGTCCACGCTTGTGAACTCCATGGCGAAAGCATACCGGAAGCGGGACGATCGCGTGGGGATCATCGCCGTGGACCCCACCAGCCCGTTCTCCGGCGGGGCGCTCCTGGGCGACAGGGTGCGGATGAAGGATTTGGCTGGTGATCAGGGCATTTTCATCCGGAGCATGGCGACACGTGGTAGCCTGGGCGGTCTGGCGCGCGCTACGTCCGACGTGATCCTGGTCATGGATGCAGCGGGGTGCGACCGTATAATCGTGGAGACGGTGGGTGTGGGGCAGGCGGAGGTGGATATCGCCAGCGAAGCCCACACGACTATCGTGGTCGAAAGCCCGGGGATGGGGGATGAGATACAGGCGATCAAGGCGGGTGTCCTGGAGATAGCTGACATCCTTGTGGTGAACAAGGCAGATAGGGAAGGCGCCGATCACGCCGTCATGGCTCTCAGGATGATGCTTGGCCTGGGTACCGGGGTGACGGTGCATCACGGTAAAGTCATGAGAGTCAGGGCGGCAGAAAATCGACGAGATGGATGGGTGCCCCCGATAGTCAAGACGATAGCGATCAGGGGAGAAGGGACGGGCGAGCTTTTGGAGAAAATAGATGCTCATGCCGCGTACCTGCGGGAAAGTGGGTATATGCGGGAGCGGGAGCATGCCAGAGCCAGATCGGACCTGGAAAAGGCACTGAGGGCATTGTTGCTGGCCAGAGTCCTTTCGAGAGTGCCGGATGACGAGCTTGAAGCGGCTGTGGACGAGATAGCGAATCGTAAAAAAGACCCTTATACCGCATCGCTCGACCTGTTGAGCAGACATGTGAGTGTGTGAGCATGGGGTGCGAACGCTCAGCGACACGGTGGTAGGAGCGCACTTAGGCGGAGGGCACTCCAGATCTACATCTCGGGTGGTAAAAGCGCTTACGG
>CAZDOZ010000031.1:4842-17861 GCA_964507175.1 uncultured Anaerolineae bacterium
CTACCGATTTGTCCGAGTTGAGGCGAGAGATGGCGAAAAACAAACTGGAAAAAGGTGGGATCAGGTCCCTTTTCTGCCGGCAAGCAGGCGTACCGATTCCCACGGTATATCAGGTGAACGAGCGCCTTCGTGTAGTTGGTGCGTTCCACGGAGACAAGGTGCCTGCCATTGATGACATGCCGTCGTCTGTGTTGGAGTGGTTTCCTCCTTTCAGACGGGATGAGGTGGAAAAGGCTCTAACGGATGTCCTCAATGGCAAAAGAAAAAAGTACAGGCTATATCTGCCCTGCCCTTCTTACACCGAAAGCCGATGGGTAAGCCTGGAGTGTGTCAGGCGGGAGGAAAATGGCCTGTGGCTTATCACTTTCGATGCCACTCAGCAGAAAATGGAGCTTGTCCATCTCCAGACGACTGCTGCTCAGTACACTGCTCTGGTGAATTACGCTCCTTTTGCCATTTATATCACCCTCCCCGACGCGTCACTAACCCCGCTGTTCGTCAGCCCACGCATCAATGATTTGATCGGATATAAGCCGGAAGAAGTATACAACGCTCCGGACTTGCTGGTGCAGGCAATCCACCCGGACGATTGGCCCAGAGTGTCCCAGGAGATCAGGAATGCCCGTACGAAGGGCACAAGTTATGTCCTGGAGTACAGGCTCTTGGACCGCTGGGGCAATGAGCGATATGTGTTGGACCAGGGCGTGCCAGTGAAAGACAGCTTGGGGCAGGTGATGGCTATAGAGGGGATACTACTGGACACCACAGAGCGGATGAGCCTTAAAGAGACCCTTAAAGAGATGGAGATCAAGCATCAAGCTGTGATCGAGCAAGCAGGCGATGCCATTTTGATACTCTCGCCTTCCGGGAAAATACTTGAGGCGAACCCCCGGGCAGTGGAGGTGTTTGGCCTGTCCCGTGAAGACGGCGGCATCTCTCAAATGCCACCGATGTCGATAGTCACATGGAACAACACCATCCGTTCCCTTCTCAAAGAGAGGGAAGTAACCCCAACCGTAGTGAGCCTCCCGCGATCTGATGGGAGTCTGGTGACCGTCGAGGTGAATGTCAGGAGGATTGAGCTGGGAAGAGAATCAGCCATTCTGGTAATAGCAAGGGATGTTGGGGAGCGTCTGAAGAAAGAAGCCGAGATGCGGGAGCATACTCGACTTCTCTCTTTGGTGAAGGAAGCGATAATACGCCTGGACAACGACGGCAAGGTGTTGTATTGGAACAAAGGGGCTGAAAAGCTTTATGCGATTGATGAACAAACCGCTTTGGGGAGGCCATTTCTGGAGATTGTGCCTTCTTCCGGCGCGGATGACGGGCGGCCGCTTACCTGGAAGCGGATGTGGTCATTGGCTTCCAGAGGAGGGCAGTTGCAGGTCGTCCAAATTGTGGATGGGGATCGGCGCTATGTCACTCTCTCGGTGACCCCCGTTCTTGTCGGAGATGGGGTGTCCTTCGGCGGGTCTGTCGTCGTAGCCTGGGATGTTACCCGTGAGATAATGCAAAAGGCGCGCCTCCGAAGCATGGAGCAGGTGGTTCAGAACATGGAAGGTTACGCTTTCACTCTGAGCGCAGATGGGGTGATCTTTTTTGCTAACCAGGCTGCGACGCATGCATGGGGAGCAGCCTCGCCGGAGGATTTGACGGGAAGACATGTATCCACTTTGTTCGAAGGGATGCTCTTTCCTTTCAAATCGGCGGAATCCCTTGCGATTACCATGCAGAGAGGGCATTGGAGTTCTGAGGTCGTGGCGAGGACGTTGGATGGCAGTACGTTTCCAGTCCGATTGGATCTTGCTGTAATACATGGCGATGAATCCTCTCCCGTTGGCCTGGCCGCGGTGGCTTACGACATATCCGATGCCACGCAAGTGGTGAATGCCCTGAAAAGCCAGAACAGGCTCCTCCATGCGCTGCATAGCCTTGCGCTTCGCTTGATTGCCGCAGAATCAACCTTCGAAGCGGGGAAGCTCATCCTGGACGAGCTTGCACTCTGGTACAACATGGATGCAGGCGTGATGCTCCGGAATGAAACCGAGGGTTGGCATCTTGTTTATGTGTGGGGCGATAAAGGGAAAGCGAAAGACCTGGAGAGCATGACATTGCGCTTATCTGAACGGTATCTGGAACGCCCCGGTGTGCTTACGTCGGACACCGTGGATGATTCACTGAGTGCGGAATTTCCTGCTGGACGCGTGATGCTGTTGCCTGTAAGGCTTTCCCACGATGGGTCTCTGGAAGGCATACTTGCCCTTGGAGGAGAATGCCGGGGCGGCAGGCCACCGGCGGAAGAATTTTTCATGGACGTGGCTCGCCTCCTCTCTGCCAGCTGGAGCAGTTTGAGAGAAAGGGAGGTAGCCGAAAAAGGTGTTTCTATGGAGCGTGCGGTTCTCCCTTCCCCTCTGGAGACTCGCTACAAAGCGGTGGTAGAAAACGCTCCTGTTGGGATTATGCTCTTCGATCAGAGCGGCCGGATTATGGATCACAATAGAATGGCGTGCTCTCTCCTGGGATGCCAAGGTGGATCCTTGAAAGGGGAGTATTTCCATGAGATGGCGGATATCTCTGGCGAAGAACAGGATCTGAGAGGGTTGTGGCAGACGAAATCCGTGTCCACCGTAGAGGTGCGGAGGGTCGCTGGAGAGGGCGATCGACTGCTTGCAGGAACTTTTGCTCCGATTGTAGATTATGCGGGTAAAATAGTGGGATATCAATGGGCTTTCCGTGACGTGACCCAGGAACGCATGCTCGAGCGCCAGGTGAACGACGTGCGTATGCGTCTGGAGGCGGAGCGGGAGAAGCTCAACCAGGCAATAGCCAAGATAGTAGAGGGGATTTTGATCCTTGACGAGAAAGGGAATGTCGTGCTTCTCAACCCATCTTTGGAGGCTTTGAGCGGTACATCCGCCTCAGATGTCATCGGGAAGCATGTTGTAGAGTTGGCAGATCGCTCTCCGATGTGGAAAGCAGCAGTCGAGATGTGGCTTCAGGGTAGGGAAGTCTTGGAGAGACATGTAACCGTGCCGGGCTCGGTGCTCCCGGAGGAAACTCAGACATACCAGATCAGGGCCACTAAGATCTACAACCCCAATGGAGAGTTGGAAGGAGCCGTCATTTCGTTCCGTGACATTAGCCGCCTGACGCAGATTGAAAGGCTGAAAGCTCAGTTTGTGTCCAGCATATCCCACGAATTGCGTACCCCGCTCCACGCCATCCGTCTGTTTCTGTACAATCTGGTGCAGAATTACGATACTTTGCCGGATGCGAAGAAGAAGCAATTCATCAGGATTATTTCTGAGCAGGTGAATACTCTTCATTATCTAATCGAGCAATTGCTGATTCTGTCCAGATTGGACGCCGGCAGGCTGAAGCCGTATCGGATCAAGTCCGATTTGCGTGACGTGACATCCAGGGTAATGAGTGAGATGGCTCAATTGGCGAGGGAAAAAAACATACATCTTGTGATTCAGTTGCCACGTTCGCGTCCTGTATTTGCCGTCATAGACGAACAGCAGGTTTCTCAAGTTCTCCGGAACCTGGCGGATAACGCTATCAAGTATACGCCTTCCGGCGGAAGCGTTAC
Source organism: uncultured Anaerolineae bacterium (assembly GCA_964507175.1). Lineage (GTDB taxonomy): Bacteria > Chloroflexota > Anaerolineae > S016-19 > S016-19 > S016-19. Next base: position 8,435 of record CAZDOZ010000031.1, read on the forward strand.
GGTGAAGGTAAGAAGGAGTGCAAAAGGAGATGCTGTGGTGGAAGTGTCCGATACGGGTCCTGGAATACCCCATCAGGACATGGAGCGTCTGTTCGAGCGATTTTACAGGGGGGAGGCGGACAATGGAAGCGTGCCCGGCACGGGGCTCGGCCTTGCCATTGCCAAGGAGTTGGTATTGCTAAACAGAGGGGATATCCAGGTCGAGAGTGAAGTGGGAAAGGGGAGCACTTTTATCGTCACGTTCCCCGCGTCAGGCCAAGATGAGGGGAGAGGTGGGCTTTAACTGTGCAGCTGTAACGGGCGCTAACGGGTTCATAGGGAGCCACCTGGTTCGCCTGCTCCTGGGAAGAAATGTCCAGGTGCATGCCCTGGTGCGTCCAGGAGGGGACATGCGCCTGCTGGACGGGTTGGACGTAGGTGCAACCTTTGCCGATCTGCTCGATGTAGGTGCGCTCCGGGAAGGCATTCGCGGTTGCGACGTGGTGTTTCATTTGGCTGCTCTTTATGCCGTGGGCCCGGAATCCGCCAGCCGTATGTACGCCGTGAACGTCCGGGGGACGGAGAATGTCCTTCGGGTTGCCCGCGAAGCTGGCGTGGGGAGGATCGTTCATGTCAGCACCGTGGGCACCATCGGGCGTCCCGCTGATGGGTCTCCTCCAACTGAAGATACGCCATTCAACATGTGGGATTCTGCCAGCGACTACGTGAAGTCCAAGTACCAGGGAGAGGTGAAAGCCCTGGAAGCGGCGAAGTCGGGTATGTCGGTGATAGTGGTCCATCCGTGTGCCCCCGTTGGAGCAGGGGATTACAAGCCTACCGCCACAGGGCGCAGACTTTTGCTATACCTCCGCGGTGAGCCTGTCCCTTATCCGCCAGGCGGGATGAATTTCGTGGCGGTGGAGGACGTGGCTGCGGGGATATGGCTGGCGGCAGTCAAGGGCCGCGTTGGGGAGCGGTACATTCTGGGAAATCGGGACGGAAATCTTTCCAGGCAGGAATTCTACGCTCTGATGCACAAAGTTTCAGGGCGTCCGTACCCCGAGCACATCGGGATGCGATCCAGGCTCAAGGGGCTGCTCCGAAGGCGGAGTGCCCCATCAGGCAATTCCCCGTTTTCTCTCACCGCGGACCCGTCGAAGGCGCTCAGGGAGCTCGGGGTGCCCCAGACGCCATTGGAGCTGGCCTTCCGTCGGGCGGTGGAGTGGTACACGGCTGGATCGGCAAATGAGCAGATGACAGAGTGACGATGCGAACACCATCCAAAACCGTTTTGAGATTGTTGGGAATTTTGATGCACCGGAGTGACTGGCCTGTCGTGGGGCCGCTGTTCCTGCGCCTGGCAGACGCACTGACAGGGCCATACAAAGACAAGAAAATCCTGGCCGTTATCTCGGATCAGCCGTACATCTCCCCCAGAGCACAGATCAGTTGCCCCACCTTTCGAGCGGAATCTGGGGCTTTCGTGGACGATTTCGTGACCATTTATTGCCATCCGGACGGCGGAGAGGTGGTGCTGAAATCGGGGGCTCACGTCTATCGGGGCTCGGTGATCGAGGTGGGCGCTGGAGGGAGTGTCGTCATAGGGCGGAACACGCACATCCAGGGGAGCTGCAACCTGAACGGCTTCGTTTCCGACCTGCGCATAGGGGACAACGTTCAGATAGCGCCGGGCTGTGCTTTCAGCCCTTATGAGCATGGCATCGAGGATGTGGAAACCCCTATCAGGGATCAGCCTTTGACGAGTTGTGGGCCGATCGTGGTGGAAGACGATGCCTGGCTTGGCATGGGCGTGAAAGTGCTGGATGGGGTCACAATAGGAAAAGGGGCAGTGGTGGGTGCAGGCGCCGTGGTGACGAAGGACGTGCCCGCATATGCCATCGTTGCCGGCGTCCCTGCAAAAGTGATCCGTTACCGTGCGGGACGTTCCAACGGAGCGTCTGGCTGAAACACTGGTTCGTGAGAGATTGCGGATATGAAAGGGATGTCATTGCTTGCGTGACGAAATTTCATCCAGGTCTCAGATGTGTGGTATATTCTGGGGGGTGCGTTGTCGAGAGGGCGCCAGAGGTCGGCGCCTTCTCGGTTTGTGAACCCATATTGGCCAGGAGGTCGTGAATGAGGTCGAAACGTCTTGGGGTATTTTTGTTATTGTTGACGCTGATTGTACCTGGCGTGCTCCCGCAGTTCGTCGGGGCCGGACGGGCGGAAAGGCCCGCTCCCCTCGAAGCCGTTTCGGTAAACGACGGGATTCCGGTGGGGAGCGGCTGGGAAATGCAGTTCATTGCCGCGGGCGATCTGAAAGATGTTTCTTTCCCAAATGCCCGGCACGGATGGGCAGTCGGGAATTACAGGGATACGGACGGCGGCTTTATCATGTTTACCAAAGACGGCGGCAAGAGCTGGGGTCTTCAGTCCACTGGAGCTGTTCGCCGCAACCTGGATGCAGTTTCGTTCGTGGACGATAACCACGGCTGGGTCGTCGGCGTCCATGGTACGGTGCTCCACACCTCGGACAGCGGCGTAACATGGACGGCGCAGGCCAGTGGCGTGGACAAAGAGCTTTACGATGTCGATTTCGTGGACGAGCAAAACGGTTGGGCGGTTGGGTTCCAGGGCCTGATATTGCACACCTCCGACGGCGGGACCACATGGCAGTCGCAGAGCAGCGGCACCACCTCGCACCTGTATGCCGTTTCCGCCGCCGACGCGCAAAACGTGTGGGCCGTGGGTGCGGGCGGCAAAGTGCTGCACACTTCCGACGGCGGCACGACCTGGACTCCCCAGGCAAGTGGCACTGCCGCTTACCTCTACGGCGTGAAATTCATCTCCCCCACCACGGGCTGGGCAGCCGGTGCCAATGGCTTGATCCTTTCCACCACCGACGGCGGCGCTACCTGGAGATCAGGGTACGTCGGCAAGAATGTCACTTTGAGGGATGTGTCTAGCAGGGATGGACAGCTCGTCTGGGCTGTGGGCGATGGCAATAATCTTTTCACCAGCACCGATGGCGGGCATTTGTGGGGCCAAAGGGTTGTCGGCAGTGGCAGTAAGACCAATTACGCCATCGCGGCACCTGACGACACCCATCTGTTCGTGGTCGGTGGGTTTGGTTCCATGACCGGAATCTGGATATCATCCGACAGCGGGGCCTCTTGGAGTCTCTCTATGGGAGGTGTTTCCGACCTCCAGGATGTGAAGTTCGTGGACAGAGATCACGGGTGGGCTGTGGGAGCGACTTGTCTGGACCTTAGTGAGTGCCCCGGAGCAATCCTCCGCACCATCGACGGCGGGCGCACCTGGAGCTATGTCGATTTCCCCGATCATGAGGATTCAGGCTACTTCGACGGCGTGGACTTCGTGGATGATGAGGTCGGCTGGGTCGCTGGGCGATATGGCGTCATCCTTCACACCACGGATGGCGGCGAGACCTGGACCCGCCAGCAAGCGGGCACATCGGTGCCTCTTTGGAAAGTTTCGTTCGCGGACTACAATCGCGGCTGGATTGGCGCCAACAGGAATGGGGGCAAGCTCCTCAAGACGACAGATGGCGGAAATACCTGGCAGAAAGTTGATATCGGGTGGAATTTGAATACTCTCGGTTCCTACTTCATCGGCGATGGTCATGGATGGGCGATCTCGAACAACTCCACCAATAGCGGGGCTGCCAGGTACAGCAACGGCGGCGACCAATGGCGCGAGTCCTCACATCCTTATGCCCGTGGGTTCCGTGGTGTTTTCTTCGCCGACTCCGTCAACGGCTGGATAGTCGGCGACAATGGCCTGGTGTTGGTCAGCAACGACCGAGGGGTCAGTTATTACAGGAGGGACACCGGGACGACTGCTCACCTGATGGACGTTTACGGCCTCGACAGGCTGGATGTGTATGCAGTCGGCGCTACCTGTACCTGGAGTGACGTGGGGGACGTCCATCAGAATTGCGCCGGTAACGCCGACACAACTGTGATCCACTCCACCAACGGAGGCAATACCTGGGATGTCCAGGTACTGGACGTAGGTGTGCTTCTTCGGGCGGTGTATTTTGTGGGCGGCGAGGAAGGAACTCACCCAGAAGGATGGGCAGTAGGAGACAAGGGCGTCATTCTGCATCTCAGCACCCCTACTTCCCTTCGGAGCTTCGAGACTGCCAATCCTCCCACTGTGGACGGATCCCTCTACGACTGGGCGCAGATGCCGCATCTCACCCTGAACGCCAATACCGCCGACGCAATTGGCGGAGCTAAGCCAACGGAGGATGACGCCAGTGCAACCCTCAGGAGTTACTGGAGTGGTGATACCCTCTACCTGGCGGTAGACGTGACCGACGATGTTTCCGGCAGCGGGGATGCCGTGCTCCTGGGAATAGACGGCAAGCACGATCGGCAGCCTGGAGGTGCCGACGATCACTCCCTGGCGGTGTACAGGGATGGGACGGTGTTGGATGCGGGCACGCCCATCACCACGGTGCTGGCTGCTGCGCAGGAGGTGGCAGGGGGCTATCGGGTGGAAGTGGCGATTCCGGCATCGTTCCTGGGTGTGTCCAGCCTGTCGCCGGACCAGGAGATCGGGCTAAGCCTGGGGCTGTCCGACGACGATGGTTCCGGCGTCGAAAGCACCCTGATACTGGACGGAGACACCACATCCACTTCGTCCGACGAATACGGGACGTTGCGGCTGCAGGGGCGGTGTTTCCTCCTCCAGGATGGCTACCGGGATTATTATGGCCTTCCGCTGGAGCCAGACGGCACCTACGAGGATGCCTATCTGGATCAGGCACAGCCGGATATCCCCCATGACGGGGGTGATGATTTCATCCGGAACGTCCTGCGCGTACAGGGAACCCCGAACAACGAGAAAGACTCCATCCTTTGGTTCGACTTGAGCTTCCTGAACCTGCCGAGCAGCGGTAAAGTCGTGAGCGCTACGTTTAGCCTTTACACGACGAAACCCTATCCCAGCTTCACGCCGCCGGGGCCCCTGCAAGCAGGCGTTTTCAAACTGAACCAGGGCTGGGACAACATGCAGGCTACCTGGTACGAAGCTTGGAAAGGACATCCCTGGGCGGTGCCGGGAGCCAACGGCGTTCCTGACGACCGCGATGGCGATCCGACGGACACGCAGACCATTTCCCATCTGTACGAATGGTACACCTGGGACGTGACTTCGATCGTCCAGTCCTGGGTGAGTGATCCCGATACGATGAAAGGCCTGTTGGTAAAGCCGATGGAGCAGACCAACGACCGCGATCCGTGGTATGTGGTCTCTTTGGAGGCGTCGAAGAAGCATATGAACGAGCCTCCAGTGAACACATTGAAAGGCCCGAAGCTCGTTTTTTGCTATGAACTGGAGCCACCACCGGCACCTACCCCTACGCCCACATTTGTGCCGACGGCTACTCCAACACCTACGTTTACCCCGGTACCGACGGCAACGGTTACTCCTGTTGAAATGTACCTGCCCATGGTGACGAGGTGAGATAGAGGAAGCGGCTGCCATTCGCGAAGTGGCAACCACTCCACTCATGGCAGACACGGAGCTGGATTCATGGACAAATGGAAAGTTCTGTCGAGCAAAATGGTCTTCGACCATCCGTTCATCCGGCTCAGGGTGGATCGGATACGGAAGGAGGACACCGGTGAGGAGATGGATTACTATGTACTGGTGTCTCCTGTCGAGACCGTGGCGACTGTGGCGGTGACGGATGAGGGTATGGCGCTCCTCACCAGGCAGTACCGGCATCCACTGGGCAAGGTGATTTACGATTTGCCCGCCGGGCGTATCGAGCCGGGCGAAGACCCTGCGTTGGCAGCCAGGCGGGAGCTCGCGGAGGAAACCGGATGCCGTGCCTCTCGGTGGGAGAAGCTGGGGTATTACATGCCATATCCCGGTGGATTGCTGTCGGGGACGCATCTTTACCTGGCTCGTGATCTCGAAGAGAATCCGTCGGGGCAGCATCTTGATCCTCACGAGCATCTGGAAGTGATTCAAAGGCCGTTTCAGGTTGTGCTTCGGGGTGTGTTGAACGGCGAATACGTGGACGGCGCGCTGAAAATGGGGGTGTTGCTGGCAGCGTTTCGCCTTGGCATGGCGAAAATCGATGGAGAGGAGGTATGATGATGAAGGCGAGGGTTTGTTTGCTGAGTGCAATATTGCAGCTTCTTTTCCTGTCGGCATGTTCCGGCGTGACCCCGATGCCCACACCTACGGCCACGAACCCCCCGACATTGACTCCGACCAGTACGGCGGCGGCGACCCCCACACCTACGCTAACCGCGACGTCTACCTCCACGCCGACCGTGACGCCGTCCCCCACAGCGACGCCGACGCCGACAGCCACGGCGACTGTCACGCCTTCGCCGACGGTGGTCGTCGCCCGGCCTACGCCGAGCCTGCACCTGGTCTATCACGGAAACCGGTCCAAGAAGCAGGTGCAAATCGGATTCGACGTGGAGGGGAACCCAAAAATCTTGTATCAAATCCTGGATATCCTGGCAAGATATCATTATCACACCACTTTCTTCATCCAGGGAGCATGGGCAAAAGCGCATCCAAACGCTGTCAAGCGAATAGTGGCCCAGGGACACGAGGTCGGGAACCATTCCTGGACTCATCCAGATTTCAGGAAGCTGACCAGGGAACAGATGGTAAAAGAGCTTACAGACACCGAGAAATTGATCGTGGAGCTCACCGGCAAGGACCCGAAACCGTATTTCCGCCCGCCCTACAGCTATCGGAATGCCCTGAGCATCCGGACTGCATACGAGCTTGGGTACACTCACATTCTCTGGAGCCACGATTCCTACGATTGGCGGGATCACGACGCGAAGAAAGTCTATCACAATATCGTGGACGGTGTGCGTCCAGGCGACATCATCTACATGCACACCAGCCACAGCTATGATCCGGAAGCGCTGGAGATGGCGCTCAAAACGCTGACTGGGGAGGGGTACAGACTTGTATCCCTCACCGATATACTGGCACCATGAAGCGGAATCAGCGAGCATGCGAATCAGCAAAACATTCTCGGCGAGAGGCCGTTTTCCTGATTCACTCGTTCGCTGGTTCATCATGAGGGTACTATGGCTGATCGTTCGTCACTGCGCATGTTCGTTCTGGTGCTACTCCTCGTGGGGGCGGTGCTTCTCTACCCGAGATATCATGCTTATCGGTCGTTGCAGAAACCTGTTCCTCCGGGTGTAACCTTGGACGGCATGGACTTCCGGGGCGTTTCTGATGTAGAAATGGTGAAAAAAGCTGTTTGGGAGCGCCTGGCTGAGCCGATCTCGTTGCGCTATGGCACTCACAGGATTATTCTGCGTCCTAGCGAGATCAGGTTTCGGGTTGATGTGGACAGGATGCTGACCAAGGCTCAACAGGTCAACACAGGATGGCGCTATTGGGCAAATTTCGTTTTGTACCTGGCAGGCGCAGCTCCGCTGCACACAGATATTTCCCCTGTGGTGTCATGGGACCCTACACTTCTGGGAGATTGGATGCTGAAGATCAGCCAGCGGTACGACCGCCCACCCAAGCCTCCACGCGGCGATTCGACCCGGATGGTGTTTTTGCCAGGGCGCGAGGGGACACGCCTGAATATGGAAAAATCGGCGGAAGGGATACTGGCAGCCCTGGAGAACCCGTATCAGCGTGAGGGGGAATTGGTGGTGGAGAAAGCGCCTGTGCCCGCTGTTTCACCTGGAGACCTGACTGCCTTGCTGGGGCAGGCATCGGCGAAATTCCCTGGCATAGTCAGTGTTTACACCCAGGATCTGAAGGATGGCAGTGAGGCAGGGTACCAGGAGGACGTGGCGTTTGCCGCGATGAGTACGATAAAAGTGCCCATCGGCCTCATGGTGGTGCGGAAATCATCTTTGCCATTGCCGCAGCAGGTGCAATCCTTGATGGAGAACATGCTTGGCAAGAGCGGTAACAAGAGTTCCAACGAGCTGCTGGCATTGACGGGCGATGGAGACGCTAGAAAAGGGTGCGATGTGGTCACGGGGTATCTGAAAAAGCTTGGCCTGGATAGCACGTACATCGCCGCACCATATTTTTCCGAACCGCCGAAAAAGGAGATCCCGACGCCTGCGAACCGCGATAAAAAGCTGGACACACACCCCGACCCTGCCATGCAGACCACGGCGGCGGAGATGGGGAGATTCCTGGCAGAAGTTGCTAGGTGCGCCGAGGGAAGCGGGAAGTTGCTATCCGATCCAGCTCTCTCGGAGAAAAAATGCCAGCGTCTGTTGGAATTCATGTCCCTGGAGGAGGAAAATCGCCTGATCCCGGCTGGGCTCCCGCCTGGGACGAAAGCGATTCACAAGCATGGGTTCATCAAGGATAGTTACGGGGACGTGGCCGTAGTTTGGGGCCCCGGCGGTGAGTTCGTCCTATCGATTTACATCTACCACCCGCCGGAGATTCCGTGGGGCCTGGGGAGCGTGACCATTCAGCGACTGGCTCGCGGCGTCTGGAATTACTACGCGCTCAAGTACGGCAGGCCCCAGTCGCCATGGGAAGGGTGAGAACGAAGATACGATCGAGGATGCGCGGGTGGGGCTTATCCTCATCGCTCTCCGCCACAAGCGCTGCGTTTTGCACTGGCTGCACCATTCCGTCCCCTGGATTGGAGGTGGAGGTCAATGGATTTCGATGACGATGCCATCAGGCGCCTGTACGACCAGTCTTCCAGGGTGCCTCTGTTTTGGGAATTGGATGCGCTGTTCGGTCGTGCCACTGAGAGGTCGATCTATCGGAACGAGGCCGTAGCTGCGCTGAACTTGAATGAAGAATCTGCGGTGCTCGATGTGGCTTGTGGCCCTGGTTTCAATTTCAAGGTCATCGAAAGCTACCTGGGTGGAAGAGGAAAGCTTGTTGGGGTGGACATTTCGTCGGGAGTGTTGAAACTGGCGCAAAGGCGGGTGGAGAAGCATAGGTGGACGAACGTGCAATTGGTGAACCAGAGCATCGTGGACTATGACCCGGGGATACTGTTCGATGCAGTGCTCTGCACGTTCGCGCTGACAATCATACCAGATTACAAAGCCGCGCTGGAGCGGATGTTTGCCTTGCTGAGGCCGGAAGGCCGGTTTGCAATGATCGGGATGAGGAAAAGTACCTGGAAGATATATCGTCTCTTCAACCCCTTTATAGGGCTGATGAGCCGGTGGGTGGGAATTGAGTGGGGTCGAGATGTGGCGGGATACATCCGTTCGAGGTGCAGAAGCGCACAATATAGGGAATGCTTCGGGGGATGGTACTACATCTTGAGCACGACGGGGCTAGATTGCAACCGGTGGAGCAAGGATTAGGGAGATGGCGGTGCCTGCCTGACCGATAGCGAAAACGGACAGTTTTTTCGAGACTGGACTTTGGACAAGACCGACGTAGGGTCCTCCGTGCTCCTCGGTCCAGACGAAGAAAATATGAG
>CAZDOZ010000032.1:0-4389 GCA_964507175.1 uncultured Anaerolineae bacterium
TCCGAGCCTTTCATCTTTGGACGGCAGGTGAGTGGTCCATGGATTGGTCCTGGCTCGTCCGGGTTAGTATCCTATGGGAAACGCCAAGTCATCGGCGGCAAAAGGAGGTAAAAGTGAAGAAATTCCTGGTTTTGGCTTTCGTTCTAACGCTGTTGATATCCCTACCCGTCGCGGGCATCGCTGCCCCGAATTCCGGGACGGAGACCGGCAGAGGAGATGTAGTACTGTGGGGGCAGACGTACCACGTCGAGGCGGGCAAGACCATCAACGGAGACCTGGTGCTGATGAATTGCACCACTACCGTGGAGCAGGGTGCCACCATCAATGGCGACCTGGTCTTGGCTGGAGGCACTGCTACGCTGGAGAAAGATGTGCGGGTGAACGGGGATATCGCTATGATGGCCGCTTCCCTGCACTTGAAAGGGGTCACGGTCGACGGCAGCGTGAGCGCCGCCGGGGGCTCCATCGAGCTGACTAATGGCACAAGGATCAACGGCGACCTGGCACTGGGCCCCGGCGCCAATCTGAAGGGAACCGATTACTATGCTGAGCGGGTTGTGGAAGGGCCGAACAACCTGCCGTGGCCTCTTCCCGAAGGGCGTCTTCGCATCGGTCTCTCACCCTTCACCTTCTCGCTCGTCCATCCCATGACGGGAGTGGCCCTTTTCTGGAGCCTGGTGAAGTTTACCCTCTCGCTCCTGTTTCTGCTTCTGCTGGCTGTGGCCGTGGCCGCCATCTGGCCAGACGAGCTGCACCGGATCGGCGAGACCTCGGTGAGGCAGGTGATCCCAAGCCTGGGGGTAGGGTTCCTTGCCTTGATACTGGGTTTCCCCGTGGGGCTGCTGATGATCGTGTTGATCCTGTTGATACCTTTTGGCCTCCTTTTGTGGCTTTTGTTGATCGTGCTGGCAGCCGTGGGATGGCTGGCTGTGGGGTACATCCTGGGACAGCGGCTCCTGGTAGCATTAAACGTGGAAGAGCCGGTGCCGATTCTATCCGCGGTGGTAGGGGTGATTCTCCTTGCCCTCCTGGGAAAGGTTCCATGCATCGGCTGGGCAATAACAGTGCTGGCAGTGATGACAGGTGCTGGCGCTGCGGTCCTGACCCGGCTGGGCACCAGGGAGTACGGGTGGAATCCACTCTCCAGGGAAGAGCCGACTGCTCTGCCGCCCATGCCTCCATCACCTCCTGCCGAGCCGCCCGAACCGCCGGCACCATCCGGCGAGTGAAAGAACAAGGCGTGTTTTTGCTCTCTGGGTAGCTGAAGGCGTCACCTTCCGCTACCCGGCATTACCACCCCAGCCGCACGGCAGCTTCCATAACCCCCAGCGGCGGGGTGCGCCCTGTCCAGAGCCGGAACGCCGCCTCGCCTTGCCGCAGGAGCATGCCAAGCCCGTTGAATGCCCTGGCGCCTCCGGCCCTGGCCTGTTTCATGATTTTTGTCTCCTCCGGCCTGTAGACCACATCGTAGAGCACCTGACCCGGCCGGAACGGCACGCCGTCAGGCCACACGCTGGCATCCGACGCAGGCCACATACCAACCTGGGTCGCCTGGATCACTATCTCGGCCCACGAAGCCATCTTGGGGATCTGGGTCAGCGGGCCGGAGCAGGCGTTCCCGCCGAGCTTTGCTGCCATTTCCGCGGCCAAACCTTCTGCCCGATCTGGAGATCGGTTCAGAATGCAAACCTCCGCTTTCTGGGACAGGAGCACATAAACCACAGCCCTGGCGGCCCCTCCGGCACCCAGCACCAGCGCTTTCCGGCCCGCTACCTCCACCTGAAGCGCCCCGAAATCGTCTCGGAAGCCGATGGCATCGGTGTTCTCGCCAAAAAGGGAGCCATCTTCTCGCACGACGACTGTGTTCACAGCGCCGATCACCCCGGCCGCCTCACCTACCCCGCCCAGAAACTGGATCGCTGTTTCTTTGTGAGGCACGGTCAGGTTAGCCCCGCGGAAACCAAGGGCCCGGAGCCCGACCAGTGCATCATGGATATCAGCAGGGCGCACGGGCAGGGGAACGTACCGCCAGTTCATCTCCAGGGCTCGGAACGCCGCGTTGTGCATAATTGGGGAGAGGGTGTGGGCTACAGGCCACCCCATGATCCCTACAAGTTTGGTTTCACCGTTTATCTCCGAAAACTGCACGTGCATCTCCTCCTGAGTAGGGAGTACGGCAAGCCCCGCATCTACTTCTCTTCCCGCACCATCCGCCGGAGATCGTCGAGGGATATGGTGTGAACACCTAGTTTCCTCGCTTTCTCCAGCTTACTGCCTGGGGATTCGCCGACCACCAGGTAACTGGTGCGCCTGCTCACGGAGTCGGTCACTCTGCCGCCATACCGCTGTATCATCTCTTTCGCTTCCTGGCGGGAGACGCCGGGAAGTGTGCCTGTTATGACGAAAGTCAGTCCTTCCAGCGGCTTTTTCTCCTCAACCTCTTCCGGTGCTTGCTCTTCGCTCATCCGCACCCCGGCAGCCCGGAGCTTCTCGATCACCTGTCGGTTGGTCTCGTGTTTGAACCATTCCACCACACTGGTGGCAATCCTTGGGCCAATCCCCGGAATCTCCTCCAGTTCCTCTTTGGGGGCTCCCATCAGAGCGTCTATCGAGCGATAGCGCTCTGCAAGGATGCGCGCTACCTCGGCGCCCACGAACTTTATCCCGAGCCCGTTGATGAGCCGCCAAAGCGGGCGGTCCTTGCTTGCCTCGATCGCCGACAGGAGGTTCTGCACTCTCTTCTCGCCGTAACCTTCCAGAGGCAGCAGGTGCTCCGGCTTAAGGTAGTACAGATCGGCGATGTCATGGGCCAGGCCCAGCTCCACGAACAGATGTGCTTGCTTCTCGCCCAGACCGGCGATGTCCATTGCACCCCTGGAGGCGAAATGCTCTATGCCCCGGGCAAGCTGAGCCGGACACGCTGCATTGATGCAGTAGTAGGCGACCTCGCCCTCCGGGTGGACGACCGGCTCGCCGCAGATGGGACATCTGTCCGGCATGGTGAAGATTTTCTCTTCGCCAGTGCGAGCTTCTTTCACCGGTCTCACCACCTGAGGAATTACCTCGCCAGCCCGCATGACGACCACCAGATCGCCGATGCGTATGTCTTTCTCCCTGATGTAATCGTAATTGTGGAGGGTAGCCTTGCTGACCGTGACACCGCCAATTTGCACCGGTTCCAGTACAGCATATGGGGTCAGGACGCCCGTCCGCCCCACATTCACCCGGATGTCTAGCAGTTTGGTAATTGCTTCCTGGCTGCGATATTTGTAGGCAACGGCCCAGCGCGGGGCTTTGCCCACACTTCCCAGCTTCTCCTGGATCGCAAAATCGTTTATCTTAATGACCAGGCCGTCAGCCTCGTAAGGGAGGTTCTCCTTTTCGTTCTCCCAGGAGATACAGTAGGAGGCCATCTTGTCGAAATCGTCGAAAAGCCGGTTCAGCGGGTTGACAGGGAATCCCAGGCGCCTCAGGTACTCCAGCGCCTCCCATTGGGTGTGGATATCCTTCCCGTCGACCAAAACCGCCTGGTACGTCCAAAGGCTGATGGGCCTCTGGGCAGTGATGCGAGGATCGAGCTGGCGCAGGGAACCAGCCGCAGCGTTTCTGGGATTGGCGAAACTCTTCAGTCCCTTTGCCTCCTGCTCCTCGTTGAGCTTGCGGAAATCCTCGATGGAGATGTATGCTTCACCCCGGACCACGAGGCGAGCCGGAGCAGGTTCTCCCCTGTCCTGCACCGGTATCCGGAGGGGGAGAGCTTTCACTGTCCGGAGGTTGGTGGTGATGTCCTCACCGACGGTCCCATCCCCACGAGTCGCACCCAGGGTGAACAAACCATGCTCGTAGTGGAGCACCACCGTCAAGCCGTCTATTTTTGGCTCCACGACGTATCGAAGAGAGGCTATCTCGTCTGGAGTCAGGAGCTTGAACACCCGATCCCGCCACGCCTGCAACTCCGCCTGGTCGAACACGTCCTGCAAACTGAGCATGGAAACAGGATGTCTGACTTTGTGGAATTTTTCGGCGGGAGTCCCGCCTACCCTCTGGGTTGGGGAGTCAGGCGTCACCAACTCTGGATACTGTTCCTCCAGCCTTTGGAGCTCCAGCATCAGGGCATCGAATTCTTCGTCGCTGATTTCAGGGCTGTCCAGGACGTAGTATCGGTAGTTGTGGTAATTTATGGCTCTGCGCAGCGCCTCCACCCGCCTTTTGATTTCCTCACTGACCATGGCGTCACCCCCCTGTAAGAGCACTGAACGATGATGTCAGTGTGCGGCAATGTCGGCACACAAAGGCACGTTCTAGCCAGCCTTGGCGTGTGCAGCTGGGACATGCCAGTCCGCCAGGTTTGGGCTGTGGTGTGGTCCGACCGGGCATGGAACAACTCAG
>CAZDOZ010000032.1:4489-9290 GCA_964507175.1 uncultured Anaerolineae bacterium
CCAGTCCGCCAGGTTTGGGCTGTGGTGTGGTCCGACCGGGCATGGAACAACTCAGGCGTGTCGTACCTGCCGGGCACGATAGGAATTCAGATGACAGCACCCAACTTCCTGGCCAATCACCCCCAAATGCTCCTCAAGCACTCAGGGTGAGTGGCGGTTACCGTGCCCTATCCTAATCCCGAGGAGTTCGAAGGAGACTCACGGACTGGGTCTGGGAAAGAAAGCCAGCGATCACCCGAAACGGCCGGCCACGTCAGCTTTCCTTTTCTTCTCCGCAAGGAGCGCAACGCGGCTCCACGGTGATCCGCAGGGCTGTACGTTCTTGTCCCCCTATGTCTACCTCGATGAACATGGGGATTGCTACCACGTCAATGTTGTCGTCCTGCAGGTACCCCCTGGCAATGGCCACTGCTTTCACGGCCTGGTTGACGGCGCTAGCGCCGATCGCCTGTACATCCGCATGTCGGGTTTCCCTTATGACCCCTGCAATGGCACCGGCGACGGCGGTGGATCGTGAGTGAGCTGACACTTTGATGATATCCATTTTGAACCTCCCGGTCGCTGTTACACGTTCTGCGTAAACTGACTCGAAGACGAGAACTTGCTGACATTTGTCACCAATGTTGAGTCCCAGGGGTTCCAGATCCTCACAAAAACGTCTCGGCACGTGGCTGCGATGTATGGCTGTGGAGCGCTGGCAATATGCTCGCCTCCGCCAGATGTTCCGCTTAGATGCATGCTTTCGCGCCCGCCCGACGTAGGTTGGACACGAAAGCACTTCAGTGTACCGACATCAATTGACCCAAATGTTGCCTGGGCAGAACTTTGGGACGACGCGAAGCATCGCCCCGATCCTTACTTGGCGTACTCGGCCGCCCTGGATTCCCGAATGACCAAAACCTTGATCTGTCCGGGATATTCCAGGTTTTCCTCGACTTTCTTCGCTATCTCTTTGGAAAGCTGGATGATTCCGTAGTCATCCACTACATCAGGCCTGACGATAATGCGCAGCTCGCGTCCTGCCTGGATAGCGAACGCTTCTTTCACTCCCTGGAAGGACTTGGCGATTTCCTCCAGCGCGGTGACCCGCCGGATGTAGCTTTCGAGCGACTCTCTGCGGGCACCCGGCCTGGCGCCGGAGATGGCATCCGCCGCCGCCACAATGACCGCCTCCAGGGTTTCAGGTTCTACCTCATGGTGATGTGCCTCAATGCAGTGCACCACAGGTTCAGGCACTTTGTAGCGCCTGGCGATTTCAGCCCCGACTTTGGCATGCGGTCCATCATTCTCATGGCTCACTGCCTTGCCAATATCGTGAAGCAAGCCACCCATTTTGGCGACCCGGACGTCGCCGCCAAGCTCCGCAGCCAGCATTCCGGCAATGTGTGCTGTCTCGATGGAATGGGCCAGCTGGTTCTGCCCATAGCTCGTGCGATATTTTAGCCTGCCGATGAGCTTGACCAACTCTGGGTGAAGCCTATGTATGCCGATCTCCACGAGGGCATTCTCGCCCGCTTCCTGGATGATAGCTTCCACCTCGTTCCTGGCCCGTTTTACCTCCTTCTCGATCCGTCCCGGGTGGATGCGGCCATCCTGCACCAGCCTGCTCAAGGCCAGCCTGGCAACCTCTCGGCGCACAGGGTCGAAGCTGGATATGGTAATCGCCTCCGGCGTGTCGTCCACTATCAAATCGACGCCGGTTGCCTCTTCGATAGCCCGGATGTTCCGCCCCTGGCGGCCTATGACCCGCCCTTTCATCTCATCGTTAGGAAGAGGCACCGTAGTGACCACTGCTTCGGAGACATAATCCGAGGCAACGCGCTCAATAACCGTGGCGATTATCTTGCCAGCGCGTCGCTCCGCCTCCGCCTCTGCCCTGGCCTCGGCCTCACGGATAAGGCGGGCCATTTCCTGTCTGCTCTCTTTCGCGACTTCGTCCAACAAAAGCGATTTGGCTTCCTCGCTGCTGAGGCCGGACACCCTCTCAAGCTCGGCCCGTCGCCTCTTTAGAAGATTCTCTGCCTCTGCTGCATCTTTCTCCAGTTTGGACTGGCGCTGTGTCAGCCTTTTCTCCCTGGCATCCAGTCGCTCCAAACGTCCATCCAGCGTTTCGAGCCGCCGCTGAATTCTCTCTTCTTGCTTCTGTAATTCCTGCCGCCGGCGCTCGACTTCCACCCCGGCAGCATTACGAATCTTCAGCGCTTCGTCCTTAGCTGCCAGGACAATGTCACGGGCTTTTGCCTTATTTTCCTCAAGGATACGCTCCGCTTCTTCCTGTGCGGCTCTGAGTTTACCTCGCTGACGTGTCTTATACGCCAGATATCCTAAGGCAAAGGAGAGAGCACCGACGATGAGTAGCAGGACGATCTCGACAACAATGAGTCTCTCTCCAAAAAACATCTGCTTTCACCTGTATGTGTAGAATATGTGTAGACAGGCTATCCGCCTGTTCGTCAAGCCGAGCACTTCAGTGCCCGTATGTCATTCGTCGTCCTTTGGCATTCCGCTTCTTTCATTCCACAGACGCCGAACGACGCTCTGGATAATGCTATAATCGTACCCCCGACGGGACAAAACTCCGCCAATTTTTCGGCGGAAGGATTGGTAATCTATCCCCTTCCACCGGCGTGCATACATCGTCGCCACGTCCAGGGCCGACTCTTCCTCATTCTCACCTTCCAGCAGGTCTTCTAGCACCTGTTTTATCGTATCACCTGGCACGCCCTTTTGGCGTAGCTCGTATCGCAACGCTCTCCTGCCTCTGGGGGAAAATTGTAGCCTGTTCTCCACCCAGAATCGGGCGAAGGCCTCGTCATCCAAATACCCGGCGGCGTCGAGCCTCTGAATGACAGCCTCTATCGCCTCCGAGGCTACCTTTTTCTTCTTAAGGTGCTGTCGTATCTCGTATCGACTGCGGGGGCGATTGCCCAGCAATCGCACAGCCTGCTCGTAGGCTTTCTCGTTAGCTTGCACCTTTCGCCATTCGGCGATCTCCTCATCGGAAAGATACTGGCCTGAGTGCAATCCAACTGCTTTTACATCGGGGAGGGCAAAAGCGTACTTCCCATCCACGAACACGTTTACCCAATCCTTCCTGCGCTTTTGCATCCGCAGGGCAGTCACCTTCCCGGCCACAGGGGAGCCTACGCCTCCTCAGCTTCTGCCACGGCCACGGACCCCGGCACAGGGCGCAGAGGCAGCCCCAGACTCTCCCGGATCTGGTTCTCGATCTCCGTCAACAGGGCCGGATTTCCCTTCAGGTAGTTTCGCACCACCTCTCTCCCCTGACCAAGGCGGCCTCCTTTGTAGAAATAGTAAGATCCACGCTTCTCGATGATATCCATGTTCACGCCCATGTCCAGGACCTCGCCGGATCTGGAAATCCCTTCATTGTAGAGCACATCGAATTCTGCGATCCGGAATGGCGGGGCGACCTTGTTCTTCTTCACGGTGACGCGTGTGCGGTTCCCGATGGACACACCCTTGTCCTTTATCGCTTCGATTCTGCGGATGTCCATTCGGACGGACGCGTAGAATCGGAGCGCCAACCCGCCCGAGGTGGTCTCTGGGCTGCCAAAGAAAACGCCGATCTTATGGCGGATCTGGTTGGTGAAGATCATGGCAGCATTGGAAGCTTTGATAGCCCCAGCCAGTTTCCTGAGCGCCTGGCTCATCAGGCGGGCCTGAAGGCCCACGTGCGCATCCCCCATCTCCCCTTCGATCTCCGCCCTTGGCACCAGGGCTGCCACGGAATCTATTACCACCACGTCTATCGCTCCGGAGCGCACCAGAGACTCGGCGATCTCCAGGGCCTGTTCCCCGGTGTCCGGCTGGGAGATGTAGAGATCGTCCAGGTTCACACCGCATTTCTCGGCGTAGGTAGGGTCTAGCGCATGCTCCACGTCGATGAACGCTGCCATGCCGCCCATTTTCTGGGCCTCAGCGATGATGTGCTGGCAGAGTGTGGTTTTGCCGGAGGACTCCGGCCCGTATATCTCCGTTACTCTTCCGCGAGGCACCCCCCCGATTCCCAGCGCAACATCCAGAGATATCGACCCTGTGGGAATTGCATCCACTTGCAGGTGTGATGCCTCTCCCAAGCGCATAATTGCCCCTTCACCGAACCGCTTCCGCAGGTTGGCAAGGGTCAGCTCCAACATCTTCTGCTTGTCCATTTGCTTGTTTGCCATTTTCAAAGCCTTTTTCCGTTGAACCATGCTACAGGTCAATCACCGCTGACTGAATCACACCCGTCAGCACAGCCTGATTTGTTTACCATGATTTGTCCGGTTTTCTAGGTGCCATCTGTCGCAGGTAAGGCAACCATTTCCAAAAGTCCAAAACTTGCAATTTAATTCTATCCTATTTGGGGTATGTTGGCAAGTGGAATTGCACTTTGGGATTTCGGAACAACCCCATGGACACCTGGGGAAGTCCTCGGTGCTTCTCTAAGCGCTCCCCTGCGCGGGGCTCTCTGGATTTTGATTTTTCCATAGTTCCGGTTATAATTTTGGCGTATGGAGAGGTCGCATAGTCCGGCCGAGTGCGCGCGCCTGGAGAGCGCGTAGGGCTTACAGCCCTCGTGGGTTCAAATCCCACCCTCTCCGCCTTTTGACAGAGCCCCGGCAAGCAAGCCGGGGCTTTGCTGTACCACGCAGCGGTATGTTACAATGGCACACAACGGGCCGTGGAACCAAGCGTGTTCGCGATCCAATTCAGTCTTATAGGAGGGTGATTGCCCAGGCAGGATTGGCTGCGGCAAAGCGCGGATCGCGCGAAGGTATTCACCGGTGAGAAAGCG
>CAZDOZ010000032.1:9390-17860 GCA_964507175.1 uncultured Anaerolineae bacterium
GTGAGGATGCTTTGCCTAGAAAAGCGCAGCCGACCTGGATAGTTACCAAGGAGGAACCTAAGCGCATGGACCAAAAACTTGGTGCGTTCGTGTTCGTGCTCCACACCCATCTACCTTACGTGCGGAAAGCCGGGCGCTGGCCCCACGGCGAGGAAATGGTGCATGAAGCCATGGCAGGAACTTACATCCCCATCCTGAACGCCCTCTACGATCTGGTGGAGGGAGGACACAAGCCAAAGCTCACCATCGGCCTCACGCCGATCTTGCTGGAGCAACTGGCAGATAGGGACGTACTCCGGCATTTCGAGTTCTACCTGGAGGAACGGATTGCACTGGCCGAAGGGGACATCGAGCGGTTCAGCCGTCCTGTCCTGGAGGAGTGGCGGGAAGCCCACGACACTGCCCTGGCGCGCTGGCTGAGTGCTATCCTCGACCTGATGCCTGGGGAGGCAGAAGGAACAGAGGAAAAGGAGTGGTCGGAATCGGAAGAACCTGCTGCCGACGAGGAACGTGCCTGGAAGTTCTACGATGCCCTGCCGCAGGAGGAGAAACGCCGTCTTCCCCCACCACCGATACCGGTGGACGAGGCAGCTGCGGTGCTGGCTCAGCGGGAACGGGATCACCTACTCTACCTGGCCCGATGGTACCGGGACTGGTTCCGGGACCTGCTGGATTCCTTCCGGAACCGGTACTCCCGCGACCTGGTGGGGGCGTTCCGGCAGCTCCAGGATATGGGCGTGCTGGACGTGCTCACCAGCGCTGCCACCCACGGATACCTGCCTCTGATGGAGCGGGATTCCTCCATCTGGGGACAGATCAAGACCGGCGTGGAGACCACCATCCGGCACATGGGGCGGGCCCCCAGGGGCATCTGGCTGCCAGAGTGCGCCTACAGGCCCACTTTCATGCAGCCAGGCCCAGACGGTAAGCTCTACCGCAAGCCGGGAATCGAGGAATTCCTCGCGGCTTTCGGCATCCGCTATTTCTTCACCGACACTCATGTGATCCAGGGAGGGGCGCTGGTGGGAAAGGCCGCGGGAGATGCGGTCGGCCCTTACGGGGCGATCCCGAAGCGGATTGCTGTCGAGTATGTGGACAGGGGCAGGCTGGCGAAACGGGGCACTACTTTCCGGCCGTACTACGTCCGGGACGTGAAAGTGGCGGTCTTCGGCAGGGACGAGGGCACCGGCCTGCAGGTGTGGTCTGCCTCTCACGGATACCCCGGCGACTACCTGTACCGTGAGTTCCATCGAAAGGACGACCGCTCCGGGCTTCAGTACTGGCGGATTACTGGGGCGCAGGTGGACCTGGGGCAGAAAGCCCTCTACGATCCAGCGCGGGCGTTCGGGCAGGTGCAGAGCCACGCCGACCACTTCACCCATCTGGTGCGGGACAGGCTGGCCGACTTCGCGAGTCGGACGGGGGAGTATGGGATCATCGTTTCCGCCTACGACACGGAGCTCTTCGGTCACTGGTGGTTCGAGGGAATTGCATGGCTGAAAGAGGTGCTGCGACGCCTCAGCGATCACCCGGAGGTGGAGCTGACTACCGCCGGGGAATATCTGGACGCTCATCCGCCCGCGGAGTCCCTGGACATTCCGGAGAGTTCCTGGGGGAACGGCGGTGGTCACTGGACGTGGCTCAACCCGGAGACGGAGTGGATGTGGCCCCTGATCCACAAAGCGGAACGGGAGATGGAGGAAGTCGTCGCCATGCATCCCGACGCCAAAGGGGAGATGGCCCGGGTGTTGGCGCAGATCGCCAGAGAGCAGGTGCTCCTCCAGTCCAGCGATTGGCCCTTCCTGGTGACCACGGGGCAGGCCAGGGATTACGCCACCGCCCGGTTCCAGGGACATCTGGCCCGGTTCCACAGGCTGGCGGCGATTGCGCGCTCTGGAATCATCACTGACGAAGATCGGGAGTTTCTGGGCTGGGTCTCCGACGCGGATAACCCGTTCCCGCAGATAGATTACGCCGACTTCGCAGATCGTGAAGGGAAGCCGGTTATCTGATAGCGTCCTGACCGGTGCCTTTGGTCCTCACCCATCCCAACAGTTTTGAGCGCCATCAATTCATCCGGTCGGCCGGCAACGCGCGGAAGCACTTTCATCGCTGTGTGGTGGGCTGCCGCTCATGGTGATTGTCTCGGCACCACGGTCACCCGCCGGTGTTCTCCCTCGCCGATGCTCCGAGTGGTCACGTCCGGGTGGTCATGCAGCGCCAGATGGATTATCCGGCGTTCTCTGGACGGCATAGCTTCCAGAGCCATGCCGTGTCCGCTCTGGGCCACCTGGTCTGCCACCCTGTGGGCCAGCTTGATCAGAGACCTCTCCCTGTGAGAGCGATAACCGTTTACATCCACCGCCAGGTCCACCCACCGCTTGAGCCTGTGACTCACCATCATCCGTAGCAGGTACTGGAGGGAACTCAGAACCTCTCCCCTCCGTCCGATCAGGTGGGACAGGTCTGTGTCGTCCCCTTTCCCCGTGATGTTCAAGACGAGGTGGGTTTTCCCCTCGGATGCCAGGTCTTCTTCCTGAATCGGCGTTACGTCGGCATCGAACCCCATCTTGCGAAGCAGCTCCGAGAGCATTTCCACTGCCACTTGGACCATCTCGTCCTTCCCGGGTGCCTCGGCCTTGGCTTCCGGGATGGGTTTCTCTTTTTCCGGCGTTGTGGCCTCTTCGGCCGGTGTGGTTATTTTAGGGGGCTCTTCCGTCGTGGGCGCGGGGGATATCCTCCGGAGCACCACGCGGGCATCCATTGCGCCTATCCCCAGGACACCACGGCTCCCCTTGGTGATGATCTCTACGTCGACTTCGTCTCTATTCCACCCTAAATCGTTTAGTCCTTTCTGGATAGCATCTTCCACAGTTTTGCCGCTGAATTCATGCACCATTGCTACTTCCTCTTCTTTTTCTTTTTCTTCCGCTTAGAGCCAGACTTGGCAGGAGCGCTGCTAGCCTCCTCTTGGATTTCTTCCTTGACTTCTTCTGGCGGTTTTTTCTTCGGGGCTTGTTTCCTAGGTTCTTCTTTTTCTGGGAAGAGAGCCCCCCAACCTGTGGTGAAGTACTGCTGGATTATACCCAGGATGTTGGATGTGACCCAGTACAAGTCGAGGCCGGTGGGCACCTGCAGGGCAAAGAATCCAAACAGAATCGGCATGAACAGGTTCATCTGGTTCATCATCTGCTGACCGGAGTCCTGATCGCTTCCGGGCAAGACGGTCATTTTCTGCATCACGTACTGGCTCACCACCAGGAGGATCGGGAGGACAAGGTAGCCGATGGCCGGCCCCCACCCGATGAACTTGTCCGAGTTGGGGAGTACCCAGCTAAATCCTACTCCCCTGGGTGGGAACGCCAGGTCAGGGATCCAAAAGAACTGGGCATTCGTCAGGTGTCCCAGGCTGGCGGCTTTGTAGATGGCGCTGTAGAAGCCGATGAGGATCGGGAACTGGACCAGCATCGGCAGGCACCCGCCTAGAGGGTTGACGCCTGCTTCTTTGTAAAGTTCCATCTGGGCCTGAGTCAACTTTTCCTTGTCGTTTTTGTACTTCTTTTGGATCTCCTTCAGACGCGGTTGGAGCTCCTGGGTTGCCTTCATCGATTGCAATTGCTTCAGGCTTAATGGTAGGGTGAGCAGCTTGATGATTATCGTGAGCAGGATGATAGCAAACCCGTAGCTGTATGGCACGCTCATGCCGGATAGCACTTTGTTCAGAAAGACAAGTGCCTCCACAATAGGCATGACGACCAACGAATCCCAAAGTGCACTCATTTTTTCTCTTTTCCTTCTGGGGCTTTATCTCGGTCAACCGGGAGCCATTCTGGGATGATCGGCACAGGATCGTAGCCGCCTGGGTTCCAGGGATGACAACGTGAGATTCGTTTCACTCCCAGCCATCCGCCATGTAGAAGGCCGTATTTTTCGATGGCTTCGTAAGTGTAATGAGAACATGTGGGAGTGAACCTGCAACTCGGCGGGAATGCAGGAGAGATGAATTTTTGGTAGAACTTTATAAGCCACAGAACCAAGTATTTCATCCAGTTTTGCCTATGCCGGAAGGGCCAGGCTTGAGCAATACCCCGGCCCGTTCAAGAAGGCGTAAAATCGCTCTCTCTACCATAACGAAATCGGCCCTTACGATGGGTGGTCTGGCGATGAAAACCATGTCCCATCCTGGAGCTACCTCGTCGAAATGTATTCGAACAGCTTCTTTCATAAGCCTGCGCGCTCTATTGCGTTTCGTTGCTTTTCCCACCCTCCGGCTGGCGGTAAACCCAGCTCTGCTGTAGGGTATGTCATTTTCGAGTGTGACCAGAACGCAGAGCCTGTCCGCGTACGACCTGCCTTCATCCCGAACCTGCTGGAATCTGGCCTTGTCCCGCAGGCGATAACGTCGCTTCACTTAGTCAAGCGTCTGACGGCCAATTGATGTCGGCCCTTGAGGCGACGTGCTTTCAACACACGACGCCCTCCTGTGCTGCGCATCCTGATGCGGAACCCATGCGTTTTCTGGCGCTTGCGCACTTTCGGCTGCCAGGTTCTTTTCGGCATTTGTCTCTCCTCCTATATCTATCTCTGGTATTTGGACCGGGGGGAAACCCCGGATTTCCATCAGGCTCTGTCCATCGGACTTTGTCGGTAGTGGCAACACGCGGAGGCCCATTGCCCCCTGTCATGCCGCCCCAACAGTAAAAAGCGGTGGGCTGAACATGCGCCCCCGCCAGTTCACGACATTATACCCTGAGCATTCCATGGTGCGCAAATCCTTTCCGCTCGGGTTTTCGAAGCAAATCAGGGTCCGAGAACGCTCCAGAAGTCTCCCAAGCTCAATGCAAGGCCGATACTGCAGCTGGTCTGGGATTGGCGAAAGCCCTCCGACCGGTAGGTCAATTCCTGGGGCCCGTAGGGCCCCCAGCAATTACTTCGTCCCCCCGACCTGAATTCGCATACAGGGACTTCAATCTCCCATAGCGTAGCGCGGGTCGGCCAGGCACCTCCGGGTGAACACGAACCCCAGGAAGGCGAAAATGACGGACAGGGCAAACAGAACATGGTAACCTGCGATTCCGGCTATGATACCTCCGAGCAGCGGAGCTATTCCAAAGAAGAGTCCACTGACGGTATTCGTCAGGCCCACGAACGCCGTTCTGTCGCCCTCGCGCCCGAATTCCAGGGGGAGGCTCAGACCTGCCACTGTAAATCCGGTGTACGCAAGCCCCAGGAAGAAATAGACCAGGTAATACAACGAGGGGGTTGGGCTTAGGAGCGCCAGGGTTGCGCTGATCCCTTCGGTAAGGATAGCAAACAGCAATACAGCTTTGTGCCCGTACCTGTCTCCCAGATAACCCAGGGCAGGGTTGAAAAGTGCCTGGGTCGCCGCCAGCACCGACGTGTAGATGCCGATGGTGCTATCGGGGATGTGGTAACGGCTCAAGGCGTAAATGGCGTAGAAATTCACCCCCATGGATCCCAGTATTCCCAGAGAACGTCCTATCAGAAAGGCCGAGAAGTTTGGTCGGTTCCTCAGGAAATCCGGCAGAGATTTCAAGAATTGCCCGACTGGGGGAAGGGGTTTTGTCACTTCTTCCTCAGGTTCCACCATAACCACGAGGCCCCAGTACCCAACGAAAAGTATGGCCGCTCCGATGAGAAAGATGTACGCGAAATTGGTGGGGAATGCGTAGCGAGAGAGCACGTAGGTTAGAATCCCTCCGCCCGCTATCGCCAGTACCCCGCCCAGGGCGTTGCCAACCCCGAAGAAAGTTCCCCAAAGCCTGTGAGGTATGGACTTGGCAACCATTTCCTGCCATGCTGCGCCTCCCAGACCTCCACTCAGTCCCTGCCACAGTGATGCGATTATCACTGCCCAGAGCAGCGCCTGCGGAGGGAGCACCGGACATAGAAGGAAGATCAACCCCAATACCAGCGTGGGCAGCCGCTCAGACGCTGTGGTCCATAGCACGAGGGATTTTTTCTTGCGTAAGCGGTTGACGTAAGGGACGAGGAATATCTGCGGGAGGTACCATCCCATACTGCTTATGGTGGTAACCACTCCTATCCACACGGAGGAACCGGTGAGGTGATCGATGAGCAATGGGAGGACTGTAGCGGCGGATGTCAGATTCAAATAGAAGATGAATAGCCCCAGGTCCATCGTGCCGCCGATGAAATTCCGCAAAGTATGCTTGTTCTTCCTCATCACTTACCCCGAAAGTAGACCACGGATGTATCCTCTCGATATTCTGGGCAGCACTCGGATTTCGACAATCGTTCCCCGAGCTTCGCAAGGTGATATCTGGAATTTCCTGGAACAGGGGAGTTCGGGGCACCAGCGACGCCAGAGACACTCCGGGTGGCTTTGCCATGGGTCATTTCTCCAGATTGTACGCCAGGCTTGTCAGGAGCCACTTGCCTCTGACTTTCTGCAATGTCCAGCGGTCGCCCGCTGGAGCGACTTCATTGCCAATCCTCGTGGTCGTCGTCACCACAGCCTTGTTACCGTGAATGGAGAGCTTCATCTCCGGGTGCGAGACCACGGATGGATTGCCTGGAAACACGACCTTGACATATCGTTCTCGTATGGCATCTTTCCCACTCCATACCACATCATCGCTGGGGTCGTTAGGAGTGTGATTGACATCCCGTATCTCCGAACCCTCGGCCCACAGGGACATGACTTTGTCTATGTTCTGCTCCGCCACTCCCTGCGCCTCCGCCTGGATCGTCGCGGCGATGGCCTCTTTGTCCTTCTTTGGATTCCTGCTGCACGCGGAAAGCGCCAGCACTGACACCAGAAGGATTACAATGGATCTTCGCATTCTTCCCCAAACCAAATTCGGCATACCTCCTTAGGAGCTACCGGCACCGAGACGCCAAAGTTCCGCAGGTGCGCTGTCAGGCGACATAGTGGGAGTCCCATCACGTTCATAGGGCATCCATGATAGTAGGCCACAGGTCGGAAGATCTCATCCTGGATAGCGTATCCCCCCGCCTTGTCGAACGGCTCGCCTCTGGCAATGTAAGCCTTGATCTCCTCGTCGGAATAATCGCGCATCCAGACCGTAGTTGTGGCGATCTCGACCACGGTCATGGTGTCTGTGCTGACCGTCAGTCCTGTCTTGACCTGATGCGCCTGCCCGCGCAAGCGTCTTAGTACCTCCAGCGCTTCGTATTCTGTATCTGGTTTCCCCAGAACATCATCCCCCAGCACCACGATGGTGTCGGCGGCTATCACGACCTCGCCGGGTGTGGGAGCGGCGGCCCTGGATTTGTGCAAGGCCATCCTGGCCACAAACTCATCTGGAGTCTCGCCGTCTTCCTGGCTCTCCGGAATGTCCACTGGCCTGACGGCGAATGAGAGCCCCAGGAGTCGCAGCAATTCCTGCCGCCTCGGGGAGCCGGATGCCAACACCAGGCGATTGCTAGATTCGCGATTCATGGCTGTTTGAATGCTCCGATCAGGATGTCCCATGCCCTGTACAACGGCCACAGGGCCAAACTGATGCCTTTATCCACCCAGCGCATGAAGACCCAGAAAGGCTTTAGATGCCGTCCGATTCCGGTACCCCGCAGCCACTGAATGTACACCCACACTATGATCAAAATCGCCAGGGAGATGCTGAATTTTAGAAGTGGATGAATTTCCACGTGTCCGAAATCAGAGATAATCAGCTCGATGGAGATTGCCAGAATCAGGAGATAAGCGGCATGTACCAGTCCTGGTTGCTTCCCGACTATCAGGGCAAAAATCCCTGCTGCGAACCGCATGATTAGAATGCCGATGGCTACGCCCAAGAGCACGACCAGGAAATCTTGTGATAGGGCAACC
This sequence comes from uncultured Anaerolineae bacterium, assembly GCA_964507175.1. GTDB lineage: Bacteria > Chloroflexota > Anaerolineae > S016-19 > S016-19 > S016-19. The sequence continues at coordinate 17,228 of CAZDOZ010000032.1, forward strand.
GCGGCGATCACATTGTCCAGGCTGAACGCCAGGTCTGTGAGTTCCACTATGAGGACGACATTCCAAAAGCCCTTACCTGTGATCGGCTTTACCTGCGGTGATTCTTCTCCGAGTGTCTCGGGGATGTCGCTATCCCGGTCTGCCAGTGCTCCCAGGTGTTCTGCTGCCATCTTGATCAGGTAGAGCGCTCCCAGAAGCCTGAGCCATGGGTTCTCGATTATGTAAGTTGCCAGCAAGAGCATGATCCCGCGCCCCAGGTAGGCACCTAGCAGGCCAACGCGGAGAGCCGCCTGCTGCTGATGCCCAAGGATACGCTCCGCACGTTCGTGGAAGATGCGCTTGAGGGTTTTAGGCCAGGGTATGGACTGATCCTTCGGCAGGTGGGAAACCATCGCACCCAATACCGCAGCATTGTCTATGGAGAGGATCCCTTCCAGGAAAATGAGTTGGATGATGATTGTAATGGCTGAGCCAATAGTCACTTTGAATGCTCCGAGAACAGCACGCGAATCGATGCGGATTGCGCAGAGATCTACAAGCCCTGCATCTAGAGCGTATGGCTGTCAGAGTGTATCTGTTCGAAAAGTAGAGGCGGACTCTTGTGGTCGCATATTTTGGCCTGCGATGAGCATT
>CAZDOZ010000033.1:0-17419 GCA_964507175.1 uncultured Anaerolineae bacterium
TTTGGTGCTGTTCAATTTGACAAACTCCGCGGGGCCTTAACTTGTAAGCAATGGCCTTAGGGTTGATGAGAGGCGACAGCAGATCAGGGGAATCCTGGGGGCCCCAGGATTTGCCTCGAATTTCGTTTCCGATTTGTGATTTGACATCTCTTGAGGGGCTATGATATAATGTGTTTTGCAAGACCGGGACGTGCACCAACGATGTAAGTCTTACCGACAGGAAGCAAGCACCGTCGGGGCAGTTAAGACCGGCGGTGCTTATTTTTTGTGGCGGAGTCGCAACGGGTGGTGCCCGGCTTGTCAGCGTTCCAGTTGCGGAAGCTGTTAGATTTTTCTGTAGTAGTATCAGGAGGAAAGAGTATTATGGCACAGGAGATCACGGGTACTGTAAAATGGTTCAACCGTACCAAGGGGTACGGCTTCATCACGCCGGATGGCGAAGGCCAGAGGGACGTTTTTGTCCACTATTCCGCAATTGTCGGAGCAGGCTTCCGCAACCTGGAAGAGGGTGAGCGCGTCAGGTTCTTCGTAGAGGAGAGCCCCAAGGGCCCTCAGGCCTCTCACGTCGAGAAGCTCTAGCCATCACGGCTCCAAAAGAACCAAAAGCCCCCTGGATTTCCGGGGGGTATTTTTGTTTTCAGGGACTGCTCAGTTGGGAGAGGAAAGAATACAGAAGATCTTGTCCAGAGCCGGTTTCGGATCACGCAGGATGTGTGAAGACTTGATCCGGCAGGGGCGCGTCACCGTAAACGGGCACAAGGTAGTGCTGGGTGCGAAGGCGGACTCTGAGGAAGACGTGATACGGGTGGATGGCGAGCGGGTCCGGATTCCTCAGGAGCGTTGCTACATTGTGCTCTACAAGCCCAGGGGCATCCTTTCGTCCCTCTCCGATCCAGAGGGAAGAAAAACCCTGCGAGACCTGGTGCCGATATCAGGTCACTGGTATCCCGTCGGGAGGCTTGATCTCAACAGCGAGGGTCTCATGCTCCTGACCGATGACGGCGACCTTGCCCATAGGCTCACCCATCCCCGGTATCAGCACCCGAAAATCTACCTGGTGCTGGTCCAGGGTGTGCCTTCATCCCAGTCACTGGCAAGGCTTCGGAGAGGCGTTGTGATTGAGGGGGGATATACGACTGCCCCAGCCCGTGTATCCCTTCTTCATGAGCCGCCTCGCGGTCTGCCCCCAATGAACGTCCACACTAGAGGCGCTACCGCCTGGGTGAAGATAACCTTGCGCGAAGGGCGCAAACGACAGATACGTCACATGATGGCTGCCGTTGGGCACCCTGTTCTGCGACTGGTCAGGATTGGGCTGGGCCCGCTTCCTCTCCACGGGCTCAAGCCGGGGCAATGGCGGCATCTCACCAAGACAGAGATCCGTCGCTTGAAGGAATCCGTATCCGGCAAGTGACCCGCCCGAGCCTCGAGCTCCCCCACCCCCGACCCTGCCCTCGAACCGCCGGGTGTGGTATAATCTTGGGAGAAAGTTGTTCTTAATCGGCGTTAGTCGTTCGACGTTGGGAGAGGGGAGTTACCCTGCACAGATGTTATCACGAGGAGGTGAAACATGGGCGACAAGCTTGCATGGATTGACGAATCTCTGAAAGACCTCAAAGAGAGCGGGCTCTACACTCACATCCGTACTATCGAAAGCCCGCAAGGCCCCTGGTTGGTGGTAGACGGACGCAAGGTCCTCAATTTTTGCTCGAACAATTACCTCGGTCTGGCAAACCACCCCCGTTTGGTGGAAAAAGCAAAAGAAGCCATCGACAGATATGGCGTCGGCCCTGGTGCCGTGCGCACCATAGCGGGGACCATGAGCCTCCATCTGGAACTGGAAGAAAAGCTGGCTGCGTTCAAGGGAGCTGAGGCTGCCATTTCTTTCCAGTCCGGATTCAATGCGAATCTGGCTACAATCCCCGCCCTCGCGGACAGGGGCGATCTAATCGTAAGCGACGAGTTGAATCATGCCTCCATTATCGATGGAGTGCGTTTGAGTCGGGCTGATAGAGCCGTCTACAAACACTGCGATGCGGACGATCTCAAGCGCGTGTTGGAAGAGCACAAAGGTAAACACCGCAGGCTCCTCATCATCACGGATGGCGTTTTCAGCATGGATGGCGACATCGCCCCCCTGGACAAGATTGCAGACCTGGCAGAAGAATACGAGGCTATTCTGATGGTGGATGATGCCCACGGAGAAGGCGTTTTGGGGCATGGTGGCCGGGGTATCGTGGATTATTTTGGACTCCACGGCAGGGTAGATATCGAGGTCGGGACCATGTCGAAGGCTTTTGGCGTTGTCGGCGGATACGTGGCAGGAAATTCAAGGATCGTGGAATGGCTACATCAGCGTGGCAGACCGTTCCTCTTCTCCAGCGCCATGACTGTGCCGGACACTGCCGCCTGCATAGCCTCCGTAGACATCCTGCAGGAATCTACAGAACTCGTGGATAGGCTGTGGGACAACGCCCGTTATTTCAAGGGTGAGATGCAGCGCCTTGGGTTCGACATCGGCCACAGTCAGACCCCAATCACGCCTGTGATGCTGGGAGAGGCCAGGCTGGCCCAGAAATTCAGCAGTCGGCTGTACGAAGAAGGCGTTTTCGGTACAGCCATTGGGTATCCCACCGTGCCTAAGGGAAAAGCGCGCATCCGCGTGATGATATCCGCCGCCCATTCTAGAGAAGACTTGGAGAAAGGGCTGGAGGCATTCGCTAAAGTCGGCAAGGAGCTGGGCGTGATCGGGTAGGCCAACACACAGTTGGGACGAAGAACGGATGCCGGTAGCAACACGGCTGGGCGCGATGCTGCCGGCACCAAAGGCAATCCGACGAGGTCACGGGGATGACGCTGGGGTCACGGTGACAGTCGCCGTGCCGGTGGCCGTGATGGTTGTGGTAGCGGTTACGGTCCCGGTGGCTTCGGGCGTAGCTTTGGGCTTTATGGTTACCTCTACGATCCTGGGAATGACACTATCTATCTGAACCCCCGACGGAGGTATCGGCAGCGGATGGAGGTTGTACACTCCGGGCTGGAGGCCGCTCAAATCCAGCATTACCTGAACCTCTTCGGGTCGCAATTTGTTTAGCTTCGAAATCGGGCCGGAGAGAATCACCGTCACCTTGTCCAGCGAAGACTGAGCTTCCAAGGACGGATCAAGGCCTCTTATGATCAGTTCCCGCTGGACTGTCATACTTCCCTCGATGGGCGCGATATCCACATGCACGGCTACCCTGTAAGTTCCCCAAACGGTTATGTTCTTGGGAAGGCTCAATGGAAGGCTCTCTTTAATTGAAGCAGTGGCGTTGGAAACGTCCACAGGTGGGGTTTCCACGTAGCCCGGCAACGCTTTGATATCCTTTGGGCTCCCCAGCACCTTGACTTCTTGTGGCGATACGGATATACCGGTTACCCGATAACCGGGCGCTGGTCGTCCCGCTATCTGGGTTACCACGGGCAGTTCTCTAACGCCTGCGAGCTGCTTTACTGGCACGGTGACCGTCACTGCAAGTGGGGTAAGTTCTACATCGCTTACAGGGTTGCCATCGCTGTCAACAGGGGTTAGCTTGGCTTTTCGGGTTACGGTGTTCTTGATAGTGCCCAGGTACACCTCGGCTATTGCCTCTTTCACTCTGCCGACCGAGGAAGATGGGCCGGCAACAATCACCTCTTTGGGGGACAAATCTGCCACCCCCATCTCGTAGCCAAATGGCACGTCGCTGGTAATGTGTGGCACCACCAATACTTTCTTCTGTACCAGCCTTTCCAGCCTCACGCTGACCGCTTTTGGTATTACTTCCAGAATGCTAACCTGAGGATCGGCGCATTCTACTTGCACTGGTGCGTCATGCAGGCCTTCGCCCAGGGAGGAGATATCCACTTTTGCCTGGAACTTGTCCCTGTTCAGGTCACGCCAGCTGCTGTTGGGAGCGCGTATAACCATCTTGTCCACGCTCTTTTTTATCGTCCCCACGACTACCAGCCCTTTCGGAGGCAAAGAATACTCTATTGGTACGTCTGCCTCGAAAGTTTCGGTTCTGATCGGGTCCTGTTTTTGTGTAGCTATTGCCCACACCACCATGGCGAGAACGAAAGAGAGCAGAAACGAGCTAAGGTTGCCTATCAAGTCGAGTTTCTTCATTGGGACTTCACCCCGTCCGCTTTTCTTTCCGGCTGCTCGTCTTGGCGTTCTCGATGTCCGTTCCTGTGGAGAGCCCCGCGAGGATGATAAAAGTTGTGCAGTATCTCCCGCAGGCGATGGTCGTCCAACCACCTGACCATCCTGCCGTTACGTGCTACAGAGATGCTGCCGGTTTCCTCTGAAACGACGACGGCCAGCGCGTCGCTCACTTCTGTTATCCCGATGGCTGCTCTGTGCCGCGTGCCCAACTGGATGTCCAGGTGGCGGTCGGTGAGAGGGAGGACGCAGCTGGTCGCCACTATCCTGTCGCCGCGCACGACGACGGCACCATCATGAAGGGGGGCATTGGGGTAGAAAATGGCCATCAATACCGGAGCGGACACTTTCGCATCCATGGGAACCCCGGCATCCACATATGGCTGAAGCCCGACTTCTCCTTCCAGCACTATGATTGCCCCGTGACGCTTATCCGCCAGCGAAGCTGTGGCCTGCACTATCGCCTCTACTACCTGAGCTTCTACAGTGCGCTCGGTAGTACGCCCGAGAAGCGGAGCTGTCCTTCCCAGCCGTTCGAGCGCCTGACGCAATTCCGGTTGAAAGATAATCGGGATGGAGATCAGAAATGCCGGGATGAGCTGGTTCAGCAGCCATTTCAGAGCTGCCAGTTTCGTGAAATTCGTCAGGACGACCATTACCAGCAGCACCAGGATTAGCCCTCGGAGGAGAGCGATAGCTCTCGTGCCTTGAAGCAAACGTATGACACCATAGAATATCAGCGTCACGAAGAGCACATCTATGGCGCTCATCCAATTGAAACGTGAGAAAATTGCCAGCGTGTCTGCCATCGCAATCCCCGTCGCTCCGGAGAGACATCAAATTCCATAAGTGTTCAGTGAACGTTCACCATGATCGGCCGTTCGTCGCATGACGACGAAAATAGGTGGGGGCACCCTAGACGGGCAACAACCCACCTTACGGAGCCCTGCCGATCTGGCTCTGGTTTTTGTGTTATCCATGTTGTCCACGAGCTATTTCCGAGGTAGCCCTATATTTTCTCCAGAACCCACGCTATTATGCCTTTTTGTGCGTGCATCCGGTTCTCTGCCTGGTCGAAAAGGGCGGAGTGGGGCCCGTCGGCGACCCCATCGGTTATTTCCTGCCCTCGATGGGCCGGCAGGCAATGCATTACGATTACATCGTTTTTTGCCTCACCCACGAGTTTCTCATTGACCTGGTACGGTGGGAAAACACGACGGCGCTTTTCCGACTCCGCTTCCTGTCCCATACTCGCCCACACGTCTGTATAGATCACATCTGCGTCTCTCACAGCTTTGTGAGGGTCGTTGGTGATGGAGATATCACTTCCTGAATGCTCGGCGAATTTCCTGGCCTGATCCACCACGTTCTTTGGGAGCTCGTACCCTGGCGGCGTGGCGATGGAAAAATCAGTGCCGAGTTTGGTGGCGGTGAGGATCAAGGACGTAGCAACATTGTTCCCATCGCCCACAAAAGCCAGTTTCAGTCCTTTTAGGGTACCTTTTTTCTCCATTATGGTGAAGAAATCGGCAATGGCCTGACATGGATGATTGAAATCGGAGAGGCCGTTGATGATCGGGACTCTGGAATACCTGGCCATTTCCAGAATATGCTCGTGAGCAAACACCCTAGCCATAATGACGTCGACGTACCGGGAAAGGACACGTGCTACGTCAGCCACGCTCTCTCGCTGGCCCAGCTTCACTTCGTTGGGCGATAGGTAGAAAGCGTATCCCCCTAGCTGTACCATCGCCATCTCGAAGGAGACACGCGTGCGCAGTGACGGCTTCTGAAAGAGCATCCCCAACGCTTTACCTTTGAGTATTGGCTTGTTTTCCCCTTTTTCGGTCCGTTCTTTTTTCAATGCCATGGAGAAATCCAGGATTTTTTGGATCTCCTCCGGTGTGAGATCGGCTACGGAAACAAAATGCCTCATTCTTCCCTCCTGACCTTGTGTTTTTCGGCGTTCTATCCCTCGTTGACAAGTATACTTCCGCCTTACTCGTTTGCGCAAGCGCTGACTGGCATAGAGATTTCGGAACAGATCCTGGGGACCTGTAAGGTCCCCAGGATCTGTCGTCGATTTTCATCAACCCCAATGGTGAATCGTGATTCGTCCCGGGTGCGTCGAGAAGGCTCCTGGGACAGCTTGGGGCTTCCGATTCGCTTCGGAAGCCCCGTCGCATATGATTTTACAAGGGGATATTCCTGAATCGCATGTGGAAAACTGACTGTCGTCTCGCAACGGCTTCGTGTCAGGGTCTGTGGCCTGATGCCAGCTCTTTCTTCAGGTCTTCGATCGCTGCCATCTCCGTCGGGTTGACACCATTGAGGAAGGCCAGGTAGAGGCTGACGAAATCGCCAAAATGGATGGACCCGAGCACTTGCGCCAGGGCCGATTCGCCGCGGGCTATGACGGTGTGCGTCCTGATCCCGTGCTTTTTCATCAGGCTCTTGCTGATCTCCCAACGCATCTTGATTCTCTCCAAGTCCGCCGGAGCGTTCAGATAGATGACGTATGTCCTGTCCGCCGCATCCTGTGGGAAGCGCATCCCCAGGATGCCGTTGTGATCCCACTCTGGCAGCTCATCGAACTGCGCCCAAACTTTAGCGTTCTCGTTGAACTGCCCTTTCCAGCGCCGGGCAACGGATGCCAGTGTGGGCCCTGCCAGAACCATCGGCATTCGCCCGGAGATCTCCTGCGCCAGCCTCTTTGCTTCGTTCCTGGGTGTGGGCACTTCGAGCTCGATCTCGCCCCGCCATGCGTCCATCACATCAATGGCCTCTTCCATTTCGTCTGACATGTCCGGTGCCAGACCAACCCTGACCAGGGAAGCCAGGATCAGGGCGAACGAGTAGCCCAGTGCGCCTCTGGGCGGGGATTGGTAGGAAATCGTTACCACAGGCACACCTGCGTTCTCCGCCTCCGCTTTCAGCTTCCCTCCGGTGGTGATAGCAAGCCGCATTGCTCCTTTGTGCCCGGCGTCGGCGAATGCCGAGAGCGTTTCCTCGGTGTTCCCGGAGTAGCTCGATGCGATGACCAAGGTGTCAGAGCCGACCCAGGCAGGCATTGAGTAGCCTCGTTCCACCCACACGGGGACGCCAGCACGCCCCACCAGCAACCGCTGCACCAGATCCCCGCCGATGGCGGAGCCGCCCATGCCAGCGATGACCACGGACTTCGCTCTGCCCATGTCGGACGGTAAATCCAGCGCCATGCCTTGTTCCCAGGCATCTCGACACTGCTCCGGTAGAGCCTCTACATGTTTTCGCATTCCCTGTTGGTCCAGGGAACTCATGAGTGCGATGTCATCCAGAATCATAGGAACCTCCCCATGTCCTTTTTTTCTTCCTCTCCTTCCTGCATCTGATACTGAGGATCGAGCAGATTATTAATCCGTCGGGTTATCAGATCGGCAAGACCATCAAATTCCTCGTGGTGCTTTCGCTCTGCTTCGACTGTGAACGGTGTGAAAGGCTCTTTGATGGAGAATCGGCACGTCTCGCCATCCGGCAGTATTGGCTCGCCGACGCGATAGAGTATCCGGCATCCTCTGGAGATGGGGAAAGCGCCTGGGTAGCACTTCTCCGATCCGTTGCCTCCTACAGGCACTATGGGCACCTTTTTCAGGTAGAGCGCCAGCTGCGCCACACCGTTCCTGGCCCTGTGCAGGCGCAATGACCTTGTGCCTTCTGGAAAGACAATCAGGTTCAGGGATTTGTGGAGCAAGGCATCCTCCGAGTGCTTCAGCACCAGTGACATCATCTCCTGGTAAAGCCGGGTCAGGTATTGGGCATAATTCTCGGCAGCGGGGTCGAAATCACCGTGGGGGCTGAAAGCAATTCTCACCAGGTCTGGATTCGTTTGCAGCCGGAACTCCTCTCCGCTGATTTTTCCATCCACCCATTGTCTCAGGAGTCGGTACTCTTGGTCGTCCGGCTTGCGTCTCAGCGTCCTCTTGAAATCCACGACTATCAGGTATCCTCTGGAAGGCAAGGGCATCCCATTGACATGGTCGAAGAACGCACCCATGATAGGGTTCTGGTAGTATTTTCCCTTGATCCAGACGGTGCAGAAGAATGGGTAGCCCAGGCGGTACAGACGATACATGAACGGCAGATAGCTGTATCTGTCCGGGTGATTCATCACGAAAATGACAGGACGATCTTTGGGGATCCGCCCGTAATTTTCTATGACGATTTCCGTCCGCCTGGGAAAGTTGTAATTCAGGCGGAGAAAAGTGTTCCCCAGGAGTATCTGCCACCTGGGGATAGTCTGTAAGTCCAGATTTTGCAGTCGCTTCAAGTCGATCATCGTACCGCCTACTGGAAGGTAGCATCATGCTCGACCATGGTGCTGCTGCCCCCCACGCCTGGATGAGCTCCTACTGACGATTGCCGATGGATTGCCGGAAGGTTGCGTCTGTGGAGCACGGATTTGCTGCATATTGTAGCATGCCCATCTGGAAAAACCAAGGAGCGAGATGAGGGGGAGACGAAGCAATTTCTGGGGACCCTACGGGCCTCCAGAAATTTACCTGCCCTTCCGAAGGTCTCCGTCAACGCCCGGAAAGTCACAGCACAGGCCCTGTGGAATGCTATTCCACGGGGCAGGCCCTGTATCGAGCGTAAGGGCCTCCAGGAGCACTTTTGGGCTCCGGTTTGCTTTGAAATCCCGCCCTGCCCCTCATTTGCGCGCCGTGGAACGGCTTTGGTAAAATGTGATTAGCTATTTCTAATCGGGAGTTGCTTATGTCCGGGCGGCACGAACGCAGGAAGGCCGATCATCTCCGCATAGCGCTGGAGGAAAATGTTGGTTTCCCCAATGTGACCACAGGTCTGGAGCGTTTCCGGCTCGTCCACCAGGCGCTGCCGGAGATCGCTCTCGACGATGTGGATTGCTCCACGGGTTTCCTGGGAAAACACCTCCGGTACCCGCTGCTGATATCCTCTATGACCGGAGGTACTGCCCAAGCGGAGAGGGTCAACCTGGCGCTGGCCGAGGCTGCCCAGGCTACCGGCGTCGCCATGGGGTTGGGTTCTCAGCGGGCGGCAGTCGAGAATGACGTTTTGGAGGTCACTTACCAGGTGCGCAAGGTCGCCCCGGACATACTTTTGCTGGCAAACCTGGGGGCTGTGCAGCTTAATTACGGGTACGGCGTGGACGAAGCCCGCCGAGCAATCGAGATGGCAGGTGCAGATGCCATCATATTGCACCTGAACCCGCTTCAGGAAGCGTTGCAACTCGACGGTAACTGGAATTGGGCTGGGGTTTTGGGTAAGATAGAAGCACTCTGCAGGGACCTGGATGCTCCCGTGCTGGTGAAGGAAGTTGGCTGGGGGATATCGGCGAAAGTCGCCCGGTGGCTGGCAGATGCGGGCGTTGCGGCCGTAGATGTGGCCGGTGCCGGAGGCACTTCGTGGAGCGCCGTGGAGCATTTCCGCGCGCCGGACGAGCATTGGTCCAGGCTCGCGTCGGATTTCGCCGATTGGGGTATCCCCACAGCGGACGCCCTGATCCAGGTGCGGGCGGCTGTCCCAGAGCTTCCCATCATCGCCAGCGGCGGGATACGCACCGGGATCGACGTGGCGAAAGCCCTGGCCCTGGGGGCCGATCTGGCCGGGATGGCTTCGCCGTTCCTGAAAGCAGCGGTGGAATCGTCCCGGGCCGTGGTGGAGGAGATCGAGCTTCTGGCTCAGGAACTGAGGATAGCATGCTTCGTCTCCGGCGCTGCAGATGTCGGGCAGTTGAGAGAACCTGGGCGGCTGGTAGAGAGGTAGGGATGTCGCTGTCAGAGCGTTTTGATCGTTACTTGCCAATGATAGAATCGGAGATGCATGATGTCGTGCGTGGGGAGGATGACCGTCTGAACCTGTTCTACGGCATGATGCATTATCACCTCGGGTGGACGGACGAGCATTTCCACCCTTTGGATATCCACGCGGGCAAGCGGATACGCCCTATGATCTGCATGATGGCGTGCGAAGCAGTTGGTGGGAACCCTGAGGATGCACTTCCAGCAGCTGCGGCCCTGGAATTGCTCCATAATTTCTCCCTGATCCACGACGACATAGAGGATGACAGCCGCACCAGACGTCATCGCTCGACAGTGTGGGCGCTATGGGGTGTGCCCCAGGCGATAAACACAGGTGATGGTATGTACTCCCTGGCTTACAAAGCCCTTCTTGCCTTGCGGAGGCGTTCCATACCGCAGGATCTGATCCTCGAGGCAATAGAGCGATTCTCCGCCACATGCGTGGCTCTGACTGAAGGCCAGTACCTGGACATGTCTTTCGAAGAACGTATGGAGGTAACCACCGAGGAGTACCTGCATATGGTAGAAAGGAAGACCGCCGCGTTGCTCTCCACTTCAGCGTACCTGGGGGCGCTCATCGGGGGCGCCGACAGAAGGATGGCCTCCCTCTACAGTCTTTTCGGCAAGCAGCTCGGCATGGCTTTCCAGATGGAGGACGATATCCTTGGCATCTGGGGCGACGAAGAGGTTACCGGCAAGCCCGTCGCCAGCGATATCCTGGAGAAAAAGAAAACACTACCGGTAATCTTCGGGCTGATGAAAGAGGCATCCGATGGAGGGAACAGCCCGCTGTGGGACATGTTCCGACAGGAAAAGATCACGCCGGAGCAGGCGGGGGATGCCGCCCGCCTTCTAGAGGTGTACGGGGCGCGCGCTTACACAAACACCGCGGCGTCCGATGCACACCACCTGGCGATGGCCGCCCTGGATAACACCGAAATCCAGAACGATGCCCAATCCGACCTGCGGGCTCTGGCCGAAAAGCTCCTGAGGAGGGAATCGTGAGCGCTCCGCTGCACTGGAGGGATAGCACCAGCAAGCATGTCGCCTGGCTGGCGGCGGCATGGTACCCGCTTTTGTTTTTCGCTTTTCCGATGAAAGGCCACGAGGAAGAGGAATTTCTGGCGATGATGGCCGTCTCACTGGGGCTGCTTCTGTGGGGTACGGTGAAAGATTACGCCCTCTGGAGTGTGCCCGCGTGGGGGATGTTCCTGGGCAACTGGGTCATAGCGCTGCTGTACCTGGCCGGCAAGATGCAATTCCCCGCGTTCACTTCGTATGTGTACATGATCCTGGAAGTGCTGGCCCTGCCTGTGCTGATCTGGCAGATGTGGGTTTGCAGGGAAAGGGTACCACGGGATTCCTGGGCGATTCTCGCCCTTTTCTTCGTCGCCGCTGCTGCCAGTGAGCTCGCCTTCGTCCCGCCCGGGGAGCTTTCCTCGACTGCCCTCGTGGGGATGTTCTTCTTCGCCAGCCTGGAGATTTTTGCCGTGACCGTGGGCTTGCTGCATGCGAAGGTCAACGGGGCCAGGGCGGTGGCCGTGGCCGCGCTGGCGGAGTTCTTCGTCGGGGTCATGCTCATCGAGCCCGACTACGTGATGAACCAGCCGCTGTCGGGTCATGCGCTCATGGCTATCGAGGCGACGCCAGTGCTGCTGATCCCGCTGGCGATCTACCTTTGCCGGTCTGACCTGAGGGCGGCATGGATTTCGTGGGGGATCTCCCTGGCGGGGATAGCCGGGGTGGTGGCCCTGGCGTCACTTTCCCGCGGCGCCGGGCCCGATATGGTGGAGCGATTCGTGTTGGTCTCCCTGCCTATCGTCCTGGCAACTTTGCTGGCCGTCAGGGTTTATCCTGCAATGAGCGAACCGGAGAGTGCGGGAGTCATTGCGTGGGATGAGCCAGGTTGACCCGCAGATTATTTCGAGCGGGCTGGTTGCCCGTTTCTTTTGGTGAGCGGTTAGCGGTGCAGCCGCCGATCCAGTGAGAAAGAAGGGGAAATGGAATCTATTTATGTGGCCCTCGACCTGGAAACGACCGGCCTCGACCGAGAGAACGATTCGATTCTAGAAATCGGGGCGGCCAGGTTCAGGGGCAATGAAATACTCGAAACATGGTCCAACCTGGTCGATCCGGGCGTCGACATACCAAAGCAGGTCCAGAGTCTAACCGGCATAACGCCGGAAATGGTTCAGGGCCAACCCACCCTCGCTATGCTGGCTCCGTCCCTCATTCGTTTCGTGGGCGGCGCGCCGATAGTGGGCCACAGCATTGGGTTTGACGTGGAATTTCTGCGCGCCCATGGCATCCCTCTCAACAACCTGACTATAGATACTTTCGAGCTGGCCAGCATCCTTCTGCCGCGTCAGGGGCGGTACAGCCTGAGCGCCCTCTCGGAGTCCCTGGGGATCGATCTTGTCAACGCTCACAGGGCGCTGGACGACGCCATCGCATCGGCCAGACTTTTCCAGGCACTGTTGGACTATGCCCTGGATGTTCCGCTGCCGGTGGTGAGGCAGATCAATCGCCTGGCGGCACGCACCGAATGGCCGCTGGCACCGGTGTTCCTTGGGATCGAGCGGGCACTGGCGCGCAAGCGACCCACCGGAAAGCGTAGAGGAACGTCCTCAGAGCCGGAGGACGAGTCGCTTCCGTTGTTCGAGAAAGCACGACCGTTGCGCCCGAAGGACCCGCCGGAGCCGATAGACGTGGATTTCGCCGCAATGCTGTTGGAGCAGAAGGGAGCACTGTCACGGATAATCGAGGGATACGAGTACCGCCCGTCCCAGGTGACAATGCTCCGTGCCGTGGCTGAGGCATTCAACAAGGAGGAACACCTGATGGTAGAAGCAGGAACCGGCACGGGCAAGTCCCTGGCGTACCTGGTTCCTGCAGCCCTCTATGCCATTGCCAACAGCGCTCGCGTGGTGGTTTCTACCAACACAATTAACCTGCAGGATCAGCTCTTCGGCAAGGACCTGCCGGCCCTCACGGAGATGCTGAGGGAAGCTGGCATGGGGGAGAAACCTTTCCTTGCCACGATGCTCAAAGGGAGGAGCAACTACATCTGCCGAAGGAGGTTGGACAACTTGCTGGCCCATGGCGATCTCAGCCAGCAGGAAATGACCACCGTGGCACGGATTCTGGTTTGGCTATCTCACACGCGGACCGGCGACAAGGCAGAATTATTCCTGCCTTCCCTGTCGGACCAGTCGGTGTGGGCCCGCGTGGAGACAGAACGGGAAAGTTGCATCAAGGACAAATGTCCCTACTACCTGAACCGAACCTGCTTCTTCTACAACGCCCGCCGCAGGGCAGAGAAAGCCCACATCGTGGTGGTGAACCACGCTCTCCTGCTGGCGGATATCGCTACCGAACAGCGGGTGCTGCCTTCGTACAACCATCTAATCGTGGACGAGGCGCATCACCTGGAAGAAGCCATTACCAAGCAGATGAGTTTTTCCACGGATTGGTATAAGCTGCGGGGGCTGCTCGATTCCATGCTTCATTTCTCCAGGAGCAGGGACCGGCGCGTGAGTGGGCTGCTGCCGGAAGTGCTGGAACGCACTCAGATCCTCCCGACGAAAGTGTATCGGGAGATAGATGCCACCGTTTCCACGGTACAGGACGACGTGATGCGCCTCCGGGACAGGCTCGGTGAATTTTTCAATGTGCTCCGGGAATCGCTTAGGGAAGCAAGCGGCAAGCAGTGGAACTCCACGATGTACACCAGGCGAATACGGATAACCCACAGCGTGCGCGTGCAGGGTACATGGGACGATGTGGAAATGGAGTGGGAGAACGTGGCAGCGTTGATGCGTCGCATCGCCGATGCTGTGCGGAGGCTGGCAAGAGGGCTCGCTGATCAGGAACTTCGCGACGATCCGGAAATGGACGGCTTGATAGCCGATCTCCTCTCCGCGGCGGAAACGCTCGAGGAAACCCGATCCCAGCTTCACTCTCTTATTGCCGAGCCAAACCCGGGTGCTGTGTACTGGGCCGAAGTAACCGTGCCGGAGCGTGGGGAGGTGGTATCCCTCCACGCGGCCCCTCTCCACATCGGGCCGATGGTGGAGGAATATCTGCTGGGCGAGAAGAGCACGGTGGTGATGACTTCGGCTACACTGCGCACTGCCGGCAAATTCGACTACATCCAGGACAGACTCAACGCCTGGGAGATGAAAACCCTGGCGTTGGAGTCCCCTTTTGATTACAAATCGTCCACGCTGCTCTACCTCCCTACGGACATGCCGGAACCACAGACCCCTGGCTACCAGCGGGCGGTCGGGAAAGCGATACTGTCTCTGGCGCTGGCTACGGGGGGGCGGTTGTTGGCACTCTTCACCTCCTACGCTCAGCTGCGCTACACGTACAACGCCGTTCAGACGCCTCTTGCAGAGGCGGGCATCATCCTTTATTCCCAGGGAAATGGGGCATCCCGGAGTCAGTTGCTGGACAATTTCAGGAACACTGACAAAGCGGTGCTCTTCGGTACCAGGAGCTTTTGGGAAGGAGTGGATGTGGTGGGCCCGGACCTTAGTGTTCTTGTGATCGCCAGGCTCCCTTTCGATGTGCCGAACGACCCTATAGTCTCCGCCCGCAGCGAAACCTTTGATAGCCCATTCTTCCAATACGCCGTCCCGGAGGCGATACTGCGTTTCCGCCAGGGGTTCGGCAGGCTGATCCGGAGCAAACTCGACCGTGGAGTGGTCGTGGTCCTGGATAGGCGCGTCACGAGCAAGCAATACGGCAAGATGTTCCTGGACTCGCTGCCGGAATGCACTGTGGTGCGCACTCCATTGGCGGATATGCCCCGCAGGGCGGCGGATTGGCTGGCGAAAGGGAACGACACCCCTCGACACCGGGCATCTGCCTGAGGTGTTCTCTCAATAATCCCTGTGAGCGGTTGCACACCGCATAACGAAAATCGGCAAATCAGCGAAAAGCTCTTTCGCACAAAAGCTCTCGTTGATTCGTTACCCCTGTGAGGATCGGGGGTGGATGAGGGCAGGAGAGCAGCAAGGGCAGGCGAAGACGCCACCTCCGCCTACCCATCTTGACCTTTCTGTGGTCGCTTCGTGCGATTCGCAAAAATCGTGATTGCTATTTTCGGGGTGAAGTCTATGGGAAAACTTTGGGGAGGTCGGTTTGTCGGGAGCACCGACCCCGACATGGAGGCTTTCAATGCCTCCATACCCTTCGATGAACGACTCTGGGACGCCGACCTGCGTGGAAGCGAGGCGTGGGTGCGCGCCCTTACCAGGGCCAGAGTTCTCTCGTCGCTGGAGGCGGAGCGCCTGCTGGAAGGGCTGGCGCGTGTCAGGGAGGAATGGGGCAAAGGAAGCTTTCAAATCCTGCCGGAGGACGAGGACATCCACACGGCGAACGAACGACGGCTTACGGAGATCATCGGGCCTGTGGCGGGCAAGCTCCACACGGGCCGCTCCCGCAACGACCAGGTGGCTACGGACACCCGCATCTACCTCCGGGACGAGATCGACGTTTTGGATGTGATGCTGGCAGACACGCAGGGGGCAGCACTGGAGCTGGCGAAAGCCCATCTGGACGTGGTGATGCCCGGCTACACGCATCTCCAGCGGGCTCAGCCGATCCGCTTCAGCCACTGGATGATGAGCTATTTCTGGATGTGGCAGCGGGACAGGGAACGGCTGGCGGAGGTGAGGCATCGGGTCAACGTTTGCCCCCTTGGTTCCGGCGCTCTGGCGGGCACCCCTTTTCCCATCGACCGCGCCGCCCTGGCCGAAGACCTGGGCTTCGATTCCGCCTCTCCCAACAGCATGGACGCCGTCAGCGACCGGGACTACATTGTAGAATTTCTTGCGTGGGGGGCGCTCCTGGGCGTGCATCTCAGTAGACTGGCGGAGGATCTTATCCTATGGTCCAGTAGCGAGTTCCGTTTCGTCTCCCTGGCGGACGCGTACAGCACTGGCTCCAGTCTGATGCCGCAGAAGAAAAATCCCGATTCACTGGAACTCCTTAGGGGCAAGGCGGGCAGGCTGACTGGCAATCTCATGACGCTGCTGGTAGTGCTCAAGGGGCTTCCTTCCACATATGACAAAGACCTTCAGGAAGACAAGGAGCCGCTGTTCGATGCGGTGGATACCCTGAAGCTGGCGCTACCTGTGGCCGCTGGCACCCTGAGCACTCTCACGATCCACCCGGACAGGATGCGGGACGCCCTCAGCGACGACCTTCTGGCGACGGATCTGGCGGATTACCTGGTACGGAAAGGTGTTCCTTTCCGGGAAAGCCACCGCCTGGTGGGCCTGGCGGTACGGCGCTCCGAGGAGCTTGGCGTCCCACTGAGCAAGCTGCACATGCGCGATCTTACCTCCATCAGCCCGGTTTTCGACGATGACGTCGCTGGAGTGTGGGATTTCGAGGCATCCGTGGAGCGCAGGAATGTCCTCGGCGGCACATCTGCGGAGGCAGTGAAGAGGCAGATCGAGGCTGCGGAGAAGCTAATGCTGACCTTTGGCAGGGAAAGGCGAAAATGACGGAGAAGCACGACAAGGAGCGGCTGGATGCTCTCCTTGTGGAACTGGGGTTTGCGCATACCAGGTCGAAAGCGCAGCAGCTCATCATGGCCGGGCAGGTGCTGGTGAACGACAGGGTATCCGACAAACCAGGGCGCCGCGTGTCTTTGGGCGCGCACATCCGGATCAAGGAAGGGCTCCCTTACGTTAGCAGGGGCGGGCTGAAGCTGGAGGCGGCACTGCACGTATTTGCGGTCTCGGTCGAGGGGAAGGTAGCGGCGGATATTGGCGCTTCCACTGGTGGATTCACCGACTGCCTGCTGCAGCATGGCGCCCGGAAGGTGTATGCCATAGACGTGGGATACGGCCAGCTTGCATGGAAGCTCCGCCAGGACCCCAGGGTGGTTGTGATGGAACGGACGAACATCCGGTACCTGGACCGGCTGCCGGAGCCGGTGGATCTGGTGACCATAGATGTCTCTTTCATTGGGCTGGAACTGGTATTGCCGAAGGCGGTGACGCTCCTGGAGGGTACCGGGGACGTGATCCCGCTGGTGAAGCCTCAGTTTCAGGCAGGGAAAGGCAAGGTGGGCAAAGGTGGCGTGGTCCGGGACCCGCAGGTGCACCGGGAAGTGCTGGTGCAAGTGATCTCGCTGGCGCTGGAGTCCGGCCTGACGCCTCTGAATGCCGTAGCCTCGCCGGTGACTGGCCCTGCAGGGAACGTGGAGTTCCTCCTGCACCTTCGCCTGGGCGGGGAGGAAGAGCCTGTGCCGACGGATGTTCTGGTAGAGCGGGCGTTGGCAGGGGTGCCGAAGAAGTGAGACGCGCAAATGCCCGCTGCATTGTGCAACGGGCATTCGTTGCTGTCGGGGCGAGAGGATTTGAACCTCCGACCTCACGGACCCGAACCGTGCGCGCTACCG
>CAZDOZ010000034.1:0-3553 GCA_964507175.1 uncultured Anaerolineae bacterium
AACACCTGTCGTCGAAATGCGGAACATCGTGAAGCGATTTCCCGGGGTTCTGGCAAACGACCACGTGAATTTCGCCGCATATCCCAGCAAAATCCACGCTATCCTCGGCGAGAATGGTGCCGGCAAGAGCACTCTGATGAACATCCTCAGTGGGCTCTACAAGCCGGACTCCGGCGAAATACGCCTTTTTGGAGAGCGTGTCAATCTCAAATCACCCAGGGATGCCATCTCCCGCGGCGTCGGCATGGTTCACCAGCACTTCATGTTGGTCGAGACCCAGACGGTCACCGAGAATGTCATTCTGGGGTTGGATGCCCCCCGTTTTTTCCTGAATACACGCCAATCCGAGGAGCAGGTGGCGGAGCTGGCAAAGCGCTACGGCCTTGACGTGGACCCCTCGGCCAGGATATGGCAGCTAAGTGTCGGGGAACAGCAGAGGGTCGAGATCCTGAAAATCCTCTATCGCGGTGCGAAAATCCTCATACTGGATGAGCCAACGGCAGTGCTTACGCCCCAGGAGACGGACGAACTCTTCGTCACCCTGCGCCAGATGGCAGCCCAGGGACATGCCATCATCTTCATCTCCCACAAGCTGGGCGAGGTGCTGGCCATCGCCGACCACATCACGGTGCTACGCAAAGGCCGTGTGGTGGGTGAGGTGGATCCGAAAGAGACCACCAAGGCAGACCTGGCCCGGATGATGGTGGGCAGGGAGGTGCTGTTCCACCTGGAAAAGCCGCCGTTGAAGCCAGGAGCGCCTGCCTTGGAGGTCCGGGATGTCCACGCCATGGGTGACAAAGGGGTTCCAGCGCTGAAAGGCGTCACCATGGAGGTGCACGAGCGGGAAATCCTGGGGATAGCTGGCGTCGCCGGGAATGGACAACACGAGCTCGCCGAGGTGGTCACCGGGATGCGCCGCTGCACTGACGGCAAGGTGCTGGTCCGGGGGGAGGACCTGACGAACAAAGGCCCGCTGGCGTTCATCAAAGCAGGCGTCGGGCACATCCCCGAGGATAGGGCAGCAGAGGGAGCCATCGGTGACCTCAGCCTGATGGACAACCTGATACTGAAGAGCTACCGGGAAGAACCCGGGGGCTTCTTGAACTACAAGAAGATCAGAAAACGAGCTGAGAAGTTGGTGAAAGAGTTCGATGTGCAAGCTCCGGCTGTGGACACCCTGGCACGCGTCCTGTCTGGAGGCAACTTGCAGAAACTCATCCTCGCCAGGGAGATATCCGCAGACCCGGCAATCCTGGTGGCGGTGCATCCGACCCAGGGCCTGGACGTGGGGGCTACCGAAAGCGTCAGGCGCAGCCTGCTGGATCAGAGAGCAAAGGGGTGTGCGGTGCTACTGATATCCGAGGACCTGGATGAGGTGATGCAGTTGAGCGACCGCATCGCCGTCATCTACGAAGGCGAGATCATGGATATTGTACCTGCCGCGGGTGCGGACAGGAACGAGATCGGCCTGATGATGGCCGGAACCCGCGTCGAGGCATAGCCTATGAGCGTAAATGCAGCACGGTGGAAGATTCGCGTCGAAGAAAGGCTGGAAGTGCCACGATGGGCCAACATCCTCTCACCGGTGGTCGCCGTGGTACTTGCGCTGCTGGTAGGAATGGTCATCTTTGCACTGAATGGGGTAAATCCGATCTCTGCCTATATCTTCATGTTCAACGGCGCTTTCGGGTCCGGCTACGGGATAGCAGAGACTTTCGTCAAGATGATCCCTCTGGCCCTGTCTGGACTGGGAGTTTCGATGGCATTCCGAATGCGCCTGTGGAACATCGGCGCCGAGGGACAAATCTACATGGGGGCTTTCGCTGCCGCCGGAATTGCTCTCTACCTGGGCAAGATTTGGGCGAACCCCGGACCGGCAGCCTACATCACCCTGGCTCTCCTGGCGGGATTTGCCGCCGGTGGCCTGTGGGCGATGATCCCGGCCATCCTGAAAGCGTACCTCAACGTCAACGAAATCATTACCACACTGATGATGAACTACATCGCCATTTTCTGGGTGGACTGGCTGGTCAACGGCCCGTGGCGAGACCCAAACAGCCTGGGGTTCCCTTTTTCCCCACAATTCCCGGAGGCGGCAGACCTGCCGCGCACGCCAGGCCTTTTCTTCCTCCCAAAGAACCACCGGGTACACCTGGGGCTGGTGTTTGGGTTGCTGGCTGCCCTTGCCATCTGGATAATAATCACCAGGACGAAATGGGGGTTCGAGATCAAAGCAATTGGTATGGGCCCAAAAGCAGCCCGTAGCGCAGGCATGAACGTCGCTCGCAACATCTTGCTGGTCCTGCTGGTGAGTGGAGGCCTGGCCGGGATAGCTGGCATGGCCGAGGTGACAGGGATCATCCACCGGCTCCAGCGGCAGATCAGCCCCGGATACGGCTACACGGCGATCATCGTGGCATGGCTGGCTCGGCTGGACCCGTGGGCGATAATCCTGGTTGCGTTCCTCTTCGGAGGCTTGCTGGTCGCTGGCGACCAGATACAGATCAGTATGGGACTGCCGTCGGCTATATCCTTCATCCTGCAGGCGCTAATTCTTTTCTTTGTCGTCAGCAGCGATATACTGGTCCGGTACAGAATAACCCTGAGTTCCAGCGATTAAAGGAGGTGGGATGAACGCAGCTTTTGTCATCGCTACCCTCGTAGCTTCGATACGGGCGGGCACGCCAATACTCTTTGCCACTATCGGGGAGATATTCGCCGAGAGGTCCGGGATCCTGAACCTGGGTGTGGAAGGGATGATGCTGATGGGGGCCGTCACGGGTTTCATTTTCGGCCTGAAAACTGGCTCTCCATGGTGGGGCGTCCTGGCCGGGATGCTCGCTGGGGGATTGATGAGCCTGCTCCACGCTTTCGTCAGCATCACTCTGCGAGGGGACCAGGTGGTGAGCGGCCTGGCACTAACCTTGCTCGGATCCGGGCTGAGTTCTTTCATAGGGAAACCGTACATTGGCGTGCCCGGCGTGAAATTCTCCAAGCTGTCCATTCCCATCCTCTCGCAGATACCGTTTCTGGGGCCAGTCCTGTTCCAGCACGACATCCTCGTGTATCTCTCATACCTGCTCATCCCTGTGGCGTGGTACTTCATCAATCGGACCAGGCCTGGGCTTCACTTGAAGGCTGTCGGTGAGGATCCAGTCACCGCAGATGTGATGGGGATACAGGTGGCCGGCGTTCGGTATCTGTACACTTTCATCGGTGGGATGCTGGCCGGGCTTGGCGGCGCTGCCATCAGCCTCTCCTACACGCCAGGCTGGATAGAGGGAATGACCGCCGGGCGCGGCTGGATCGCCGTTGGCCTTGTGATCTTCGCCTTCTGGGACCCACTGCAGGCAGCCATTGGCTCCTATCTGTTTGGAGGTGTCCAATCCCTCCAATTCGGCCTGCAAACAAGAGGGGTCACGATCCCAATCTATTTCCTCCAGATGATGCCATACGCGTTTACGATTCTGGTGCTGATGTTCGCGTCGCAGGAATCGCTCAAGAAGAGGATCGGATCGCCCTCTGCTCTGGGCAAGCCGTACGTGAGGGGTGA
>CAZDOZ010000034.1:3653-17399 GCA_964507175.1 uncultured Anaerolineae bacterium
ACAGAATATTAATTCGCAACGGTTTGGTGGTAACGCCCGCGGGGACTTTCCGCGGCGATGTGATGACCCATGGAGAGGAAATCCTGGCTGTCGGCGAAGCGCTGCCGATGTCCCAGGTAGACGAGGTGATAGACGCCGATGGATGCCTGGTGCTTCCTGGCCTGGTGGACCCACACGTCCACATCCAGCTCGACACCGGCATCTATCAAACCAAGGATGATTGGGGCGTGGGAACGAGAGCCGCGGCCTGTGGCGGAGTCACTACAGTGCTCGATTTCGCCACCCAGTTCCCCGGCCAGACGTTGGAGCAAGCGCTGGAGAACCGCTGGAACGAGGTGGAGGGCAAAGCGGCGGTGGATTACGGCTTCCATGTCATGGTAACTGACCTGCCTGCTGGCGAGGAGGACGAGTTGAGAACCCTCGCCCGGCTGGGCGCTCCGGAGGCCAAGGTGTACACCACCTACAGGCCGAACTACTACATGGACGACGACCAATTGCTCCGGGTGTTCAAGGCTGCGGCGAAGCACGGCATCCTGGTCATGATCCACGCAGAGAACGATGCTCTGGTGAGTGCTGCGACGGAACGGCTGATAGCCGCGGGCAAGACAAGCCTGCGGTATCATGCCCAAGCGCGGCCGATGTTGGCGGAGCAGGAAGCCGCCCATCGTGTAGCTTTCCTGGCGGCGGAAGCTGGAGCCAGGGCGTACGTGGTCCACAACTCCACCGGAGGCACCACGGAGATCCTGGCAGAAGCCCGGCGCAAGGGCGTCGACGTGATCTCCGAGACATGCCCCCAATACCTGATTCTGGACGATTCTCTGTACGAGGGGGAGCACCCGGAATGGGTGATCCTCCAACCGCCGCTCCGGCCCAGGAGAGAGGGGGACAAACTCTGGAATTTGCTGGCCTTGGGGGAGATAAGCACTGTCGGGACCGATCACTGCGATTACACGCTGGGGCAGAAAGTGTCGACGATGAAGTTTCCCTCTACTCCCGGCGGCATCCCTGGACTGGAGACATCTCTGCCTCTGATGTACACCTATGGTGTAGCAGCTGGCAGGATCACCCTGGAACGATTGGTGGAAGTGATGAGCACCAACCCGGCCCGGATTTTCGGCCTGTTCCCACGAAAAGGCACCATCATGCCGGGGAGCGATGCGGATTTGGTGGTGTACGACCCCCGCCACAAGGAGCAAATCACCGTCGGGAGCCTACATACCGTAGGTGGATACACGCCTTACGAAGGGATGGAGGTGCAAGGCACGATTCGCGTGGTGCTTTCCAGAGGCGAACCAGTCTGCCGTGATGGGGAGTTCGTCGGCAATGCCGGGCGCGGACGCTATCTGGAGCGACCTCTCTCGGGTTCGTGATAGCCATTCAGGCAATGCCTTATAAGTACAACTCTCGGAGGGTTTGTCATGTACAATCTGTGGGAATTGCGAAAACGGAGGAAGATGTCTGTGGGCCAGCTGGCTTCCAGGGCTGGCATACCAGCACATGTGCTGAGGGAATACGAATCCGGCACCAGGACTATTCTTTCGGGAGACCTGGAGAGGCTGGCCAGGGCACTCTACGTGGACCCGTGGGACATAAAAGACAGGTCAGACCCTCCTCCAGAACCTGGGAGCAAGCCGTTCCCAGAGGCCAGGATACAATCAAAGAGACCTGCCGCTGAAAAACGTCCTCCCGCGAAGCTGCCTCGGGAAAAACACGCCAAGAGACCAGCGAGAAAGCCCCGGAAGCCCAAGATCATCCCACCGGTGCGCGAAACCCAGATCGAACAAATGCTTTCCCTGGGGATATGCCTGGGCACTAGTAAGGATGCCTTGATTGCCAAAGTGGGGAAGCCGCTCGAGGAGCTAAACCAGTTGGAAGCCGCCCGAATCCTCAGAAATCTCACAGAGCAGTGCAAGAAGCACAAGGGCAAGAAAGGCACCCGGGAACAAGGGATGAAAAGGGCGCATCTTCCCGAAGGAGTGGACAAGTTCGAGATGAACTATCTGCAGAAGTGCGTGGATGAAGGGTGCAGGCTTCGGATCTCCATGTTCGACGAAACGGTGCAAGAAGGAGTTCTGATCGGCTTCAGCCCTTATACCCTCACCATCAAGGACGATGGCGGGAACGAGATCACCCTGAACAAGCTGGCGATAGCTTACTACAGCAGGACAGGGGGCAGCATCAAATGAGCAGCGGCGATTATATCCGATACCTGCGTGCTCTTATGGGCGGGCCTGACTTCAGGAAGGTTTCCGCGGGAAGCAAGGTCCCCATCCCGATCCTGCGAGAGATCGAACAGCGATACCGCCCCATCGGCGACGAGGAGACACTGCGCAAGCTGGCCGATTACTACGACGTACCTGCGGACGAGCTTATCTGGAGGCACCGGTGGTCCCGGCGGGCGCTGACTTTCTTCCTACAGGACCGCGTGGCGGATGGAGCCCCGTCCCGCTTCGAACTGGCCACAGGCGAGATTCTCGAAGGGGTGGCGCGTTGGTTTGACCTGGGGGCATTCCTGCTGGAGACGGAGGAAGGGGAGATTGTGGTTCAGAGGCACATGGTAGAACGATGGAGCGAGGCTGACAGGCCGTTCACCCCTCCACCGCCCGGCACATGATGCCTTACATCCACAGCCCTTTGACGCCGACAACTATGAATTGTATTGCTATCGCGCCGACAATCAGCCCCACGACCCGGTTGATGACTCGCAGCCCGGTGACTCCTAGCAGCTTCGAGACGAAGTCGGCAAAACGGAGTGACAGGTAGACAGTAAGGACGGAGATCAATATCGAGAGGAGCAATACGCCTTGCTGTTCCAGGGAGGTGGAACTGCCCTTGAACACGACCAGTGTCGTAATGACTCCAGGGCCAAAGAGCATCGGGATGCCCAGCGGGATAATGGATATGTCTTCCTTGCTCATCGCTTCGTCCGTCTCTTCCTCCGAGTGCCTGGTGCTCGGCTCCACCTTCCCTTGGACCATGTCTATCGAAAGCAGAAGCAAGATCACCCCGCCTATTGCCTGCACGGACATGAGATTGATGCCAAAGATGCGGAAGATCATGTCCCCGAAAATCACCGTAACCACAGACGCCACCAACACTGTGATGGACGCCCTCTGTGCTATCCGGGCCACTTCCTTATTCGAGACGCTCGCGGGCAGCAACGAAAGCATGGTAGTAGCCCCTGCGATTGGATCAACGATGGTTATCAAGCTGATTGTGTTGTAGATCACCTGACGTATCAGTGCTTCCAACATCGACCCCCTTGCTCTGGACAAAAAGGGCACACATCACATGGCAAACATGATTGGGGCAAACAGAATCCACACCCCTGCCGCCATCCCGACCCACCTGCTCCAGCGGAAATGGCGGCGCATGAACATCAGCCACGCCCATGCCATGATTGTCAGAATGCCAAGCCATACCTCGGGTCGCCCGTACACCACAGGACATCCACTGAGCATCTGGTTCCACAGAAACATGCCGAACCAGCTTGCTGACAACAGCCCTAAGCCTACCGTGCCGCTCCAAGCCATGACCACAGCGGTATGCGGCAGAGGCAAAACACTTTGTCCTTTGCGCGCCCTCACCACTCGCCCCCAAGCCACCGCACTCCCCGCCGCCAAAGCCCCGGCACCCAACATGACCGTTCCCCACACTCCCAGGGAAAACCACCTGAGGCAGTTGTCATTGTAGGGAGAGATCAGCCCCACGGCAGCCCATGAAACTACGGGGCCAATCATCCACTCTATCGGTAACGAGTTCCCGTCGGGCCACACCACCCTGGACCTTAGTTTTCTGCCTGCAGCGCTTCCTGCCAGCATGAACACCAGCGCCAGCCACATCCAATACCTGCTCATGCTTCTTCTCCGGTCAAAGAATCCACCGCATCTTCGAGCGGATGCGCCACAAATGGAGACCTCTCCACAGCTATATCCATAGCGACGCCTCCTCTCCTGGTTCTGACACGGACCCACACCCTATGTGGATAGAAAACGGATTGCCACACCGTACCCGCCAAGAGCAGCAGTGCTCCGAGCATGTACACCCACAGGCTCACTCGCCGGCTGGCCTGGATGTGTGCGAAGGCCGTAGGCGTGAGGTGCAGCTTTACCCTTCCGACTTTTACATCCGTCTCCTCGCTTACATACTCGCTGAGCATGGGGGTCTGCGCCGTGGGCCGGAATGCCTGGACCAAGAACTCCTCTTTGCCAATCGGCCCCCTGGGGGAAGACAGCACGAGTCTGAGGGCGATTTGGGCATCCGGAAGCACCAGATCGTGCTCTTCCTGCGGGCTATGGAATAAAACAACGGCCCTTTCGGATGTCTTGCTGGTCGCCGGGACCTGGATCGGCACCGGCTTCCCGTCCGCCCCTCTGGCACCTATGGCGATAGCAGCGCCACCACCGGCCAGATGCACCCAATCCAGCCCAAGGAATGCCGGGTGCCCTGCTTTCAGGAGATAGCGACCTCTTTCGCTACCATTTGCCTTCACGTGAACGGTAGCCACAGCACCGGAGAGAACACCATCGGCCGAGAGATTCCCACTCAGGTTGTCCAGCGCCACGGTCATTGGCAGCCCTGGCACCCGAGCCGACTGCGCGGGTGTCAGTTCCACCGCTGTCGGGGCCACATCGAAGCGCGCGCCGATCACGCTTCCCAGAACGATCACCAGTGCACCCAGGCACATCAGCGGACAACCGATGACGCCTTCCCATGACCTGTCGGCGTAAAAACCCACCCCATCCTGCCGGTCGCTCCGTCGCACCCTGGAGAAATGCTGCAGCAGGCGCTCGAGGACGTGACCGGAGGCGTTTTCCAGAGATCCGGACGTCGCAAGGGTAGCACGCTCAGAATTCGAAAATGGGTGGTACGGCGGCAAAGACTCTGGCCTGCGCCAGAGCGCCCAAGCGCGTTCCGATTCGTCCACAAGGCGAATGCTCAGGGATAGCACCACCCATGCCAGCGCAAGGCGCCAGGGCCATCCTCCGGGTGCCAGGGCATTCAATCGAGAGAACAAGAGCCACATGGCTCCCCAGGTCGCCAAAGCGCCGGCCAGAAACGAGTCCCCGGTCACCAGGTCCCAGGCACGTTCGATCGCCGTCCGGTGTTCCAAGAATTCCCCCTACTTCGGTTCTGGAGAGGTTTCCAGTAGCCGCTTCGCCAGTTCGTGATCACCCTTCTCTGCCGTGACCACGATGTCTATACCACCTCTTACGTTGAATCGCCCGATTACCTGTGCCCACAGAGGCTTGCACACCCTCCAAAGTTCATCCAGTATCTGGTTGACTGCATGCTCGTGGAAAATGCCTTTATCCCGGAACGACCAAAGGTAAAGCTTCAGGGACTTGCTCTCCACCACTTTCTCCGCGGGGATGTAGCGAATTGTGATCTTTGCGAAGTCTGGCTGGCCTGTCACAGGACAAACAGCCGTGAACTCGTCAGTGTGCAAAACTACCAGGTACGGACGCCCAGGGTAACGGTTTGGGAACGCTTCGAGGTAAGCCTGTGGCTCAGTTGCCCCCTGCCCCAGCAGGGTCAAGCCTTCTATCGATTCTTTCTCTTCTCGCATTTAGATACACTCCCGTCAACCATGCAAGTATCATCTTGACAATATATTGCCCCAATATAAGCGTCCACAGCGGGCCGAATGCCATGGTGATGAATATCCCGCTGTCCAGAAGGGTCGACACAGCATTGCTCGCCAGAACCTTCCGCATGAAGCTGTGCCTGTGGAGCAATTGATAAATCAGCGTGTCGCTGTTCTCACTCACCAGATATGCCACAAGTCCGGCAACCGTAACCCTTCCCAAAAGCGAGTTTCCGGAGAGCACAGCAATAGTTGCCGAGACCCCGGCGCTCAGGAAGACGAACCCCGTAACCCGTTTCCACCCATACCGATCGTGCAGGCTATCCCTCAGGGTAAAAATCGGCGAGAAGAAGAACACGCCCGCAGGCACCGCCAATCCAAGTGGGAGCGGCACTATCCAGCGGGCGGCTGCTACGTCCGCCGCCACAATCAGCAGTATGTACAGAACGACCTGTAACATCTCCCTATCCATAAAGATTATACTACAGATTCCGCGCCACAAGGCGTGGAAGCCGTTAGACGAAATGCTACCATCCGAATGTCATCCCGCCGAAAAGAGCTTTCACAGAAAGTGTGACATCCCCCTGATTTGCCGATTTCGCCGGCACTCGGGGTGACTGGTGCTGTGTCATAAAAGGACAGGACATCACTTCCTGATTTCACACCTGCCAGCGCAGGCGCCCCATAAGGTTCCGATAGAAATAATCCTGCCTTTGCACCCGCAGGAACTTAGCTGTGTTGGGGCTGACCCCTACAACCACCTCATCGCCGCTGCGGAGCTCCACCTCGAACTGCCCGTCCACGGTCAGGATTATCTGGTGGTCGCTGAACACCTGCATCCTTACCTGGGTCCCCTGAGAGAGCACGACAGCCCGATTGAGGCTCAAGTGAGCAGCGATCGGGACGAGCAGAATGTTCTTGAGTTCCGGCGGCAGTATCGGCCCGCCGACCGCGAGGGAGTATCCTGTGGAACCGGTCGCTGTGGATACGATCAGGCCGTCAGCGGCGTAGGTGGTCAGGTAGGCGTCGTCCAGGTAGGCGTGTATCCGGACTATGCGTGCCAGGCTTCCCCGGCTCACCACCACATCGTTAAGCGCTTCGTAGATGTGCTCGCTCCGCTCCCCGTCGTGGAGAAAGTACGTCTGGAGCATCATCCGGCTTTCCATCCAGTAATCGCCTGCTATAAGCTTCCTTAGAGGTGATTCCCAGTCAGCGGGGTCTATTTCCGCCAGGAAGCCTATGCGCCCCATACGCACGCCCACGATGGGAACCCCATGAGGAGCAGCCATCCTGGCAGCTCGCAGGATGGTGCCATCCCCTCCCAGGGAGATGAGCAAGTCAAGCTCGGCTATTTCTGCCAACACCGAAGGTTCGTCCCATGCAGATCCAAGCCAGGCTCTGACCCCTCGTTCCTCCAGAAATGCCGCTATGTCGGCCGCTAGACGCAACGACTCAGGCTTCCGCGGATGGTGTAGTATACCCACGTGATGCATCCGCTGTTCACTCATTCTGTTTTTGCAACTCCGATTCGTAGCGAGAAGGACATTTCAGCAACAGGTTATTTGCCACGAAAATGCCATCGTCTCCAAGCCTTCCCTCAACCACAGCATCGGCGCCATCTTTGAGATTATCCGGACGAGGCCCGTGGTAACGTACCAGGAGTTTCCCTGTAGCATCCTGGATAGTAAAACTCAGATCCAGGTCAGCTGCATTCCACCGGATAGTGTTGCCTATGACTTTGCCAGCCACACGCACGTTACGGTGTTGGAGCGTGGGAGCCCTGGTCTTCAGCTCGCTCACCGTCAGGTAATACGACCCTGACGACCCCAAAGCATTCACCACCAGGAACACTGCAAGAGCAACAATCATCAGGCCGCCGATGAGAAATTTCCACCGGCGTGAGCCGCCCTCTTCTTTTATTTCTGGTATCGTGAAGGCATCACCGTGTGCTCGATCTCCCATAAAAATCTACCCCTGTATCTTTACCAAATTCCGGCTCCCCACAGGGCGACGGATTATCCACCTCACCACAAAGCACGCACCTGAGGTGCACGCAGATCCGCCAAGGCTTGGGTTCCAGGCAAGTATACCAGAGAAACGCTTCTTTGAGAATTGAGGAGAGGAAGAACTGTGCATTGTCCAAGATTGCGCCCAGGAGGTGAGATCCCTTCGGGGTAGCCTCAGAGATGCAAAGGCGCCTGCATCAATCTTCGCCGTACAGCCATGTGTCCGAGCCATCGCCCGATGTGATCCAGCCGACGCGATGACGGTTGTCCTCACTCAGCCACCAGATGTAGCCTTCGCGCCAGATCGGTCCATCCAGTATCCTGAGCCTGTCTCCGGGCGGATGCTTCGCCATAATCATCGCTTTTCTGCTTGGACTGGACCGCATGGTGAGCCATTCGGCACCTTTGGTATCCACGACAGCCCAATGGCCGACTCGGAGGGTCCTGGGGCGCGGGGTAGGCTCTGGAAAGCCGCCGGGAATAAGCCAGCGTTCGTCCGAGGTTCCTTCCACGACCCATCCCACAAGTCCGAAACGATCGTCCACTTTCCACCAGGTGTAGCCTTTGCTCTCCTTGGGGCCTTCGAGGATTTTGACGCGAGCTCGGGGCGGCAGCTTCCCTATCCTGCGGGAATCCACATCCGGCTTCTCCCTGACGTTAAGCATCTGAGAGAGCGCCACTCTGGCCTCGCTTCCTGCACGGATAGACAGGGTTGGTGTAGGCATGACCGTAGGAGTGGGTGGTACCGGCGTGAGAGTGGGCGTCCAGATAGGGGCGGCCGGAAGCGTAGGAGTAGGAGGTAGGGTCGGGGTAGGCGTGGGTGGCGGCGGGGTAGGAGTTGGCACAAGTTGCCCGCACGCCAACGCCGGAAGCAAGAACAGAAACCAGACGAATTTTCTCAATGGAAGCTTTGTAAGCGATAGCTTTAGGGAGCCCATCATCGGCAGACCAACACCGGGCACGATGCTTTCCGCACCACCTGATCCACGGTGCTGCCGAAAAGAAACGACAGAAACTTGCCATAGCTGTAAGCACCGATAGAGATCAAGTCGATTCTCTCTCTTTCTGCCATCTCGACGATGGCGCTTGCTGTATGCCCCTCAGCGCTGGTGAAAGTGACTTCGACCCCTTCCGGGATCTTATCGCGGGCCGCGGAGAGACGTTCCTGCGCTTCGTCTCCCCCTGCCACTGTCATAACCATGAGTGACGCACCCAAAGCTTCTGCAAATTCACCGCCGATCGTCAGAGCGTCATTGGATTTGTCGCTGCCGTCGTAGGCCACCATGATCCGCCGGATCACGCGAGGCATTGACGGAACACCCAGCACCGGCACAGACGCCGCCCTGATCACCGCTTCGAACGTAGAACCAAGGAGCACTGTAGCCCAGGGAGCGCCCTCGCCTCGCTTGCCCATTATGATCAAATCCTTGTCGCCGGCCACATCGCAGATGCTTTTGCTGATCACACCTTCCACCAATTCCGTCTTGCAACGGCGTCCAGCCTCCTTACAGCGTCGAGAAAATTCATCCAATACCTGCTGTCCCCGCTCTTCCAGCCGTTTTGTGAGATCGATCGTGAGGCGCATACTGCTGGGATCTCCGTACGGCAGGCCTATGCCATACGCCAGCGCAGGCGCTATCGGCCCTTCCAGCAGACGGACATCCACCACGTACAGGCCGTGGAGCACGGCATCGGGGCCAGTTACCCAAATGGCCTGTTGTAGCGCTGCCCAACTATCATCCGAACCATCAATCGGAACGAGAATCTGCTCGAACATCTCTACACCCCCAAAATGCAACCACCACCCGCGGGATACACGTATCTCAACGCCGAGAGTGCTTTCGGGAACACAAATTTACAGCCGGCCTGCGGAAATGCACTATGTCAGCTTACTACCAATGTCTCAGGTATTTCTCCCATACTTCATGGGGCCTGCTTTCTCTCAGGAGCACCAACGCTATGTATTTCGGTTCGAAAGGCTTTCTCAAAAGGGTCATTCCGGCCTCTCTTGGCGTTCTGTTCCCCTTACGTTGGTTACATCTCTTACACGCTGTGACCACGTTGGTCCACTCCGTTTTACCGCCGCGGCTCTTGGGTATCACATGGTCGAGGGTTAGTTCCTCTCTGGAGAAATGTCCCCCACAGTACTGGCAGGTATATCCATCGCGCGCTAGCACAGTCCTTCTCGTCAGAGGAAGGTGCAGCCCACGAGGAATATGTACGTAGTAAACCAGCCTGATCACGAGAGGGCGTGGTATAGTCATGCTCCCAGAGTGGAGGACTGACTCAGCAGCCTCCACCACTTCTGCCTTTTCTTTCAGGAGAAGGATAACCGCTTTGCGGATAGAAACCACTCTCAGAGGCTCATAACTTGCGTTGAGGAGAAGGACGCTGCTGTTCATACCGCCCTCACACTATGAAGAAAGAAGCCCGTCCCCTTGCAAGGAATCCAGGCCTGAAGGCAATAGGGTGACCAGTGGGGCTTGAACCCACAACCTTCTGGGCCACAACCAGATGCTCTGCCAATTGAGCTATGGTCACCATAGAAAAAACCTCACTATCCAAACATTCTTCCCGGACTCGGGGACCAGGATTCGAACCTGGATAAAGGGATTCAAAGTCCCTTGTCCTGCCATTAGACGATCCCCGACCGGAGAAGTGCCGAGGCCCAGATTTGAACTGGGGACACCTTGATTTTCAGTCAAGTGCTCTACCAGGCTGAGCTACCTCGGCAGAAAAATCGCCGATGACAAACCGCCATCGGCTTCCAGAGCGGGCGATGGGATTTGAACCCACGACCTTCTCCTTGGCAAGGAGACGTTCTACCGCTGAACTACGCCCGCGTGTTTTCCGATGGACCCGGTCGGATTCGAACCGACGATCTCCTCCGTGCAAAGGAGGCGCCTTCCCAGACTAGGCCACGGGCCCGCAAACATTCCGCTCTTGCGGGAACAACCTCGTCGGTCCGAAGGTGCCGACGAGAGGACTCGAACCTCCACACCCTTGCGGGTAGCAGATCCTAAGTCTGCCGCGTCTGCCAATTCCGCCACGTCGGCAGGCATCGATCGAACGGCTTGTCGTTGGTACTCCCGATTCTGTTTTCAGACCGTCATCTGTCTCAGCAGCCGAAGCCGCTGGCGGCTCCTGACCTGCCGGGTGTTACCCGACCTCGTCGTCGCCGCTGCGGCGAGACCTAACCTGGCCTGACGCCAGGCCAGACCCACTCGCCTTGCTCCCAGTTGCACGCTCGCCCAGCCGGCCCCGTTACCGGGAACCGCTGGTGGGCTCTTACCCCACCGTTTCACCCATCACCGGAAGGGGATCCCTCCCGGCTGGTCTGCTCTCTGTTGCGGTTGTAGTCGCTTGAGGGTTGCCCCCCAAGTGCCCTCACTTGCTGTTTCGTGAGGCAACCCCGTCCTGCACAGCAGGGCCGGGAGTCGGGAAGTTCCTCTGCAGGGGATATACCCCCGCAGCGACGGTCCCACGACAAGCCTTAGTTCTTAACGTCCATGACTCGAGCCGTGACGTATTATAACAAACACTCTTCTGGATTGTCAACCTCAGGGAGTCCGCTTTTGCAGGCACTTTCTATGCAGCTACGAGGTGCAACGCATGAAGGGGGTGTCATTGCCCGAGGGCACATGCGTCGCACCTCGTGATAAAAAGTTAGTGCGGAGTATGTCTCAGAATTCAGGGAGGGGAATCATATGTTCCAGCCTGCGACAATCCGTGTGGCTACTGGAAATTGTGTAAGCATAATCAGGGCCACTCTTGCCATCAGATTCCGTCATGCGCAAGAAAAACACACTGTTCACAGCGGGAACGAACGTAAGAACCGTCTCTCCGGGCATCTGTTCACCTTTGGCTATCATCCTGTAGCCCGTTCCTTCCTGCTGGAACAACTCCAGAGATACGCTCATATCCATGCCAGGGAGATACGGTCTCGCTTTGAATGTGTATCTCACGCCAGCGCATGCTTCAAACCTGATCCAATCCTGATCGCCCTGAACACCGAAATTGTGAATCTGTTTGACTATGTCCTCATTTACCACCGTTGCCTGTCCCGGCGTATCATCTACCTCGAAAGCATCTACTGTCTCGCCAGAGATAACCGGCGGGGCTGGTTCCTGGGCCAGCGCAGGCAGTACTGAAAGAAGCACCATCATGATTGCAACCAACATTATGCCAAATGCTATCCGGCGCATTTTATCAAATCCCCTCCCAAAAATGGCCCTCCGAAACCCTGCACACACTGTGTGTCCAGAACGATTATCTGCCCACATTATAGCAGATTGGGGAATAGAAGTGGCTTACAAAATGCTTACAATCCATCGGCGTGCTCCTATCTCATTTCAAGGCCTCAATGCCAAAGGCAAATGACCCCCTTCTGCGACAGGGCCGGAGAACAGAACGCTCGCATGGCGCACTTGGGGATGATTGTTGACAAACACCCCCGTACGTGATATAAGTTCAGCAAAGCTCAAAGGCTATGATGGAAACGAGTACGCCGGAGGAAAGGTTCAGCGAGCCTGGGATGGTGTGAGCCAGATGCACGGAGCCCGGCGGAAAATCCTTCCGGAGCCGCCCACCGAACGCAGGCCTTGCGCCTGCCAGTAGACTGGACCGGGGTCGTGGTCCGTTACAGCCACGGAGGCGTGACGGCGCCTCTGAAGAGAGGACGGCTTAGGCCGTCAAGCGGGGTGGTACCGCGGGAGCAAAGCTCTCGTCCCCACAGGGGGACGGGGGCTTTTTTAGTCGGGTAGTCAGGTAGGCTGGTGCTGGAGTTTGGCGATTCGCTCGATCGAGCGAAAAGAAAGCTTAAAAATCCGTGTAATCTGTGGATAACAGTTGGGAGCGAGGAGGGAGTTTGACGCAGGACTTCGTCGTCCGCAGGATGTCGCGGGGCGACATCGACGCCGTGGTGAGGCTTTGGAAAGGCACGGTCGAATATCACGCCGGCATCGACGAGCGCCTGGAAGTCAGGGATGATGCGGAACAGAGCTTTCGGCGGTTCCTGAGACGGTCCATCCCCGCATCCGGCGACATGCTCCTCCTGGTGGCCGATCTCGGCGGCGAGATCGCAGGGTTCCTGATCGGGGTGATCCGGGATTCGGCGCCGGTGTTCGTTCGCTCCAGGCATGGATACATCATGGACATTTACGTCGATCCCACGTTCCGGCGACAGGGCATCGGCCGGAGGCTGGTGGAGACGGCGGTGGAATGGTTCGCATCTCGAGGCGTGGATAACGTTCGGCTCATGGTTGCGGCGGCCAACGAAGCAGGCATCGCTTTCTGGAAGGGAATTGGGTTCGACGATTATTTCATCGAACTGTGGAAAGAGATTCCACATGGGGAGGACGAGGATGGAGACAGAACTGCTGTATCAGACGGATAGCTACCTGCGCAGGTTCGAAGCCAGGGTAGCGGGCGTGGACACGGAGGGAAAACGTGTGGCGCTGGACGCCACGGCTTTCTACCCTGGTGGCGGCGGCCAGCCGCACGACCTGGGATGGCTCGAGTTCCGCGGCATGAGGCTGCCGGTGGCCAGGGTGAAGAAGGAGGGCGGCACCGTCTGGCACTGGATCGAAGGGGATACACTCCCCGAGGTGGGCGAAAATGTCGCTGGCGAGATAGACTGGGATCGGCGGTACGCCCTGATGCGCACCCACACGGCGATGCACATCCTGTGCGGCGTGGTGTGGCGGGATTATGGCGCCCAGGTCACTGGCGGGGACATGGAGCCGCTCAGAGGCAGGATGGATTTCGAGTTCGAGTCGCTCCACAAAGAGCTGGTGGCCGAGATCGAGGAGAAGGTGAACGCGGAGGTGGACGCCGCCCGCCAGGTCCGCGTGAAAATCCTCCCCAGGGAGGAGGCATTCCAGATACCCGACCTGATCCGGACGAAGATAAACCTGCTTCCGCCCAGCATCAAGCTCGTCAGGACTGTGGAGATCGTGGGGCTCGACCTGCAAGCAGACGGCGGCACTCACGTCGCCAACACGAGGGAGGTCGGACGGATCAGGATACCGAAGTACAAAAGCAAGGGGAGAATCAACAAGCGGATCTATGTGGAGTTAGTCAAGTAGTCAGATAGTCCAGTAGTCGGGTAGTCGGGTAGTCGAGCAGGCAAATTCCAGGCCGAACGATCATCAT
>CAZDOZ010000035.1:0-14550 GCA_964507175.1 uncultured Anaerolineae bacterium
ATACGATATCCAGGGCTTTCGAAGCAAATCGATTCCCCCAAGCCATCCCAGGAGCTGCTTCGCACTCCCGATCCATCCACCTGGACGGCGCATCCGGCCCCAGGGCCTGCACAGGCGCTAATCTACACGTTGCTCAGGAGCTTTCGGCAGCCGGAACACGAAAGTGCTTCCATGTTCTCCATCGCTCTCTGCCCAGACAGTGCCCCCGTGGGCCTCGACGACCTGCTTGACCACCGCCAACCCTAACCCGGAACCAGAAAACTGGCGTGACGCGGAGGAATCCACCTGGTAGAAGAAATCGAAAATGCTCTCCAGCTTGTCAGGTGGGATGCCTATCCCCTGGTCTTTCACTCTCACTTCAACGAAATCTCCAATTTCCCTCATGCCGATGGTGACGATGCCTCCACCCGGGCTGAATTTCACGGCATTCCCGATCAGATTGTCGAAAACATGTATCAGCCTGCTTCTGTCTCCCAACACCTCCGGCAGATCCTGGGGGATGTCCAGTTGGAGATATACACCCTGATCTCTGGCCGTGTGGGCAGCCTCTTCGACCAGAGAAGTGGCTATTTCCGGCAAAGAGACGGGTGAAAGAACCAGCTCGCTCAGCTTGGACTTTTGCAAATCTATGACATCGTTGACCATCCCGGCCAGAACCTGGGTTCTCTTGTTCATTATCTCCACAGCATGTTTCTGCTTCTCGTTGAGCGGCCCCAGGGTCCCTGACCCCAGCAGCCCCAAATAACCTCGCAAGAAGGTAAGAGGCGTGCGAAGCTCGTGGGACACTATGGCCACGAATTCTTCTTTCATCCTGTCCAGTTCCTTAAGGTCATTGTAAGCCGCCTGCAGTTCCTTCGCCTGATGACGTAGCTGACCGATGAGCCTTGCGTTTTCCAGTGCCACGGTCATGTGGTCTGCCAACGCTTCTACCATCGCCTCATCAGTCTCGTCGAACGCCCCCGGAAGCTCGCTCTCCACAACTAGCACCCCTTCCACCTTATCTCTGGACAACATAGGAGATGCCAACTGCGACTGTATCAAGGCCTGGTCATGCAGAGGGCGCAAAGCCCCATCCATCTGCAGATTGTCCACTCTGACGGCAGCACGAGTGGCAGCCACACGCCCTACCACGGTTGAATCGTCCGGTAAGACAACCTCCCCGGCCAGTGGCAGGGTACTGTGAGCCAGTGTAAATGCTCCATTTCCAGAACCATTGGACAGGAAAATGTGGACATATTTCATGGAAAGGCGATCTTGGAGGAGCCTTACCACAGTCTCCGGAATCTCGTCGGGGTCAGAAACGCTGCCGATAGCGTTCGTGATCTCCGACACCACATCCATCTGCTGAACCCTGCGCTGCTCTTGAGAGTACAGAGTTGCTTTTTCTATGGCGGCAGCCGCTACACCAGCCAGGGTCGACAACAACCTCCCCTCACGTTCGTCCCTGGGCACCCTATCCAGAGCAATCACACCTATGACATCACCCTTGTACACCAGCGGCACGTTCGTCAGCTGCTCGGTGGGCTGCTCCACATCCCCAACGAACCCAACGCCCTCCGGCAGGTGAGCCGTGTCGGGAATCGCCAGGATGCGTTTGTTCTTCACCACCCACGCGAATGTCCCTTCATGATCGTAAACGGGACGCGTGTTGAACCGATGTACAACGTCCTGGCCTATGCCACGATAGGCAGCTATGCGCATCTGGCGGGTCTGCCTATCCCGCAAAATTACCGATGCTTCCGTACCTCCTGTAACGCTGAGCACCGCATCGAGAACTGTATCCAACACCCCCGACAACGTTTGAGCCTCGTGGAGCTTCTGACTGGAGTTTATCAAGGCCTCCATTTCTCGAAGCCGACGCTGCAGGTCTTGGAGAAGTCTTTCACGCTCTATGGCTACTGACGCCTGTTCCGCAACGGTGCTCAACAGGACGCTTAGGCTCTCGTCGTCCAGGGCCACATCCACGTTTATGGCTCCAATCACTTTCCCCCTGACCCGCAAAGGTATATTGGTCAGTTGGTCGCCAAACGGGACCCCTGGCGGGAGGTAATCCTTCACGACCCTGGGGTCTCTGGATGCGTCTTTCTCTATCCTCACTACCTCACCTGTCTTGATCACAATGGCGAAAGTCCCTTCGTCCAGAGTGACATGCCGCCGGTTGAATGCTTCCATCACGTTCTCAGGCAACCCTTTTGCCCGGACCATCTTCACCCAGTTTTTCTCCCGGTCAAAGAACATGATGGAAGCCTGAGAACGGCGGGGCAGGGTCATGGTTGCTTCCAGGACAGTATCAAGGATTTCATCTATGCTCCGGGCACTATTTAGAGCCTGGCTGGTGCGGGCGATCACCTGCACTTCTTCCAGACGACGCTGCAGATCGGCATAGAGTCGTGCTCTCTGGATCGCCATGACGGCATGCTGAGCAAAAGTGGCCGCCAGGCGGGCATGCTCCTCCGTATAGAACCCCGGCTCCAGCTTGTCCAGCCCGAGTGCACCCATCATCTCCCCCTCAGCCACCAGTGGAATGCCGAGCCAGGAACGTATATGGCGGGTCCCTGGGGTCGTTGTCCAACGCGGGTCAGAGTCCGTGTCGGGTATTATGAGAACGGACTTAGTCTCTTCGAGATGATCGAGGGTGAGGAAATGACCACGCGGAACAATGAGGCCCTTGAGCAAACTTCCCCGAGGCTGGCCCTTAGATGCCACCAGGCGGAAAGAACTCCCCTCCCGTAGGAATATACTGCTGCTATCGTAAGGCACCACTTTCTGTATCTGATCCAACACAAGGGGGAGCACCACGTCCAGATCCAGGCTGCTACCCAGGATCTCGGCCACTTCCCGAAGGGTTTCGGCGATCTGCCTCTGCTTCCGCTCGGACTCCACCAATCTGGCATTGTCCAGAGCGACGCCCAACTGGTGGGCAAAAGCCATGATCGGAGCTATGTCATCCGAAGCGATGTCCGGAGACCCGACGGTGAGGACACCCAGGGGGCCGCTGCTTCCGATGACAGGTGCATGGATCACCTGCCCCATGGAGATGGCCTCCTGCACCCTGCGAATCCGACGCTCGGGAAGGATGTGTTTCAACAACGCCTCCACCGCTTCTTCCATACCCGGCTGCATCACGGCGGATTCGGACGAGAGGATCGTCGGGTACACGGGGTAGGCATCTACAGGAAAGGAAAAGCCTACCAGAGAGCCTTTGCTGGCGTTCTCTATATCTTTCTGCTTTGCGGTCTCGATGGAAGCATACCGGCAGGTGGCGCTTTGCCCGCCGGGGTCCAGGAGTGTGATCAGGATGTTGAACCCGAGTTTTTTCAACTCCTCTCCCGCTGCATGGAGCACGCCGTCCATATCGTGGACCTGGTGCAGGGAAATGGCAGCGTCATTCAAAGCCTGGAGCATCTGCTCGGTGCGTTTTTGGCGAGATATGTCGGTAAATACGAAAAGGAAATCACCGCTTTCCACGGGCGTCACGCTGATCTGCACCGGCAAAAGCCTGCCCGACGTCGGTTTCAGGTAGGTGCTACACCGCACAGGCTCCCTCACTTCCAGGCATTTAGAGATTTTGTCGCTCCAGTTTTCGTCCAACCGAACCAGATCACGCCAGTTCACCCCCAGAGGGCTCGTGTCCCCTATCATGCTCTCCATCCGCGGGTTCGCGAAAGTTATCACACCTCTGGAATCCGTGAGCAGCAACCCTTCTTCCATGGCGGTGACGATGTTCTCATTGAAGTTCTTCAGCCTCGCGATTTCCCTGGAATGCTCCAGTAGTTCTTTGTAACGCCTGGCGTTCGTGATAGCAACAGCTGCCTGTCCCGCCAGAAGCGTGAGCAAATGGAGCTCGTCATCGGTGAACGAATGCGGATTCTCCGTAAATGCGACGTTCATGACGCCCACAACCCGGTCCTGAAACAACAGGGGGAGGCTGGCTATAGCCTGCAAATTTGAACTTATAGAAGCATGATCGTGCTCGAAAAGGGGGTGACTCAGAGCATCCATAATCACCAAGGGTTTGCCCGTGGTGGCTACTGTATGGGTCATGCCGCCACGTCTGGGATATCTAACGATGTTCCGGCTCCCATCCCTCCACAGTGCCCTGCCCCCGGAAAAAGAATCTTCTTTTGGATCGTACAGGAATATATGAGAGTTGGTGGCAGGGACCAGTTCCATGACACCCCCCAGGACCGCGTCCTGCACTTCCTGGACGTTGAGCGATGAGGATATCCCAAGGGATACTTTGTGGAGAATCTCCAGCTGGCGGGCCATCTCCTGGGCATGGGCCAGAAGGCGGGCATTCTCGATGACAGCAGCGGCATAATCGGCGAAAACCTCCAGAGCCCGGACGTCTTCCTCGCTCGGGATTCTCCCATCCCTGGGTTTGTCCACGGAAATGAGACCCAGGAGCCTGTCCCCTAGCTCCACCGGCACCACCAGCCCGTCTTCAGGATGCCACATGCCGGGGCCGATCTCCTCCATGTCACCCTGAGAAAATTTCACTACCTGACGCTTGGAGATCATCTCGGAGGTCGCTTCCGGAGTGCGAAGCCTGTGATCCAGGAAGTAGGACCGGTGTATCCGAATGCTGTGCTTTTTCAGTATCCCCTGGATCTCCGATTCCAGCCGCTTGGGGGCCATCCATTCCAGGACTTTTTCCCCCTGTTCTTCCGACAGTCCCACCACCACTGTCGGTTTCATGAGACTCGTGTTTTCATCGTAAAGGGAGAGAAGCACGATTCCCCACCCCAGGGACGTCCTGATTCCCTCGCCGATGTGCTTCAGAACCGATTTCAAACCCTCCCGGAGCCTGATGCTCTTCCCCACTTCCAGGAGCGCCCGAACCTGTTCCTGCTTGACCTGTTCCGCCTCCATGGTCTCCCGGACACGGAACGCCATGGAAATATGAGATGCCGCCGCTCCCAACCACGGGAGGTCGGCATCTACCCATTTCCCCCCGGGGGATTTGACTATGGCGAGGATCAGACCGTCGGCTGCCTTGGGGAGGGGCACGATCGCTATCGACTTGCCTCCCAATTCGGTGATGGCAGCAGAAGGGGCAGAAGGGATCAAATCCACGATCTCCGAGGGCAGAAACGGCAGGCGATCTGCCCTGCTCTTCGCCAGCTTCAATGTCATGGGGTGGGGGCCTTCTCCTGGCGAAAAGATGTACATGGCGTCGGATCCGCTCAATTCCATCAGAGTTGACACGGGCATCGAAACCATCTCGTCCAGGTCGTTCTTTCTCAGCGCTTCCTGAAAAGCGCCCAGGAATTTCTGGACGGTCTCTATCAAGTATTGCTCTCTATCCATTTCTGTCCCTTTTTCGAGCACCAGATAGAAGGGCCTGCCGGAGAAGCTGTTTCGCTGCAGAGTCCGCTTCGCGTCTTCCTCGTCCCTACCGCCGCTGCGTTGGAATCGGCCCGGAGGTGAGGGCACCGGACCTAACACAGCCCACACTATGAAATCTCTGCGTCAAACCATCGTGCAGACACTCTGTCAGTGCTTCCTCTTCCGCCGTCTTCTCTTTTTCGTGCGAGTGCTGGTAGCGGGGATCTCCGCACCCGCAGCCACGGGTTCCGGTGCAGCGTTGCCGCTGACCCATGGTGGGGCTGTCTCACCCCGAAGGTCCGATTCCATGTGGCAGTACTTGTACTTCTTGCCGCTGCCGCACCAGCAGGGGTCGTTCCGTCCCAGGTAGGGAGGAACCATCCGGCGGTCGCCCACGCGCGTACGCCTCTGTGCCGCTCCCCCGCCGCCGTCGCCACCAGCGCTGGGATGCACAGCCCGCACCTGCCGTACCTGTCTCTGGGGCGGCTGTTTCAGCGTGACATGATAGATAGTGTAAACGATATCGTGTTCTATGTCCGCCAGGAGCGCCTGATACATCTCGTGGGCTTCTTTCTTGTATGCCACCAGCGGGTCTATGTTGGCGAAAGCCCGCAGTCCAATCCCTTCTCTCAGCGCGTCCAGGTCGGTTAGATGGCGCACCCAACGCTCGTCCACAGCCTTGAGCATCACAGCGCGCTCCAGCTTCCGCATCCCTTCGTCGCCCAGATCAGCTTCTTTCGCTTCGTACGTCCGATAAGCGATCTCTGCGAGATGATTCAGCATCTCACTGGCGCTCATCTGGCTCCATTTTCTCGGGCTTTCGTCCGGAGGAAGGGGCATCAGCGACCTGACAGCATCGTACAGCCCATCCAGATCCCATGACTCGGGATCACGAGCACCTGCGAAGCTGTTTACCAGGCGCTCCAGCTCGTCTTCCACCATGCTCAGGATGGTGGGCCTCATGTTCTCTCGAAGGATGCGCCGGCGCTGACTGTAGATGACCTCGCGCTGTTTGTTCACCACGTCGTCGTATTCGAGGACGTGCTTCCTGATATCGAAATTGTACCCCTCGACCTTGACCTGCGCATTGGCGATAGCCTTGGTGACCATGCCATGCTCTATGGGCATGTTTTCGTCTATTCCCAGCTTGTCCATGAGGCCAGAGACACTCTCGCCGCCGAACCGGCGCATCAGCTCGTCTTCCAGGGAGACATAGAATCGGGACGAGCCTGGGTCCCCCTGGCGCCCGGCGCGCCCTCGCAACTGGTTGTCGATACGCCGCGCTTCATGATGCTCCGTGCCAAGAACGTGAAGCCCGCCAAGCTGCCACACTTTCACGTGGTCCTGCTTACAGAGAGCGTATTTCTCCGCCAAAACCTCGGCCCACCGCTCCGGGAAGCGCTCGGTGGGGTCGCCGCCCGCCCGGAGGATTTTCAGCGCATCGTCCCAATCAGCGGTGCGGATAGTGGTTAGGTCGAACCCTTCCCGCCGGAGCTGATCGCGCGTCAGGCCCTCCGGATTGCCACCAAGAAGGATGTCCACGCCTCGGCCTGCCATGTTGGTGGCGATGGTAACAGATCCAGGACGGCCTGCCTGGGCAATAATCTGTGCCTCTTTCTCGTGGTACTTCGCGTTCAGAACTTGATGCGGTATTCCCCTCTTTTCCAACAACCCGGAAAGGTACTCCGACGTTTCGATGGCAACTGTGCCCACCAGCACAGGTCTCTGCTGCTTGTAAAACTCCTCTATTTCCTCCACGACGGCGTCGAACTTGGCCCGCTGTGTCTTGTAAACCATATCCGAATGGTCAACCCGTTTGAAGTAAAGCTTCGACGGATCTTTCGGGTCGTGGTAGGTGACCACATCCACGCCATCTTGTTTTTCCTCTTTAACGATCAACTCTCCCTGGCGGGCCATGTACTCGATGTTGGTGGGAAGCACCACCACGTCCAGGTTGTAGATCTGGGCGAACTCTTCTTTCTCAGTGGCCGCGGTGCCAGTCATGCCGGCAAGCTTCTGATACATGCGGAAGAAGTTCTGGAATGTGATGGTTGCCATGGTGAGGCTTTCCCGCTGTACTTTCACGCCCTCCTTTGCCTCGATAGCCTGGTGAAGCCCCTCGGCATACCGGCGGCCTAGCATAAGGCGCCCAGTGAACTCATCCACGATGATGATCTGGTTATCCTTGACGATGTAGTCCTTGTCACGCTTGTAGAGAACGTGGGCCCGAAGGGCGTTGTCCAGGTACGGGGTACGTTCGAAGTTCTCCGGCGAGTACAGGTTGTCGATTCCAAGCCATTTCTCGATCTTGGACACGCCGGACTCGGTCAGGGTGACGATTCGCTCACGCTCCTCGACTTTGTAGTCCTCTTCTGGCTGGAGCCGGCGGACCACTTGGGCAAATTTTCGGTAGTAGTCTGATGGCTTGTCCGACATGCCGGAAATGATCAGCGGGGTTCTGGCCTCGTCAATCAGGACGTTGTCCACCTCGTCGATGATGGCGTAGTGCAGTTCCCGCTGGGTCACGTTCTCCAAATCGTACACCATGTTGTCCCGCAAGTAGTCGAAGCCAAACTCATTGTTGGTGCCGTAGGTGATGTCGGCGGCGTAGGCTTCCTTCCTGGTGATAGGACGCAGGTTCTGATAGCGGTCGTCCGGGGAGACGAAACCGGGATCGTAGAGGTATGACGCCTGGTCGGGGGATGCGCCTCCTGCCGACTGTATGACGCCCACGCTCACGCCGAGCAAGTTGTAAATTGGGCCCATCCACTGG
This sequence comes from uncultured Anaerolineae bacterium, assembly GCA_964507175.1. GTDB lineage: Bacteria > Chloroflexota > Anaerolineae > S016-19 > S016-19 > S016-19. The sequence goes on from CAZDOZ010000035.1 coordinate 8,102, forward strand.
GCATCGCGCTTGGCCAGGTAATCGTTGACCGTGACCACATGAGCCCCTCGGCCTGCAAGGGCGTTCAGGTACACCGGCATGGTAGCGACCAGAGTTTTGCCTTCGCCGGTGCGCATCTCCACCACGTTGCCCCTGTGGAGCAGCAGGCCGCCTACCACCTGCACATCGTAATGGCGCAACCCAATGGTACGCTTCGACGCCTCACGCACAGCGGCAAACGCCCTGGGCATTATCTCCTCCAGGATTTCCCCCTCGGTGCGCAGGATATCCTGCTCCTGACGGGAGATTTCCTCACGCAAGCGCGCCGCGGCCATCGGATCGGTTTCCCTGAGCTGCATCTCCTTCAACTCTTCCAGTTCTTCTCTGGCCGACCCTACCGCATCTGCTATTTTCCGCCGGAATTCCTCCGTTTGGTCTCGCAGAGCTCCGTCAGAATATTGTTCGTACTCTTTTTCCAGGCGGTTGACCTCTTCCACCAGAGGCTCTGCCTGCTTGAGCGCTCTTTCGTTAGGGTCCCCTGCGATTTTCTCGAAAATTTTTCTGATCATATCCCGTAATCATCTCCTGCTTCAGATTTTACCGCCTGCCGCCAATCTGGTCATGGGCCGATTCACCTACTCGTTGAATAGCTCTCCTACGGATATCCCCTCGTGGATACGTCGTATGACCTCGCCGAAAACCGGGCCAATGGTCAGAATCCTGACTTTCCCGTTCATCCTGCGCATTTTGTCATCTGGTATCGGGAGCGTATTGGTGAAAAGCACCTCCTCGATAATACTCGAGCCTATCCTGTCGGGTGCCGGTTCGGAAAGAACAGCATGAGTGGCACATGCGTATATCTTCCCTGCACCACGTTCCTTGATATATTTAGCCGCATTCACGATAGTCCCTGCAGTGTCAGCTTCATCATCCACTATCAGTGCATTCTTTCCTGACACATCCCCTATCAGGTTGAATATCTCAGTCCTCCTGCCGCTCAGGGCCCTGCGCTTCTCGATGATGACCAAAGGGCTCCCAAGCGCCTCGGCGAAATTCCTGGCTCGCTTGCTCGCGCCGATATCTGGCGCTGCCACCACCATGTTGGGTATGGGATGGGATCTATAGTAATTAACGAAAGTGTAAATTGCGTGAAGTTCGTCGGTCGGTATGGTGAAAAACCCCTGAATCTGGCCGGCGTGTAAGTCCATGGTCAGAAAGCGGTCGGCTCCGGCAACGGTTATCATATCCGCCAGAAGCCGAGCGGTTATCGGCACCCGCGGCTGATCTTTCTTGTCGGTGCGACCGTAAGCATAGTACGGCACCACCGCTGTGATCCTCCCCGCCGAATCCCGACGGATGGTATCTATCAGAATCAGGAGCTCCATAATATGATCGTTGACCGGCCTGCTCATTGGCTGGATAACAAACACGTCTTTCCCTCGGACGCTCTCCTTCAGCCTGACGAAGATGTTCTCATTGGGGAACTTGAATATCTCGGCCTCGGTAAGTTCCACACCCAGGTAATACGAGATCTCCTCCGCCAGTGGTCTGTTGGCTGTACCACTAATGACCGTCAGCTCCCCGTACATCTTGTAGTCCATGTAAGCTCTCCTCCATTTGTGCTGTTACTGCCCGGTAACAGTAATTATACTCGAAAGGGCAAATTCGGGCGAACATTGCAGAGCGCGCCGCCTCTACCCTCAAGCACTTCACTCTGGCAGCAGGTTTTTTCCCGACGTCCGCCCTGGTAGATATGTTGAGCAGCGCAAAGTTCCATGATATAATCCGCACTATAGGGCTTTCGAAGCAAATCGGAAGCCCCAAAGCCGTCCCAGAAGCCTTCTCGACGCACCTGGGGCGAATCACGATTCACCATTGGGATCGATGGAAGCCGACGATAGTTCAGAAGGGCTCCTGGAGGCCTTACAGGCCCCCAGGATTTGCTTCGCCTTCGCACCATAAGGCACCGGATGCAAGGCAAGAGCGAATCTAGGCGTGGAGCAGGCCGCCCCACGGACTTACACCACGCGAGGGAGGACGCATGAAAGGGCTGATTTTGAGCGGCGGTAAAGGGACGAGACTTTATCCGATTACCTACACCAGCGCGAAGCAGTTGGTGCCAGTGGCGAACAAACCCGTGCTCTTTCGGGTCATCGAGGCAATCCGGGATGCAGGGATCGAGGAAATCGGCATTGTTGTGGGCGACACGGCGGCAGAGGTGAAAAAGGCGGTGGGAAGCGGCACCCGCTGGGGGGCAAAAATCACTTACATCAGGCAGGAAGCACCCCTGGGGCTGGCCCATGCCGTCAAGATCAGCACTGACTTCCTCGGAGACGATCGGTTCGTCATGTTCCTCGGCGACAATGTCATCCAGGGAGGCATCTCCAGCTTGATCCAGGAGTTCGAGAACAGCGACTGGAATTCCCAGATCGTCCTCACGCGGGTGGCACATCCCGAACAGTACGGCGTGGCAGAGATGGATGCCGACGGCAACATTATCCGGCTCATCGAGAAGCCGAAAGAACCACCAAGCGACCTGGCGCTGGTTGGAATTTACATGTTCGATCACCACATCATGGAAGCGGTAAACAGCATCAAACCATCCTGGCGAGGGGAGCTGGAAATAACCGACGCCATCCAGTGGCTCATCGACCATGGCTATCGGGTCAGGCCGTACATCCACACCGGTTGGTGGATAGACACCGGCGCCCCCGGTGATCTCCTGGACGCCAACGGCTTGGTGTTGGAAGAGCTCACGCCGCGCATTGAGGGGTATGTGGACAGAGGATCACAAGTGGATGGCCGCGTGACGGTGGAGCGAGGCGCGGAGATCATCAACAGCGTCGTCCGTGGGCCCGCCATCATCGGCCAGGATACCAGGATCGTCAATTCCTACGTTGGGCCGTTCACATCCATCTACCACCACGTGCTCATCGAGAACAGCGAGATAGAGCACAGCATCGTCATGGAGAACAGCAAGATCGCGGACGTGTCGGTGCGCATCGAAGGGAGCATCATCGGGAGGAACGTGGAGATCACCAAATCTCCGCTGAAGCCGCGGGCGTACAAGCTTACCCTGGGCGACAACAGCAAAGTCGGCCTGGTGGTCAACGGAGGTTGACATGAGAAACCTGCTCGTGACCGGCGGCGCCGGTTTCATCGGATCCAATTTCGTCCGCTTCATGCTGGAACGCCATACCGACTATCGGATCGTGGTTCTCGACAAGCTCACCTATGCCGGGAACCTGGACAACCTGAAGGATGTGGAGGCACAGTTCGGGGACCGCTATGCCTTCGTCCGCGGCGACATCTGCGACGCCAGGGTGGTGGAGAAAGCCATCCACGAGCACGACGTTGACACCATCATCAATTTCGCCGCAGAGACACACGTGGACAGATCCATCACTGAGCCGGACGCGTTCATCAAGACGGACGTGTACGGCACCTACGTTCTCCTGGAGGCGGCCCGGAAGTTCGGGCTGGAGCGGTATCACCAGGTGAGCACCGACGAGGTTTACGGGGATATACCGGAGGGATACCGCTCGAAGGAAGATGATCCTCTGCGGCCCAGGTCACCGTATTCCGCCAGCAAGGCCGGCGCAGAGCACCTGGTTCACGCTTACTTCATCACCTACGGCATGCCCACCACCGTCACCCGCGGGTCCAACAATATCGGCCCGTATCAGTACCCGGAGAAAGTCGTGCCGCTGTTCATCACGAACGCCATCGACGACGAGCCGCTCCCCCTATACGGCGACGGCATGCAAAAGCGAGACTACCAGTACGTCCTCGACCACTGCGAGGGAATAGAGACGGCACTCCTCAGGGGCCAGCCGGGGGAGGCATACAACCTGGGCACCGGCGTGGAGACGCCCAACATCGTTATGGCAAAGAAAATCCTGGAGCTTTTGGGAAAGCCGGAGAGTCTCATCCGGCATGTCAAAGACAGGCCGGGACACGACCGCCGGTACGCGATGGACGTGAGCAAGATCGAAGGGCTGGGCTGGCGCAGTCACCACTCTTTCGATGAGGCCCTGGAGGCTACGGTCAGGTGGTACTTAGAGAACGAGTGGTGGTGGCGAAAGATCAAGGGGGGAGCATTCAAGGAGTACTACCGCCGACAGTACGCTGAGCGGCTGAGAGAGTCAGGACAGGCATAGCCCGGATGGTTTCAGGGAGCCGCATGGCCAGGAGGCCGCCTTATCCAGAAGATCAGTTACTACTCAGCCCAGCAGGGCAGCCCGATTGTCAAAAGTCCAAGCGGGTATCCGCGCTCGATTTGTTCAAGGCTGAACAGTTACAAAGATAATTCCATGAGCGAGGGAACATGTCTCGAACGTCGTCTCTAGCACAGGAAGGGTATTCATCCCTGACGCTAGAAGCACACACCAAGAAGAGCTTGTGGAGCCCTGGGCCAGCGTGGGTAGCCATAGCAGGAGCGCTGGCCGCCGGGTGGAGTGTCTCCAGTGGAGTCATGTTCCTACGCATCCTGGTGCTGGCCTTCCTGGCAGATCCCGTGTGGGGTGGAATGTGGCACATAGCACACCGCTGGCCGGGCATCCCAAAAGAGCATGAGGCGTCATTCTGGGGAAGATGGAGTTTGCCGTACTTCCAGCAGGATTCTCCTGCCAGCAAGCTCTCCGCCAGTCTGTCGCCCCTCCGCGTCTCAGATGCATACGCTTCCGGCGTGTTCCCCTCCTTTCTTCTCTTGCTTCTCCTAGGCGTGATCCTATCCATCGCCCTTGGCAAAGCAGCCATCCTTGCAACTCTTGCGGTGGCGTTTCTATCCCCAATCGCCGCCGCCCTGCACGGCAAGAAAGCCATACACGCAGCGGTGTTGAGCCTGGCCCAATTTCTCGTGCCTTGGGCGCTAGCAGCCTGGATGTTCGGCGGCAGCAGGGAAACATGGATCCTCGGAGGGATGTGGACATTTGCACACTTTCTGATGACTGGCGCAGGTGTGGGCACATGGCAGCGAGGCATCGTATTGGCAGGCCAGTCGATACTTGTGGGATGGTTTGCATGGATGCACCACCCCGTGGCTGCGGCCCTGATGGTAATGACGTTTCTGCCAATCTGGACTCAGAACGATACTTGGGATAGGGAAGGCTGGCTGGACCGCTCTGGACCTTGGTGGCTGGTAGCACTTTTAATCTCCGCCATAGCCGTGGGACGCTGACCAGCATCTGCCATATTTGCAGCAAAGCTCTGGGCGGGCAATTCGACGCCCGCACGAGGTTTTTCTCTGAGGAGATCTCTGAATGGGATTGTTCTCTTACTACGAGGTGGATTCCTTCTTGCACCACCTCAACCCCAGCATCAAATTGCTGTCGCTCTTGCTGGTGGTGCTGATACTGACTTTGGCCCAGGACCCGTACACACCGGGTCTGTTTCTGCTGCTGACATTGCTGGCCCTATGGCTGGCAGGGAAGGTGCCTCTGAAAGTCATCGCAAAATCCACATGGCCCCTGGTCCTGCTTACCATCCCCTTTTTCATCTTCAACACGCTATATTTTGACATCGGGAAGGTAACGAACCCGCATATCCTGTTCCACATGGGCCCATGGATAGTGGCGCGCGAGGGAATGACATCGGGGTTTGCCCTATCGCTCCGCATTCTGGCTTTCATTGCTGCCTCTCTCCTCTTCGTGGCAACCACCGATCCAAGTGATTTTGCCCTAAGCCTGATCCAGCAAGCCCGCGTGCCGTACCGCTTCGGCTACGCCATCCTGGTAGCGTACCGTTTCGTACCGTTGTGGACAGAAGAATTGGAGACGATTCGTGCCGCCCACAGGGTTCGAGGGATCGGCGGGAGAGAGGGATGGCGTGGAAAGCTAGAGCAATTCCGCAGATATTCTATCCCATTGCTGGCTAGCGCCATCCGCAAGTCGGAGCGAGTAGCGATAGCAATGGACAGCAAAGCTTTCGGGGCTACGGACGAGCGGACGTACTACCGTGAGATGCGCATTCGGTGGACGGATTGGGCATTTCTAGCGGTGGCTATCCTCTCCGTAATCTCCATCCTCTACATCCTAAGCACACTGGGGCTGACCCGTGGTTTCGGATCGATTCCCGCTTAGATTCTAGCGACGTGGATAGGCGAGAAAGCTCGTCGCTCGGCTGGTCCATTTCAGATACTCCACCAATCCCTTTTCATTGCCGAGGTGAGGGGTCTTGCAATGTCCGGAAGTAGGTCGAGCCGTCTGGCTCGACCTGGGCGTGCTGCGCCCCTACCAACGAACAGATTTGTTTCTTTCCGCAAAATTAAGTCCGCGTAAGGCGGGCTGACAACCCTACAAAAATGCGCCGCGGGGTTGCGCTGTAGGTCGAGCCATCTGGCCCGACGAGCGGGCTAACACCCGCTACAAAAACGAATCTGGCGTTGTGGGTGCCTGAGGTGCCGAACCGGGCACCGTTCAATTTGGCGGTTGGTAGGGGCGACCTGCAGGTCATCCCTACCGCGCCCACCG
>CAZDOZ010000035.1:14650-17205 GCA_964507175.1 uncultured Anaerolineae bacterium
TTCAATTTGGCGGTTGGTAGGGGCGACCTGCAGGTCATCCCTACCGCGCCCACCGCATTGCGGGCATTGTCAGAATGATCTGTTAAAGTGCAATCGTCCACTCGCAGGCGCATCCAGAGCCACCGTCACCAGGCAGGCGGCAGGCGATGCGTTATCAGAAACCGAACCATATCTATCAAAACGATGAACAGCACAGCGGCGAGCAACGCGGCCAACCCGGCCCAAAGCAAGTCGCGCCACCCGACAAATACGCCAACTTTCCCCACAACCATCAGCAAGATCGACAGCATTAACATCCAGAGAAGCACCAAAACGCCCAAAATGCCCAGCGCTCCGAGCACGAGAACCAACCGTGGTGGGCCGAAGACGACCATCAGTGAGAGCAAGCCGTCCAGGGCCAGTATAATTGCCAGGTCATCCGGATTTTGGGCCAGCGGTTCTTCCTCCGGGAGTTTCCACACCACATTGTTGAAAAGATAAACAGCAAAAATCCCTATGGCCGTCCCGGCGAGCAGCCCGGAGACCACCCGAATGGAATTCCCGGGAGCGTACAGGTGAAACAAGTTCAGCTCGGCGAGAGTACCGTTCAACCCGTCCAACGCCCAGATAGCGAGAAATGCCAGCAAAACAAATTCTATTGGCAAAGGTGGCAGGAGCGTCTTCCTATCTCGCTTTACGACCAGGAACCACAGAACTGTGACCAGAGAAGCCAGAAATGTCCCTGTACACCGAGCACACAAGGGCATCTGGTGCTTCCCCATGAAAAAGCTATGGGAGGGCATTTGGTGGCATACAGCGTATCCGACCCAGTACGCCACGCTTATCGTCTGCCCGGGGGAAACAAGGACCACCAGTATCAGTACTACCAGAACGATGGCAACAATTGCTCTGACTTTCATCTTCTCGCCAACAATGATCTCAGCATCTGCAATTCCCTCGCCCTGAGGATTGCCGCTGCCAGGAAGTACAGCACAACGCCGATGGCAGTGCCTGCCACGGCGGCCTGCCACATGAGGAGTGCATGCGTCTGTAGCATCGCCCAGAGAACTACAGCGACCACAGCGCTTGCCGTTATACTCTTAGCCAGCGACGGGACCAAGCCCCACGCGGCGTGCATCCTCAACCTGCGGCGCATCAGCCACAGAAGCGCTGACACCTCCCCGAAAGTGGCAACAGTGTTTGCCAAGGCCAGACCGCCGTGTCCCATAGGATGTACCAACCACAGGCTTATGAGGATGTTGATTGTCATCGCACCTACTCCGATCATCACAGGGGTTATGGTGTCGTGCATGGCGTAAAATGCCCTATCCAGAATTTCCACGCCGGAATGGGCAAAAAGCCCCAAAGCGTAAAACTGCAGGGCATAAGCCACTGCCTCGGTGGAATGGGCGGTGAAATGTCCCCGCTGGAGGATCAAAGCGACCAGCGGGACCCTGAGAATTACCAGGATCACACTGGTGGGGATTGTCAGGAAGAAAACTGCCCGCAGGATTGCCCCCAGGGTTGCATTCATCGCTTCGTGGTCCCCGCGGGCCACTTGCTCGGCAAAAGTCGGGAATGTGGCCGTTCCCACCGCCTGAGAGAAAAGCCCCAGCGGCAAGAGCATCAGAATCCAGGCGTAGTTGAGGGCAGAAATGCTTCCGGCGACCAGTCCCGATGCCAGGATCGTGTTTACCAGGAAGTTGACCTGTACCGCCGATATTCCCAGAATTCTTGGGGCCATGAGCCGCAGTACTTCATGAACCCCCGGGTCGCCTATCCCGAGCCGCAGTCGATACCTCGCGCCGACTTTCCACATCTGCGGTAGCTGGATTAGCAGATGTCCAAACGCACCGCCGACCACTCCCATCACCAGGCCAAAAACTCCATAGCAGGGTGCCAGGAGCCACGCCCCAAGGATTATCCCCAGGTTGTACACAGATGGCGCTAGAGCAGGGAAAAGAAAATGCTGCCTGGCGTTGAGGTTCGCCATGACCAGCCCGCTTACCCCAAAAATCACGCTTGATATGAACATCCAGCGCATGAGGTGGGCCGTCAGGCGCTGCTGCGCAGGGGAGAACCCTGGGGCGATCAAATGCTTCACCAACGGCAGCGCCAGCACCATTCCTATGGTAGCGGCCGTGATGCCCAGCAAGAACACCCAGGTGGCTATCGCGCTGAAGAGATCCCAGGCGCTCTCGTCATCCCCCTGAGTCAAGTATGTGCTAACTGTGGGGATAAACGCAGAGGCAAGCGCGCCGCCAGCTATGAGCTGGAAAACCATATCCGGCAGGCGGAACGCTGCTATGTAGGCATCCAGATCCGAGGAAGTGCCGAATCTGGCGCTGATGACCATCTCCCTGACCAGCCCCAGGCCTTTGCTCAGCAGGAAAGCCGTCATGATGATCCCTGCTGCCCTGGCTATGGTGGTTCCTGCCCTGCGCACGCTGGCATCCTCATCCGGCCCTAGAGATTTCGTCTTGGCCTCCGCCATAAGAGTCCCCGTCCTCGCGGTATGATGAGCCATTGTAGCATGACCCCACGCGGTGGGGCAAGAGGATATTGCTGAAACATCT
>CAZDOZ010000036.1:0-16987 GCA_964507175.1 uncultured Anaerolineae bacterium
ACTTCTTCAAGGCGATCAACGGAACCGACAAGATGATCGTCTTTGGACAGGTCACGTGGGCCAAGTTCCTCTGGAGCATCATCGTCATGATCATCTGCTACTTGGGCGCTGTGCTCCCCATCTGGGAGTGGGCTCAGCCAATCAACTACGTGTCGTTTTGGATCGTGGCCCTGGGCATGCTGGCGGGAGTCCTTGGAATCCTGGTCTGGCATCCCGGAATGGGCGACTTCCCTGCGTACACGCAGTTCATAGTGCCTGGTCTCGGTCCGCTGTGGCCAATTCTGTTCGTCACCATCGCCTGCGGCGCAATATCAGGATGGCATAGCCTGGTGAGCACTTCGGGCACCGCACGACAGCTTGAGAATGAAGTCGATGCTCTTCCTGTCGGTGGCGGTGCAATGTTCATGGAAGCCTCGCTGGCCGTGATTTCCCTACTGACTGCAACTGCTGCTTTTGGCTCCTATAAAGGATATCATGACGTCTTTGCAAAGAGCCATGCGGCAGTGTTTGCAGTCGGCCTGGCGAACTTCATGAGCCATATTGGCATTCCAAAGACCTTTGGCACAGCCTACGGCATCGTTTTCCTTACCATCATGGCACTCACCATCATGTACCTGGTAGTAAGATTCATGAGGGTTGCCAGCGCCGAACTGGTAGGCGATTCGATCCCCGCCATGAGGAACCCCCACGTAGGCAGCATCGTGGCACTTCTCCTCTCGCTGCTAATCATCTGGACCGGAGTCTGGCAGCGCGTGTGGGTGCTGTTCGGAGGTGCCAATCAATTGATGGCATCTCTTGCCTTGCTCCTGATCACGGTGTGGTTAATGGAGGAGGGCAAGAGCGCTGCGTGGGCTTTCTGGCCCTTTGTTTTCATGTATGTCACCACCATCGCGGCGCTCCTCTACACTGGCGTAAAAGTATTCATGGAACTCAGCAAGGCGCCAGTGGGCAACTTCATAGCAGGTTTGATTGCGTTCCTGCTCGTGATAGCTGCCTTGATCCTTGGCTATGATGCCATGGGGGCGGTGAACAGGGCGCGTAAGAAAGAGCACGCTACAGAGTAAGCGAAGTCTTAAAGAAAGGGGCGCCTTGAGCGCCCCTTTCGCAGAGGTAATAACATATGGAGAAAGCATCTCTCAGGACAAGGCTCGAGGGTTTCGCAAGGGACTTTGGTGATTTTATTTATGGGGCAACAGTTTACGACTGGGTAAGAGAACTGGACAAAGAACGAGGAAAACTGCAAAGCCTGTTCGTCTTGATAGTTTTTGGTGATTTTCTTGGAGTGCCAATAATCCCGCCTTATTACCAACTCCGGCTTCTGCCTCACATAGTTCCATACATCAGCACTTGGAAGCGCTCCATGCTCCGCGAACCAGATATAACCGAGATTTTTGACGAGGACATGGGGTGAGTGCTATGATGTTTTTGGTTTTTTGAGCATTCCTGTCGCAAGACTGGAAAATCCACTCGTAAGGGAGGTATAGTTATGTCCGAAGAGAGCGGGCTGAAGAAAGCGTTTGACGGTTTCAAAGGGGTCCTGTACGGTATGGCGGGGCACGACATGAGCCGCTATGCGCTCAAGACAAGGGGCAGCATGGAGCACCTGTTTATCTTGATCACGATGGGTGACATGCTAGGCATTCCGATCTTGCCGCCGTACTACTCGCTGCGCTTGCTCCCCTACGTCGTCCCACAGATCTCCACGTGGAAGCGGCGTATGCTCCGCGAGCGTGACCTGACAGACGCACTAGCGTGACAAAACCAACACAAAGGGGGTGATCAAAATTTCTCTAGCAAAGGTTTTTGAAGAAAGTCCAGAACGCCGTTACATCATGTACGGCGGTAAGGGGGGGCTTGGAAAGACCACGTTCTCCGCAGCCACTGCCTATTACCTGGCAAAGCGTGGGTACAAGGTTCTGGTGTTTTCCGTTGACCCGCAGGCGTCCCTTTCCGATATATTCCAGAGGGATATTTTCGGCAAGGGACAGGTCGAGATCATGCCGAATCTCTACGCGCAGGAAATCGACGCTGACAGACGCATCGCCGAATACCAGGGTGAAATTCGCAAGAAAATCCTGGACATGTACGGGCTGGAAAAGGTTCCCGATGAGATTGAACATTACATCCAGGCAGCGGCAGCCGAGCCAGCGATGGAAGAAAGCGCTATCTTCGACGAAGTAGTGGACATCGTTGTCAGCGGCGACTATGACTACTACATCTATGACTTAGTGCCGCTGGGGCATGCTCTCTACTACCTGAGTATGGCGAGCGTCTACGACCAATGGATCGAGAAGATCACCAAGCTCCGGGAGGAAATGGAGGAATACGCTCAGATGGCGGCTGCAATACAACGCAAGGGCGAAATGGAAGAAGATAAGATCCTGGAAGAACTACAATACATCAGAGACAGGATTAACAAATCCTCCAGCATCCTTACCGACAAAGTGAAAACAGCATTCTTCTTCGTGCTGATTCCCGAAGAGATGATATTGTTGGATACGAAAAAAGCTGCCGGACTCTTCACCAAATACCAGGTTCCTCTGAGCGGCTACATAGTCAACAGGGTCATTCCAGAAGAACTGGCGAACCAGAATATTCCTGATTACCTTCGCCACCGTATGGAAATGCAGAGGAAGTATCTCAAGGAGATACACGAGGAGTTTGGGAATGAGGTTCTGGCTGAAGTTCCGGAGTTCGAAAGAGACATTACTGGCCTCCCGATGATTGAGCGGATGGCCGAGAAGATGTTTGGTTCGTGAGGTGAGGTGAAAAATGGGACAGATCGAAAAATCTATGGTTGATTTCCTGAACGAACACCCTAAGATGAAATATGTCTTCTTCGGCGGCAAGGGAGGCGTGGGTAAGACAGTAATGGCCGGTGCTGCATCCCATTGGCTGGCAACATCACAGGGGAAGCGTACGCTGCTGGCTTCCACCAATCCTGTCCACAGCCTGAGCAGCTTGCTCGGCCAGGATGTGTTTGGCAGGCCAGTGGCAGTAGAAGGAGTCCCCAACCTCTGGGCCTACGAGATCGATACCAAGGATACCATTGCTCGGTCCAAGGAGGAAATCAAAGAAAAGATCGAATGGTTCCTCAAATATGCCGAGATCAAGGCCAAAGCGGATGAGTTTGTAGAATCCGCTACGCTGAATCCGGCGTTCGAGGAATCAGCCATGTTCGAGAACATGATCGATCTCATGTTCAAAGATGAGTACGAAGCATATGTCTTTGATACGGCTCCCACCGCAAATGCCCGCAGGCTTCTGGGAATGTCCTCTGTTTACTCCCTGTGGGTGGACAAGATGGTGAAGAGCCGGGAGGAGGCGAAATCGCTAAAAGAGCTCCTTTCTTATTCCAAGAAGAACGAGAAGGATCCGCTGATGGACTATCTCGTGAATTTCAAGGAGAGAATGAGCCACGCGAAGGAACTCTTGACAGATGAGGAACTAACCGCTTTCTTCTTTGTAACACTGCCGGAGGCGCTCCCCATCGCTGTGATCACCAGGTTCATACAGTGGTTCCGCGATTTCGGCATCCCCGTGGGCGGCGTCGCGGTCAATATGCTGATAGATGAGTCGTTGTTGGGGCCTGGCACCCCTGACTTTGTCAAAAACCGTGTTGCCATGCAGAAAGAGTACATGGAAGACATCTGGCAGAAATTCGACGGCAAAGTGCGTGCTATCGTCCCACTGTTCGACACGGAAGTGCGCGGTGTAGACATGGTGGCGGAAACTGCGAAGTATCTATTCGCTCCCAAGTCCTGACGGTTCGGAGGCAGGTCATATCCTGTTCCACACGCACGAACGCGACGCAAAAGCGGGAAGGTTTTCAACCTTCCCGCTTTTGCGTTTACCATACCTTTCGTGCTTGCAGCGGTTCTGTTGGCGGAATGCAAAGCCTATCCACATCTGGGCCTTCGAAGCAAATCGAAGGCCCATCCCGCCCCTGGAGCTTTTTCGACATGCCTGAGACATGGCGCGCTCCATCGCTTGGGGCTGGTAGATGCTGAAGATGTCCCTGGGGAAACCTGGGGGCCCGTAGGCCCCCAGGTTTTGCTCCGGAATCCGCATCTCCCCTTCTCTTGCTACGAATACCGGAAACATGTACAATGACACATGTTAAATCGCATCCCTGTGACAATCGAGGGTAGTCAATGAGCACAGGGCATCGACATTCACTGCAGGAGGTGAGGAGATGGGCCTTTTCCCGCTCTGGGATACAATACGCCGCAACCACGGTGTAGAACACGCCACGCTGCAGATACTTGCTCAGCAGCGGCCGGGAATCCACCTGATCGGGCGGAGTGATCCGCAAGGGTTTGTAGTATACGGAGACGTGGATACAGAGGAGCTTGCAAATGCAACGACGGAGGCGCTGGCGCGGCTCCAGCAAGGAGATGACAATTTGGCAGTGCATCCGAACTGCGGCACGAACCTGAGCGTGGCAGGGTTCACGGCGGGCTTACTGGCGTGGGCCGCCAGCCGCGGTAAGCGAAAGCCGTGGGATGCGATACCAGCAGCTATGATCGGCGCCACCCTGGGCGTCATCCTGGCAAAGCCACTAGGCCCGATAGTCCAAAAATACGTTACTGTCTCGTCGGAGGTGAATGGAATGCGCGTCGTGGAAGTCACCCGCCAGGATGTGTCCGGTGTGGTGCGTCACAGGGTAAAACTCGCGCATTGACGGCAACTGGAGGCTGGCGCTAGAATGCTGCACCTTTTCCATGGTGATCCATACCTGCGCAGGAAAGAGCTGGACAGGTTGCTTCAAGAGAAGCTCCCGGCCTTATCTCTGCGCGACCTGAATTTCACCAGGACAGAAGGGACGCACCTGGAATGGCCGACGCTGGAGGAAGAATGCCGCTCTCTGCCTATGCTGGGCGAATCCAGGGTGATCCTTGTGGAAGGCCTTGCACCTAGATGGCAGAAAGAGGGAGATGCGTGGCGCGAGAGAGGCGCTGCTTGTTTCTCCAGCCTGCCGGAGAGCACAGAGCTAGTCATCCTGGAAGACACCCTGTCAGGGGGGCATCCTCTGCGCAGGGCCATCGTCAACCTGGTTTCCAAAGGGAAAGCTGAGGAAAAACTGCTCCAGACGCCAGGCATTCGTGATGGGTCGCTGGTGCGCTGGATCACGGACCGGGTGCGGGCGCAAGGGGGAGAGATCTCGGGTGGTGCGGCAGCAATGCTGGCTGCATTCGTAGGGAGCAACCTGCAACGCCTCGATCAGGAAATCGAAAAACTGGTGACCTACGCCGACGGAGAAAGAATCACAAAGGAACACGTCGCCTTGCTGGTCCGGGATACTCAGGCCGCCCGCATCTTCGACCTGACAGATGCGGTAAGCGCTGGCAGGCGAGGAAGTGCGGTCCGCCTCTATCGGCAGTTACTGGCGGAGGGGGAGACCCCCCTGAGAGTGCTAAACATGATCGCGCGCCAGTACAGAATCTTGATATCGGTAAAGTCTCTCTCAGAGAAAGGGATGAGGGAAAAAGAAATCGCCTCCGAACTGGGGATAGCACGGTACCCCGTGAAAAAAGCTCTGGGAGAAGTCCGTCGGTTCACCTACGACCGGCTGATCAGAGCCTATGATTTGATTTTGGAGACCGACATTGCCATCAAGACTGGTGAGATGGATCACGAGGTTGCGGTGGAACTGCTGATAGCGTCCCTCTGAAATTTTCTCCGGCGGCCAGGACAAGCCTGGGGTAGACAAACCACACGCTTCCTATCCCGAACAAAGCTCCTGTAACACTCCTCAACACCCAGTTGCTCTCGTGAATCCCCAGCATTTGCAATCCGCCGTCTATCGCCATAGGCAGAAGGAAGAAAATGAATTCTTTCACCGATAGCTCCTTCCAAGCCCTTCCCATCGCCCCGAAAAGCATTCCTGAAAGGAAAAACGAAAAGTACGTGGCAAAGCATCTCTGGCAGAAGGCCATTTTGTACCCCAGGGCAGGGTTCCCTATGAACCCCCGTCTTTGCCACGGCGCCGTTCCAGGCAGGACCCCAAGCGCTTTCAGATGCGCAAGGGAGTAAATGGATATCATGTGGCCTTTCCCAAAGAGGAAATACGATCTCTCCGGCAGTTGGTGACATAGATGGCTGTAAAAAGCGTATATCCATCCCGCCAGCGTTGGGTATCCCAGATGCATGAGCAATGGCGCCAGTATCGGGAAAATTGTGTACAGGGCAAATCCCAGGTTGAAAAACGCCAGCCAATGATGCGAGAAGATTTTCCCCGCAGCATTGCCCCAAAGGTCCAATCGCTCGTCCATCTGCTCCAGAACGCCGTTCATCGCCTTTCCAACCCAGAGAGCCTCAGTGTCCACAGTGTACCGATGAGTATGAAAACGGTAGTTCCCAGGAAAACCAGAGAGTAGCGATTGCTTTTGAGGAGCCATCCTGTCAGCAGGGGCAGAAACGCCAATGGGAGGGACATGATGGCCGAAATTCCGGCGTAGGTGGGGCGTTCTTCCGGCGGGGATATTTCCAGCAGGGCACTGTTGAACCCTACGTTCTGTCCCGAGAGGGACGCACCAGCCAGAAAGACCGAGGGATAGAGCCACCGCCAGCCCATGGAGCCGATGAGAACGGCAAGGAGGGGGGCTGTCGCAGCTATCACGGAGAGAACCTGGATCATGAATTTGCTGCCGTAGCGGTCCACCAACCGCGCCCACAGGAGGTTAGACAGAAGCCCCCCGAGGATCTGCAGCGCTGTGAACCAGGCCACTACCACCGTTGGAGCTTCCAGAACTTTGCGGGCAAAGACTACGTAGAAAGGCATCGCCATCATGCCAAAACCGATGAGGATGTACACCATGACCAGGTCGCTCAGGTGGATAGCGACATCTCTGGCATGATCCCAATATTCCCTCCAAGTAGGCAGATTCGCGCCTCCATCGGGGCGAGGAGGTTCGTGAATGATCAGGAATCCGATGGATGCTATGCCCAGCGATATCGCCGCCATCGCAAAGAGGAGCGCATAATCGTTTGGATAGGGTATGTGTTTCAGGATATAGCCCACAGGGTATGCACCTGCCAGAGCAAGAAGTCCGCCGAGCGCTGCGCGGCTGGCAAAGAACGTTCCGCGCCTGAGTGGGGGAATAACCTTGCCGATGATATCTGTGTACGGGATTCCACCAAAGCCGCCGCCGGCATAGAACACTGCCAGGACGAGCACCAATGCCCATGCCAGCATCTGCGGGTTCTTGCTCCCGATGGTGTAGATTAGCCATGCCAGCAACCCCCAGGTGAATACCCGCAGGTAGATCGCCGCCAAAAGGTAGGGCATCTTTCGAGGTTTCGGTTCGATATATCTGGGAGCAATTACCTGAGGAAGCGCCTGCGCGACAGTCAGCACTGTGGTGAGTCCGCCAACCCACACCGTAGAACCAGTTAGATCGGAAATAAACCCCGCTAGAACCGTCTGTGGCTGGGTCAGGGCATTTCCGAGAGCAAGGAACGCACCATGCCAGAGCCCACCGAAAAAGTTACGCTTCAGATTGGATTTGTCTAACGTGCCCATCCGGGAGGCCGCTTCTTTCATGATCTCGCTTGTTTACTCTTTTTGCTGATTCGTACCATCGGAAATAGGGGGTCTACCCTCTTTTATCATCTTGATGTCCCTATGAAACTCTTCCTCGGTGATTCTTGCACTGCCGGGACTCCCAGAGATGTAGTAGAAGTCAGTCAGGAAGCTCCGAACAGCCCCGATGGCTCTCTTCAGGTAAACATTGATGTTTCCCATGGCGTCTCTTTCCACCCTATGCCCGCTGCACAACGCCCGTCCACACCCTCATGACACCTCCATCGTCGAGACGGATAATGAGACCGCCATCCTTTTCCACATCCTCAGCCAAGCCTTTTACTCTCTTGTCGCTCACCATGATCTCGACATGCCTTCCCAGCGTCTTCAGCCGGGCCTTCCACCGGAGCAGCGGGGAATGTCCTTCCAGCATCCTGGCGTACTCCCGATCCAACGCAAGCAGAATTTCCCACAGGACAGCATCTCTGGGAACCTCATGGCCAAGCACGGACGAGAGGGACGTGGCCTGCCCTATGATCTCTCGAGGCATCTCCGCTTCCGACAGGTTGACATTGACTCCAATGCCCACCACTGCCAACAGGAGCCCGCCGGAATCTGCCACCGTTTCCGTGAGAATGCCGCCCAACTTCTTCCCCTGGATTATCACGTCGTTGGGCCATTTGATACCCACATCCAGGCCCACGGCACCCTGTATCCCGTCGGCCACGGCCAAAGAGGCTGCCATAGTAAGCCAGGATGCGCGTTCCCATGGCAATGGGCTACGGACAAGCCACGAAAAAAGGATGCAGCATCCCGCTGGCGCCCACCACCGGTTATCGCCACGCCCACGTCCTGCGGTCTGGCGGTCGGTCACGATTACCAGACCGTCAGAGGCGCCCTGCTCCGCAGCGCCCAGCGCGTCCTGCTGCGTGGACCCTGTGGTGGGCAGGTACCATATCGTCCTGCCGACCCGCTCCGTCGGCAAGTGCCATCGGTCCGGAGGCCATCCGGGTGACTGAGCTAAATGTAGCCCTGTTCCTTGTACCACTCGTAAGTCTCCCGCATTGCCTGGGCGATTGGGGTGTGAGGCAGGTCAAGCTCACGGCGGGCCTTGGAGTTATCGAAGAAAAAATACTCCGTTCCCAGAATCATCTGAGAGCCATCCAGGGGCAATAATCGTCTGTAGCGCACTGGCGCCCGCAGGGCAATCTGGCCTGCTCTCCGGAGCAGCCAGCCAGGCACTCTGACTTTTGGCAATTTGCACCCGACCACCTGACACGCCATGCAGACCGTTTCCCAGTGAGTCAGGTTCTCGGTCCCAAGGATGTAACGTTCGCCCGTCCGTCCCTGCTCCGCTGCGGCTATCTCCCCCGCAGCCGCGTCTTCCACGGCAATCATGTTTGTCCCACCGTCCATGTAGGCTGGTATCCCATGTTTTGCCGCCTCGATGAGGATACTGCCGGAGATCAGATTCAGGTCACGCGGGCCTATAATCACGCCCGGATTGACGATGACAGCATCGAGGCCCTGCTGGATGGCTTTCCGCACCTCCTGCTCCGCCAGATACTTGCTGTGCCCGTAAGGGAAAAGTTCTGGCGGCAGGTTGAATTGGAGGCTCTCATCCCCAAGCGTACCTCTCGGAGGAACCCCCAGAGCAGCCTCCGAACTCGTGAAAACGAGGCGATTCACGCCTGCTTTCATTGCTGCTGCAAGCACCGCTTTGGTTCCGCCCACATTGACCCGATAGAGGCTCTCGGAGCCATTCCGCCAATAATCTGCCACACCAGCCACGTGGAACACCAGGTCGCAACCGCTCATCGCCTCAGCCATGGCGTCCACGTCCATAAGGTCTCCCACTACTTCTTCGTACTCCAGACCCTCCAGCGCGAGGAGTCTGGACGTGGGACGGTGAAATGCTTTGACCTGTATTCCTCGGCGGTTCAAAGCAGACACCAGGTTCGATCCCAGGAAGCCGGTGCTCCCAGTCACGAAGGCCCTCATTCGTCCTTGTCCTGCTCCTTCTCCATGCTCTGGATGAGTTTCTGGATGCCTTCATCAAGCTCTTTCAGCCCTTGGAGAGTGCTTTTCTTCAGATCTTTCTGGACGTTCCCGGAAGCCAGGTCGTCGTTGAGGCGTTTCAGGCTTTCTTTCATCCTCTCGACCTCGTCGGACTGCATCAGGTCTTCCAGTTTCTTCTGGGCCTCGTCCACCTGATCCTGCAAATCCTGAAGGAACTTCTTAGTCGAGTCGCTCTCCTGGAACCTCTTGAGGTTCTCGTTCACCTGCTGAGCTATCCGAGACAGCTCTTCCGTAAAACTCTGACCCTTTTCCTCCGTCATTTTTACCTCCGTAGATTCCCTTAACTGTTTTGCTGACCGGATACGGCAGCGAGAAGAAACACAATGATGAGGCCAGCCAAAAGGCTCACTATGCCGCTGACCACTGTCCATCGGATAATCGGGCGTGGCAATGGCATTTCAGGCGTCTTGGCTGTGGTTACGATTTGCAAATACCCGACCTTTCTTATCTGCGAGCTTTTCACCTTCGCTTCGAAAAGCTTCCCCTGAAGGAATTTTTGCTGTCCCTTCAGGGTCTGCACGTTCCCCTCAAGGTCGTCGTATGTTTTTTCCAGGCTCAGGAGGTTCACCAGGCTGTTTTGTTCGCTTTGGAGCATCTGCTGTGTCGTAGTGATAGCAGATTGCGCAGTAGCGGCTTGTGCCGCCTGTTCCACCGCAGAGGCATGGTAGTCCCGCGACTGTTGCACGTAGTAGGCCCTGGTACTGCTTTCCTTGGGGGCTTCCTCCGCTTTTTTCAGCGATTCTCCCTCGGCTTTGCGGTACTGGTCCGCCAGCGTTTGATAACGTACCAGATCCAGCTTCAGCGCATCCAAACGCGAATGGAGGGTGTTCACGCTTTGCTCCTGCGCCTTGATGGCACTGTCGAGGGATGCCAGGTTGTGGTCAAGCTTGAAACGGGTCAGGTCGTCTTCGGCCTGAGCAAGTTGTTTTTCTATCTGAGATAGTTGTTCGTTTATGAAATCCATGCTGGCGTTCACGCCACGTACCCTGGTCTCGCGATACGTTTCCAGCGCATTTTGAACATGGGTCGTTACGATCTCCTGTGCTTGCTTTGGAGTGTCTCCAGTGGCCAGAACGGTTACGAATTCGCCTTCGTCGTGGGGTCCGAGGGTGAGCCGAGAGAGAAGCTCGTCAGCGTCCATGTTCAAGTGCAACTTGGCAACGGTTTTCCATGCTACCCCCTTGTCCTGCACAGTTGCCACGAAGTCATTCCGCGTGCGGCGCACTTCATCGGATGTCAGGCCGGTGCGCTCCGGGCTGAAAAGGGGCACCTGCCCCGGTTCGAATGCCACCACCTGCAGGCGCTCCCTGGCCTGATACTTCGGCGGCGTCCTGTACACCAGGTATACGGTGGTCGCCATAGACGCCAGTACCAATGCTGCGAGAAACCAGAGATACCGACGTACCGTGCGCCAATAGGTTCTCCACTCATTCCCCGAATTCGCCGTCTGCATAACGTCCCCTATCGCATTCTGATGTATTCCACCTAATCGCCCTCTCCTCGTCGAGCGCTAATGGCAAATCACAAGTATACCCTATTGACCACCAGCACACAAGGGAAGGGCATCTGGTGGATTCCCTGAAGCGCATCTCGCGGCCCTGGTCCGCAGGCGCGAAATGGGGCATGCTCTTCGCATGCCCCATTCTCATCGTTCGCGATCCGGATCAGTCTTCGGTGAACTCTCCTTCTACAACATCCTCGCCACCACCTCCACCTCCGCCGGAGGTACCGGTGGGCCCGGTCGGACCACCAGCAGCGGGACCGCCACCTGTCTGCTGGTACGCAGATGCCCCAATCTGCTGCAGTGACCGCATCAGGTCATCGGTCAGGGTGCGGATACGGGCTATATCCGTGCCCTTGATCGCTTCTTTCAAAGCATTGATCTTCCCTTCAACATCGCTCTTGATGTTCCCGGGCACCTTGTCACCAAGCTCGCGAAGGAGCTTCTCCGCCTGGTAGACTGCCGAATCGGCATTGTTCCGCGTTTCCACTTCTTCCTTGCGCCGGCGGTCTTCTTCCTCGTGTCGCTTGGCCTCCTCGACCATCCGCTGGATTTCCTCTTCCGTCAGGCCGCTGGATGCCTGAATCGTGATCTTCTGTTCCTTGCCAGTAGCCTTGTCCTTAGCCGAAACATGCAGGATACCATCGGCATCTATATCGAACGCCACCTCGATCTGAGGCACTCCTCTGGGTGCAGGCGGAATCCCATCCAGGATGAACCGGCCAAGGGTTTTGTTGTCGGCAGCCATAGGCCGTTCTCCCTGAATCACGTGGATATCCACCTGTGTCTGACCATCCGCTGCGGTGGAGAAAATCTGGCTTTTCCTGGTCGGGATGGTGGTGTTTCGAGGGATAAGCGGCGTCATTACCCCGCCGAGCGTCTCGATGCCAAGGGTCAGGGGTGTCACGTCCAGCAACAGCACGTCTTTTACTTCGCCGGCGAGCACCCCTGCCTGGATTGCCGCTCCGACCGCTACCACCTCGTCCGGGTTGACCCCTTTATGAGGTTCCCTCCCGAAGAGATCCTTTACCATTGTCTGGACGGCGGGCATTCTGGTCTGGCCTCCCACCAGGATCACTTCGTTGATGTCAGATGGCCTCAGATTGGCATCCTGAAGGGCCTGCGTCACAGGACCTTTGGTTCGGTCTATCAGGTCTGCCACCAACTGTTCCAGCTTCGCCCTAGTCAGGTTCATCACCAAGTGCTTAGGCCCACTGGCGTCCGCTGTGATGAACGGCAGGTTGATCTCCGTCTGCATCGTGGAGGAAAGTTCGATTTTCGCTTTCTCCGCCGCCTCTTTCAGGCGCTGGAGAGCCATCCGATCGTTGCGCAGGTCGATGCCGTTCTCCTTCTTGAACTCGTCGGCTATCCAGTCGATGATTCTCTGATCGAAATCATCGCCTCCGAGGAACGTATCGCCGTTGGTGGACTTCACCTCGAAAACACCATCCCCGACATCCAGTATGGAGATATCAAACGTACCACCGCCGAGATCGTACACGGCTATGGTCTCCTCTTTCTTCTTGTCGAGACCATAAGCCAGGGACGATGCCGTAGGCTCGTTGATGATCCGTTTTACTTCCAGGCCAGCGATCCTGCCTGCATCCTTGGTAGCCTGCCGCTGGGCGTCGTTGAAGTAAGCAGGCACCGTGATGACTGCTTCTGTCACCTTTTCACCCAGAAACGCCTCTGCGTCCTGCTTGAGCTTGCGCAGGATCATGGCAGAGATCTCCGGAGGGGAGTACTCCTTACCGCCCATCCAGACACGCACATCGCCATTCGGCGCTTTAGTAACCTTGTACGGTACATGCTTGATCGCTCTCTGGACTATAGGATCGTCGTACTTACGCCCCATGAACCGCTTGATGGAAAATATCGTGTTCTCGGAGTTGGTGATAGCCTGACGCTTTGCCACCCGTCCCACCATCATCTCGCCAGTCTTCGGGTTGACAGCGACCACAGATGGACAAAGACGCTCTCCCTCTGCAGTTGGTATAACAGTGGGCTCACCGCCCATCATAACAGCAACAACCGAGTTAGTTGTTCCCAAGTCAATTCCTATGATTTTCCCCATTTGTCTCTCTCCTGAAAATAGTCACTTGACCCCCGTACCGGGGCTTATCTGGTACTATCCTGTTGCTCTGATGGCTTTTCTTCCGGTGCCTGCTTTTCCTCGGGAGGCTTCTGCAGCTTCTTAGCCACCCGCACCATGCTTGGCCTCAACACTTTGTCGCCAAGCATATAGCCTTTCTGCACTTCCTCGATGATCTGACCATCCTCGTACCCCTCGATCTCCTCATGGGTTATTGCCTCGTGCACCTTTGGGTCGAATTGTTTCCCTTCGGCCTCAATGGGCTTTACGCCGGCCTGCTCCATGATAGCCTGGATCTTCCGGTAGATCAGGGCTATCCCCTCGACCCATGTCAGTCTTTCCAGGTGATCAGGTACGACCTTGAATGCCCTCTCGAAATCGTCCAGGATCGGAAGAAGGCCTGCAAGCAGGATAGCATTGGCGGTCTGGGTTAATTCTTCTTTCTCCTTTGACACCAATTTCCTGTAGTTGGAGAAATCGGCCGCAGTCCGCCTCCACTGATCCAGATACTCATCGGCTTTGGATTTGAACTCCTCAACCTGTTTCTGGAGTTCTTCCACAGAGGGTTGTTTTTCGCCCTCCTTTACCTCTTCTATTTTTTCCTCCGTGTCTTTTTCGCTCATATTTCCTTTCCCCACCTCCTTGGCGATATTATGCTCCTTTTCCTACAATGACGTTTCTCCATAAAGATTCTGCATCATCTCACTCATGATGCTGGCTACATACTGCACCAGAGAGACTGTGTAAGAGTAGCGCATCCGATTCGGTCCGATAACCCCAACCACACCGATGGCCTGTTGCGGGACCCCGTAATGGGCCAGAACCAGACTGGTGTTCCGCAGAAAAGTGTGGCTCCTCTCGCCAGTGATGATCACTTCCACAGAGCCCACTTCTGCAGTCTTCGACAGAATGGGGAGGACTTTCCCTTCCTCCAGGATCGCTATCACCTGGTGCGCTTTCTCGCCTCCGGAGAACTCCGGTGCGGAAAGTATGTTCGCCAGCCCTTCATAATAGATTCGCTCGGATATGCTCCCCTCGCTCCGGCACATGATCTTATGCACAATCTGACCGATCTGCCGATGAAATGTCGACATCTCTTTCAACTGCCTCTCCACTTCATCGGAGGAGAGACAGCATAGCTGCTTGTTCAACTGATCCGCCACGGATGTAAGCTCCTCTTGGGTCGTAGCATGGCCTAAGGTAAGCACTTGCTGACGGATTGTTCCTCCTTGAAGCACTAACACGAGGAGGACCATGCTGTCTCGGACGCTTATCAGCTCCACGTGCTTGAAACAGCTCCTGGGCACTCTCGGCAGGGTCGCCAAGCCAGCACAGTTAGTGGAACGGGCCAGCACCGCTGCAGCCAGCCGCGCCCACTGTTCCACCTCCATGGAGGACTGGTAGAACTGATGCTGTATCATCCGTTTCTGGGATACCGGAACTTCCGCCTCTTTCATCAAATTCTCGACGAAAAACCGGTACCCTTTCTCCGTCGGCACCCGTCCCCCAGATGTGTGCCTGTGGTACAAGTACCCCTCTCTCTCCAGCGCCATCATGTCATTCCTGATGGTAGCCGGGCTGACATCCAGGCCGTATTTCTCCGCGATGGTCTGGGAAGAGACGGGCTTCGCCGTCTCGATGTACTCGGCAATTACGCTCCTCAGCACCCCCATCCGTCGCTGTCTTACGTTTCTCATCCGTTCTCCTCGAACAAATTAGCACTCTACCCGCTAGAGTGCTAATTCTAACCATTCAAATGATAGCATGTAGGACAATCTTTGTCAAGAGGGGAATGTTAGAACTTCATTAGAGACCAGAAGGACACCATGCCAATCCGAAACCAAAGAACGAGGGCAGCAGCCAAATTCGGAAAGACTGGAATACACCAGGACGAACGGGCGATGACATGGGGGCCTTGGGGGGATGTGCTTGGATTGGATGGCCCTACGCTATTCTTTGCTGTGCATTGTCTCTTCTGCAAACCGATGATGTATCGCCCGGAAGCTACGCTCCGCCAGTGCCTGGAAGAAAGGCAACGGGGCGTACCCTTCTTTCGCCGCCAGGGTAGAGGAAGCAAAGGCCAGCCTGGAAAGTTCCCTTTCTCCGGCATTCGCCAGCCACTCCGCCAGGTCCTCCAGCCGCTCCACGTACTGTGCCAGCATCTCCGGGGTCAGATATCCATCGAGCCACTCCCGGAGGAGGCTCCGCAGCGATTGTGACAATGGGTCTGACAGCGGTTCCTCCTTGTGCTGCCATGCCAGGGTGTACAGGCGTTCGTCCATCATGAACCAGTTGATAAGCCCTATGTGCTCCAAAAGACGCGGTGTGTGAGAACGAAGGGATCTGGCCTCCTCTTTTGACATCGGAGCGAGCTTCGAGCGGTACTCCGGCAGATCCCAGAGCCATATCCTGTCGCCGTAGAACCGGTAGAGAGGCGGCAGCGAGACATTCTCTTCGAAGTTCCGAGCCAGCGCTTTCGCCAGCAGCCACCGACCGTAGGCATGTTCCGCCTCCAGGAGCGGTATATAAACGCCCTCTGGTTGCACCGAGACGAGCCTTACCTCCCCCAGCGTGCTGCGCACAGGGAACCCCTCTCCCAACTGTTGGTCGCTGCCGCCTATGGCCTCCACGATCCCATGCTGCTCCTCGATCAGCAAACCAAGGAACAGATCCAGCGCGGCGGACTCCGCATCCTCGTGTACGAACCAGATGACCCGCTTTCCAAGGCTGTCCACTGGGCTCACCAGCACGCGCCATCGTTCGTCGGGCGCGTAGCTCTCCGGACGGATGCCCCGGAGCATTAGCTTCCGGAGCCCCCGCTCGGCAACTTTCCTGCGAGATGGAGGCAGGTTCGGGATCAGGGAGCGCAGCGCCGAAGCAGCTTTGGGGAACCGAAGGTCGCTCAACAACCGCAAAGCTTCCTGGGCAGCAGGAGCGTCCTCGTCCATAGCCAGGAGCCGAAGCGGCTCCACCAGGCGGGGGTCACTTTCGGCCGCCAGCATCCGTTCCATCAGTGCGATCACTTCCGGGGGCTGTTCCAGGAGCTGAGAGACATACTCCAGCCAGACCAGGGGGTCTTCCTCCGACTGCCTCAGCGCCTCCCAGATTGACTGGCGCGCCACACCCTCCGGATCTCCAAAACCCGCCATGAGGGAGGCATCCAGCGGAACCTCCAGGTATCTCTCCAGGATCATCAGGGCAGTAGCGCGGGCCTGATCTCCCCTGGATGGGTTCACAGCGGCCTGCTGCAATTGCTGGACCGTCTCCTGGCGCGGTAGAAAACGGGTCAGCATCCCCAGGCGCGCCCGCCACGCCGGATCGTCGGTGCTCAAGCGCCGTACCAAGCCGGAGATTACCTCGTCAGATGGAAGCTCGCGCAGGTTCTCCAATGCCTCGGATATTTCCTGAGGGGATCCCGCATCACGCAAAGCCTGCAATCCCTGCTCTACCGCCCACCGGCGTTGGAGGGTGTCCACGATTTTCTTGTCTTCACTCATCCTTCCCCTCGGTCTGCCCTGAAAACACTCTTTCACGCAGTGCGGGCTGCTGGCTAGCCCAAGACGTGACCCTGTAGAAACAGCCTTGACTCTACTGAAAAAAGCCCTCTCACCGCGCAGCCCGCTGAGGGTGCAGAGAAAAACAAAGGCATCAAAGCGAATCGGCGATAGACTTTCCTCCAACGGTTCGTTTCGCTGATTCACTGATTTCAGACCTCCGCGTTCTCGGCGGTGGAGCTTTTTCAGTGCAGCCAGCCTTACAATAAAATTGTACCACGACGGCAGGTGCCGAA
>CAZDOZ010000037.1:0-5193 GCA_964507175.1 uncultured Anaerolineae bacterium
CCCGGAAGTTCTTTCGGCCCGGCGGACTGGTAAATCTGCTGTATCGCTTTCTCACGCTCGCCGGGGATTCTGTAGCTCCCACGCCACTGGAGCTCGTGCTCGCCCCAGCCCAGCAGTGTGGGGAACCCGGTGATCTCGGACACGCGGGCGGCATCGGTGTAGGAGCCACCGGTGGCTTCCAGCACGACCGGTGCGTCCTGGGCGTTTGCCCCCAGCCATGCGATGGCCGCAGCGTCGTCGGGATAGGCTTTCCGGAAGAAAGCGATGCCGTCCAGGGTGGGCCTGCCGCGGAACCCGCCCGCCTTGCTGGGGATGGCCGCCAGCGGGTACACCAGCCCCAGCAGGAGCAGCAATGCGGCGAACCCAACCCCCGCCTGACGGACACCAGGTCGCGCTCCGTGCCAGAACCGGGCGATGCCGTATGCCCCCGCAACGGAGAGTAACGCCCACGCCAGGAAGTAGAACTTGAAGACGGTGTTCATCCGGGTGCCGAAGCTGTCCCGCAGGTAGACGAATTCCGGCAGGAACTGAAGCAGGAACGCCAGCGAAATCATCAGAACCACGAAGGAATCGGCATCCCCCAGGCCGCCATCCTTCCGTCGCTTCCCGGCGACGAAAATCAGCGCCACGCCCCACGCCAGCAACAACGCCAGGAGCAGGAACGTAACGGGATGGGCCAGCCTGACCCTTGCCAGAAGCCCGATCGCGCTGCCGAAAGTCAGGTCGCCCACCTGTTTCTGCACGGCAGGGGAATTCAACAAAGTCGACATCGCCTTGCGCCCCATGGGCGTCCCGAAGGCGAGAACGAGCATCAAAATCCAGAAAGCGATAGGCAGGACCACGGCGTACAGGAAGAACGAGCCCCACCGCTTCGCCAGGGAGCGCCATCTCCCAGCGCTCAGGGCTGCCATGAACAGCACGGCGGGCCAGACCAGAGGGAGCCACATGACCGCGTACTGCTGCCAGCGGGTGGGGAAGAGCAGGTTCGGCAGGATGCCCCCGGCCTGGGACGAAAATCCGACGTAGAACGGCAGGTAGAGCAGCACTCCGGCGACGCCCACAGCCACTCCCACGATGGCGGTCTCCTTGAGCCACCCATCGCTCCCCCGGCGCACCAACGCCAGCGCGTACGCCGACACGAACAGCAGCCAGTAGAACGGGAAATCCCAGGTGTTCAGGAACGCCAGCCCGCCCAGCGCCAGCGCCACGAAGAGGAGCATTGGGACGTCGTCCCAAAGGGAAATCGTCCATCCGTCGGCCTTCCGGCGCCCGCGCTCCACCGAGAGGAAGACCTGCAGCGCCAGGGCCGCCGCCAGCAGTCCGAAAGGCAGCGCCAGCACGTGGGGGTGCATGTCCCCCAGGATGAAGCTGAACTGGGGGAACTCGTCTATCACCTCGACACTGTTCCCCAGCAGGTCACGGTCGTGGATGACGCGGGACGCTTTCCACCACCACCAGTGGGCCGTCGGGAACCAGGAGCCGGTCACGGGCGCCGATGCGAGCCCCTTGATGTCCAGCCACCGGTAGAAGCCCTGTCCCCCCACGCCTGCCGTGTGAAGGGATTCCAGGAATCCTTCCAGATTGCCCATGAGGACGAGGAACGTGGACGCGAGGGCCCCGCCCATCCATCGCCACGCCCGGCCCAGGGGCTGTTCGTCGGAGAGAAGAGCCACCAGATCGTAGCCCAGGCCGAAAGCGGCCGTGGCAGCCAGGGCAAACCAGCCTGCCACGCCCAGGTTGAAAGCGAATGCTGGCGCCACCGACGACATGCGGGTCAGGAACGCCAGCAGGACGTAGCCGAAATAGTAGTAGCTGATGGCGTAGCCGGAAAGCCACGGGTCTATGGGCGGGAAGAAATCGCTCCGAAGGATGCCGTTGAGGAACGCGAACTCCATCGGCTTCTCGGTGCCCATGATTTCCGGGTTGTACGCCCGGAAGAACGCCCAGGCCAGGAACGCCAGGGTGAAGAGCGCCTCGAAAACGAGGACGAGGTTTCGGTTCTCCCGGAGCCACCGCAGGCCCAGGAAGTCGTCGTCAGAGGAGCGGATGGAGTAGAGGGCGGAGATAGCTGCCAGGATGATCAGCGCTGCCAGGACTCCGCCGCCGTCGGCGCGCCACAGGTGCAGGATGCCGCCCAACCAGAAAGCATAGCCGGAGATCAGGAGTCCCAGGGGCATGGTGAAGAACAACCCCCGGTCGGGCAGAGAGCGAAACAGCCGACGCGCCAGGGGCCACGCCAGCCATCCCACGATCTGCAACGATATCCACCAAGCTAGAGCCTGCACCATGTTCTTCCCCTGTCGATATGTACCGCGGAAATATCGAGAGAATTGTAACCAAGACCTGGAAACTCTGCAATTCGGGGAACGCAAGACCCCAGGACACAAAAAGTCCCCGCTGAATCGCAAAAAGAGAGCGAATCAGCGGATCGACTATCGCCGAATATATCCGTCGCTGATTTGCCGTCCGCTGGTTCACTCCACGACCACACCAAAGGGTCAACGCAAAAAATTAGCCAGGAACGGCATCACTTGCTTCTTCCGCGACATCACGCCCGGCATATGGGCCACATTCCCTACGAACTTCGTCCTGAATGCTGTCTCTGCCAGCTTCACATGGCACGCGGCGAGCATCTCCGTGCTTTCTTTCAGCACGTCCGTCACCATGAGCAAGAACAGGTCGTACCCCCGTTCCTGACACATTCCCTCCATTTCTTCCAGCACTTCCTCTTTTCTGGAGAGCACCACATCAGACGATGCCACTTCTAGCTGAGCTACGGCAACTCTGGCCTTGGGGAAGCTAGAAATCTTCACGTCGGTGGTCAGAATCTCCCTGGCAGTCAAGTGGTCTACACTCATCTTGGCATTGTACATCTCGATGCCGAATTCCATCGGATCCATTTCCAGAAATCTGCCAATTTCCTCGACAGCCAAACGGTCATCCATAGTGGTGGTGGGCGATTTCAGGAGCATTGTATCGGAGAGGATAGCTGCCAGCATCGCCCCGCCAACGGCATGGGAGGGCCTGACATTGTGCGATTTATACTGCTCCCAGATCAATGTGTTCGTACAACCCACTGGCCTGACGTAGGCAGTAACTGGATTGCCAGTCTCCAGGCCGCCGAGCCTGTGGTGATCTATGATCTCCAGTATCTCTGCCTCGTCCACGCCCTCCACTGCCTGCGCCCTTTCCGAGTGGTCCACCAGGATAATTCGCCTCCTGGGCGGGTTTATCAAATCATGTCGGGTGATAACCCCCAGCACCTTGCGATCATCGTCCACCACAATGGCGATGCCACTCCGATCGCTCATCAAATCAGAGGTAAAATCTTTCAAAACGGTATCAGCGTCGGTAGTCAGCGGATTGGCTTCCACCATTCGGATGGCTGGAGTGCTCAGCCTCAGCAAGCGCCCTGCGACGTACGTGGTGTGGGGCGTGACGATAACCACGACTCCTTTCTCCTCCGCCATACGGAGCACCCGTTCAGATGGCTCCACATCACCCGTTATAATGAGACAACTGATACCGGCCTCTATGCTTGTCTCCTGTGCATCCTCCCGATCCCCCGTTATCAGCACGTCGCCCTCGCGCAGAAACTGGAGCATTTTCTCCGGGGACATGGCGCCTATCATCGGCCTGCCTGTCACAAAAGCATCCATCCT
Source organism: uncultured Anaerolineae bacterium (assembly GCA_964507175.1). GTDB lineage: Bacteria > Chloroflexota > Anaerolineae > S016-19 > S016-19 > S016-19. Next base: position 3,663 of record CAZDOZ010000037.1, read on the forward strand.
TCCCACGAGCAGCCGCGCATCCATTGTCTTGACGATATCGGACACCCTGGGAGGATGATCCGCCAGCGTGAATTCTCTGAACTCCTGTAAAAAGTTCCTGGCGATTTTTCTTTCGGTCACCAATCCCACCAGCCTGCCCTCACCATCCAGTAAGGGCACATCTCGCACTCTGTGCGATACCATCAGGGCCCCGACTTCGTACACCGTTGCTGTGTGGGGAGCCGATACTATGTCCCTCACCATCGCGTCCCTGACCCTCCGGTAAACGTGCCGGATGAGAGGAGGAAGTTCCAGACCAAAATAAGAAAGCACAAACCTGGTCTCTGGATTCGGTTCTCCCAATCTCACGCCCTGATACCTGTTCTTCCGATCGACAAGGTTTTTGAAATAGGCGTAAGAAATGGCAGACGCTATGCTGTCAGTATCGGGATTCTTATGCCCTACTACGTATATGGCATCTTCCTCGAGACGCTCCTCAGGTATGACGTTGTTTCCCAATTTCACCTCCTAACATGGACGAGCCAGAACCAAAAGCTCGACGCGGAGAACCGCTGAGACTATCCAAATCAGCGAGACCTCCTCAGTAAACCTACCGATCGCTGATCCGCTCTTTCGCCAATTCGTTTGGTTTGTTGTTCCTGCGTCTCTCGCTTCTGCGCAGCGAATCTTTGCTCAGTGTACAAGAATTTCGTCATCAAGGTACTATCGAAAGTCCCCAGCATCAGCGGCACGAGCGCACAGGCACGTCCGGTTGCGGGAAAATAGTTCTGGCGTCAGCCCCGTGGGCCCAGACGTTTGGATACGTTTCATGTCCATCTGCCGTGACCCAGAAGAAATACTTGTTCAGAGGGTTGTTCGCCTCGCTGACATCGACATCGTTGAAATCCCAAGCCCAGAAACTCAGCCCGTTCCGGACCACTACCCTGGGGGTACCTGTCATGCCACCATCTGGAGAGGAATCGGCATTGTTATTCAGCCCCCAATGGAGCCGCAAAGTAGGAAGATCATCCACATCGCTCCCGACAGCAAGTCTCGTTCCGGCCTTGTACACAACAGCAGTGACATTTACGAGCTTCGCTTTCTCTACCGGCAGGTTCCCATGAGGCCACACGATTTGTATCTCGGTATCCACGTTCCGAGGGAAAGCGTGTACCAGGCCCGCAGGGGGCTCCGCCACAGGCAGGTAAGTCCTGGCGTCCTGAGCATGACTCCAGACATTGTGCCTGGTGGAAACGCCATCTACCGTGACGAAGAAATAGAGTTTGTTGGATGGATTCATTGCCTCGCTCACATCTACATCATTGAAGTCCCAAACGGTGAACCTCTTGCCCTGCTCTGCTGTCACCCTGGGCGTGCCAATCTTGACAGGCTGCGCCGGTTCGGCATTCAGCGCTTTCCACAGCCTGACTGTGGGCCGCCAGCTGCACGGAACCGGATCGTTTTCACTATCCCGGAACAGGTAAGCCGTTATGTTGGCCAGGCTAGCCTCGCTTATCGGAGCGCCACCGTGAGGCCATACGATCTCTACCTT
>CAZDOZ010000037.1:5293-16985 GCA_964507175.1 uncultured Anaerolineae bacterium
ATCTCATCCGCTGGCCCGACGGCCATCCCTTGCCCCCCATCGTCTGCGCCCTGGTGCGCCAGCGGCAGGCTACCCAGGAACCTCCCGTCCGACCCGGAGAGCACGTACAGGCGATCCTTCTCAGCGTCCACCGCGAACAAATGCCCTGTGTGGGGATTATACGCCAGCGCATACGGCTTGCCCGGGAGACCATAACGGTCTCGCACGCTCAAATCATCAGGGTCGACCACCAGCACCTTGTGCTCGAGCGGGTCTCCCAGAAAGAGCGTGTTGTCAGTGCCAACGACTATCCCGAAAAGCGAAGCCGCCAGCTTCTTCTCCTGAACCACCCCCTTATCGTCTATCACCGAAATAGTTCCGTCAATGTGGGTCACATATGCTTTCCCATTTACCACCGCCACCTGAGCAGGGTTTGGGTGCGTGAGGATATCCGTCCTCAAGCTAAGGTCGTTCAACGGGATGGCGGACACGCTATTGCTGCCGAAATTCGCCACGCAAAGATTTTTCCTACCGACGGCCACACCCCACGGCAAATGCCCCACCGCTATACTCTTCACGAAACGCAATGTGTATGTGTCGAACACAGCCACCGAATCGGCATCTCTCTGTGCCATGAAAATCTTCCTGCCAGAAACAGCTACACCGTTGGCATGACCCTCAGGTAAGGCATGGATGAGAGAAACCAGATACCCACTGCGATTCAAGACGGCAATTGCACCCGCGTCAAACATGGAAACGAACACTCTGTTTCCATCGCTGGCGACCCCTTTGGGGTGTGTTCCTACCAACACATCGTTGATGTACCAGGGGAGACATTTATCGGGAATGAAAGATGGCTCCGGCAGAGCATCCACTGGCGTGTTCAGGCGTAGCATCTGGAGATATCCCCATCCTGGCTCAGCGTTCGCCGAGTAGCGGAGAAGAACCCAATCACCATCGTGATTTCGCCCGATCACAGGAAATGTCTGACCTTGATGCGCCAGCGAGACCACCTGATACTCGGTTCCCGGGCCTCTCCTGATATTGAGCCATGGTACCGCAACGGCAGCCTGAGGGGCTGCTGTCGGCGTGGGCAATGGCGTGTTCGTCAGCATCAGCGTTGGAGTAAGGGTGGGACGGCCCGTCGGCGTTGGAGTGGAAGTCTCTGCCTGGGATACTCCACCCGTACCCGTAGGTGTTGGGGACGCTTCGCCCGTGCCAGTGGGTGTCGGCGTGCCGGTGGGAGATGGTGTGGGCGTGCAGGTCAGCGTGACGCTTGGCGACGGTGTGGGAACGGGTGTGGCAGTCGACGTAGCGCTCGGGCTCGGCGACGGCGTGAACGACGGCGCCTCAGTGGGAGTTGCTGTTTTAATCGGCGGCGCAGGCGTGCTGGTAGGGACTGTAGATGGACTTGGCGTGGCATGCGGTGTGCTGGCAAGGTGCGGAGTGGGATTGCCAATTCCTTCCAGCCAGATCATGTGTATCCACTCGTCTCCATCGTCATTGTCATCGAGAACCAAATCCGAACCGAAAGGCATCCGATTCCTCAGAGAGAGATTGTCCAGCGGAAAAGTAGCCAACATAAACTGATCGCTGCCGGTTTTCTGCACCGCTAGCACGTGCTCGTGCCCCGATTCGTCCGCATACTCGATCTTGAAAATATCGTGCCCGTGATCCAGGTACCAAATCCTGAGCACATACGAGACATCACCTCCGGCTGCAATTGGCTTTCTATTGCTGAATGCCCAATCATCTCGTACGTCAAAGTAGAGGTACCTTCCAGCAGTGCGCCTCACCTGGCGGCTGTACACTTGCCGCCTGGCAGCCGCAGGGAGGTCACTTTTCCATACCCTTGGAGCATCGTCGTTTGGGCCATCAATCCTGGAGATCCAGTGGTTCCAATCCCCTGGCTCGCCACCGTTCCAGCCCTTGCGCCCGCCGTCGTTAGGATTATACTCCGAATCACGCAGCACTATCCAGGCGTGCTTCCCCTGCGATGGCCTTTTGCCGAAGTTCTCCACCATGAACCTGGCGAAGTCGGGAAAATCGTTGGGCGGCCTGCTGATTTCCGGGATGTATGGCAGCCAGCTCCATGGTGCGGATTGGACGTCGACGAAGTCTGCCTGGTGGGCCATCGCGGAAAGCATCATCCAATAGAAAGTTTCTCTGCTCAGCTCCCTGTCCCCGCTGGGATATCGTTTTGGTTCGAAGGCAATGGGTATCCTGTTCTCAAAATCCTTCGCTACCTGGACCATTCCGTTGCCTATGTGGGTAGTCTTGTATCCGTAGGCTGCAGGGGAGTCGGCATCCAAGCCGTCATCCTTGTACCCCACCGGGGGAAAGAAATCGAGGCCCATAGCCACGAATGTCCTACGCCACGGCCACTTGGAAGCAGCCTGCTGATTGTACAAAGGCTTCCTGGGAAAAGCCCGCCGGTAGGTTCCGGTGATATGTTTTAGGAATGCGGCGTATTCATCGTCGCTGACGTAGTTGTTCAGGTTTTCCAGTGGGACACATCCATGCATCGTCTGGGCGGGGGCAGCGATGGTCTCTTCATTGTACCCCCCCGCAATCGCCACCGCCGTTATCTGATCGATGTAGCCTTTCTCCCTCAGATGATTTGCGAGGGCTTCAATAGCCTGATCCAGAGCATTGACATAGACCGGGTTGTTGTAGGCAGGTGCTTCCATCGAGATTTCACACTTCCCACCAGGCCCGTCGGTTATATCATATCCCTTGTCCGAGCCTAGCCAGGCAGGTGCCAGGTTCTCCACGTATGTGCCACTTTTGCCGGGAGGAGGGTTTACCTGGCTGTAGATCGCCAGGGTTAGGTAAACGGGCTTTGGGATTTCCTGACCCAGCACATTCACTTTCATGTGCCGGGCACTTTCCATGTATCGGTCGAGTTTACTCCAATCGAATTGTCCCGGACCAACGTGTACATCTTTCCACTGCAGGCGTATGTGCCCGCCGATCGGGCCGTACTCAGGGTTGGTTATACCATAATCCGTCCCGCCGGATTGGAACCAATCATCTCTGGCATAGATAATCGGAACTGGCGTGGGATATCCTGGTGGGATCACCGCTGGAACCACAGGTGTTGGCGTGGCTTTCGCAGGAGTAGGCGGTGGAGGAGTCGGATGTGCTGCTTTCTGCCATACGAGCCATCCAGCGATTACAGCAAGCGCAACCAGTATGATAATGGTAGCGGCAATCCATATTTTCAAGAGCTTCTTCAGAAAACTATCCATTCTCACCCTGCCTTAGAAATAAAAGGAGCATTGTCAGGATACCATCCTCGTGTCTGGCTCACGAAATCCCTGAGGTAGCATCATCTTCCCGGCAAACTTCCAGCCATGCTGTTTTCCGAAAGGACCTACCGCCTGGTCTCTACAAACAAACCCCCATCAGAGCCCTTGGAGAGCCACACACCACACCTTGCTACGCAAGAAACCCGACAAATACTACTTCCCTCGCTCTGAAACTGTCCCAAAGCACGCCCGCCACCCGACAAATGCTCTCTGGAGATAATTCTTTTTCAATTTTATCACATGCCATTGGATAGGTAAAGGTGCAATCCTACGAGGCAGCAAAACAACCAGACAGCGTCTATCCCCAAAACGATTCTCTCCGGCTACTGTCGCAAGCATTATCCTCTTCTCGTTGCTGATGAAACCTGCTTGGGGCTGCAATTCCGCCCTGCGAATATTGACAGCACAGGGTGTGCGATGCTAGAATTTGAAACAGATGGGCCGTTAGCTCAATTGGCAGAGCTGCTGCCTTTTAAGCAGAGGGTTGCAGGTTCGAGTCCTGCACGGCCCACAGGGAAGCCTGGCAGCAGAAAGCTGCCGGGCTTTTGTTGTTTCCCAACGAGGGCGGCAGAAGCGCACTTAAGCGTGGAGCAGCCCTTTGTACAGGCCAGCACGACAGCCTCTGGAGCTTCTCCTATACCACAGAAGCATAAGCCTCCAAATGCATGCGTGCGATCCTGTCCCACGAGAACAAACCTGCCAGCTTTCTCGCTCCATCCGACAACCGCCTGCGGGTCTCGGGCGATCGGCATATCTCTCCCACGGCATTTGCCGCTGCCTCAGCGTCGCCACGAGGAACCAGAATCACGTTTTCCCCATGCACCAACTCTCGGTAAGGAACCTCTGGATAAGTAGTCACCACCGGCAGGCCATGCGCCAGCATTGCCATGAAGCTTCCACGACGGAAAGACACTCCGTCTTGGTAAGGCATAAGCGCTACATCTGAAGCCAGCAGCCATGCGGAGACCTGATCAGAAGGGAGAAAACCAGTCCATCTTACAAGGCCGCTGACTCCTGTATCTTCCATCATTTCCTCCACACGACGGACAGAGTCCACATTCGTCGGATCGCTGGAACCAACCTTGCCACCAAGCATCAACAGCCTGACGTTGTGCCTTTCCTCTGACAGCCTCACGAGAGTTTTCACAAGGACCTCTCCACCCTTGCTGGCATTCAGAAATCCAAAATAGACCAGCAAACACTCATCCCCCGAGTAACCATGCGAAGCACGCCATACATCTCTTTGAAACCCCATCGGTGGAGCAGGGGAAATATTGCTGCCAATCGGTATCTCGAAAACCCTGGCACCAGGGAGTGCAGATGTAAGACGCCGATAATCCGCAGGGTTGGTGGTCACCGAAATGTCGCTGCTCCGCGCAAGCTCCAGGACAGCCTGCCAGCGGATTGGCCCTGCTTTCGGAAAAAGGTACGGCACCAGAAGGTCGTGATACGTAACCGCGAGTGCAGGAGACCTCACCGCAAAGCGGAGCCACCGAGGAAGAAGGTGAATCGAGGGATGCATTCCGTAAGCGGCTGTCTGGTACTGAATGTGAACCACGTCTGGAGAGAGACTCCGAACCAATGCTGAAGCATGCCACAAAGTGCTCCACCGCCAGCGCCCCGGCAGGCGATGCACTTTCACTCTCCTGTTCTCATCCCTTTGTTCTGTCCCGCGTGTGAACACGTGAACTTCTGAACCGAAAGCATTGAGGGCCAGCGCAAGCTCTCTCGTATAGTCCCCAACACCACCCTGCATCGGCGAGTACTCGCCAGTTATCAACAAAACCCTCATGCCCGCTGCCCCCCGGGCCTCAACCCTGACTTCAGAACCTCCCGATATTCCTTAATCCTGGCAGACCGCAGAGGACGCTTGTGTCCCAGGAGCCATTTTGCCCCTTCCTCAGCTACCTGCCACCCGAAAGTCGCCAGCAGGAAGAGCCTCAGCGCCTCCGCCACGACCTTCCCGTGGTACTTCCGGGCATACAGCACCTTGCTGGTGTAGAAATGGATGTGGCGGGCTGCCACAACCTGACCACTGGATCGCCCCTCGTGGTGGATGATCATCGCCTGCGGCAGGTAAATGATCTTCCACCCCGCCGCTTTGGCCCGTCGGCACCAGTCCAATTCCTCAGAGTACATGAAAAACCGCTCGTCGAAGCCACCCACTTCCTCAACGGCCTCACGGCGGACCATCAGCGCAGCCCCCACGAGCCAATCCACCTCCTGCTCCATGTCGTCCGGCGTATCTGCCATGTAGAACCTATCCAGGATGGCATGTTGGGGAAACCATTGCTGAAGCAAGGTACTTTCCAGGAATAGGGTAGCAACGGTGGGAAAGCGACGACGGGATGGTTGGATGGAGCCATCAGGGTAGCGTAATTTTGGTCCCACAGCCCCGACCTCTGGGTGGGTGTCCAGATACCACACCATCATGCCGAGAGCGTCGCCCACGACCTCTGTGTCCGGGTTGAGGAAAAGAACGTGACGCCCATGGGTCAGCGCCAGCGCCTGATTGTTTCCCCTGCTGAAACCCTCATTCCTGGCATTTTCCACGAGCCTGACCAGAGGGAACTCCGACCTGACCATCTCGGCAGTTCCGTCAGACGAGGCATTGTCCACCACGATTACCTCCACTGCGCCGGTGACGGAGGCAATGGGGGAAGCGTAAATCGAGGTCAAGGAGCGCCGGAGCAAATCGCGGACGTTCCAGCTCACGATGGAGATCGAGAGACGGGGGGCAGGCGCTTCCATGGCGCCTCATACCTCCCGCGCCACCGAGTAATCCGCCAACTCTATGAGGGCTTGCCGATAGGCGTTGTCCGGCAAAATTCTTAGCGCTTCTTTGGCTTTCTCCACCATTTCTGCAGCTTCTTTGTAAGCCGCCCCGATGGCATCGGACTCGGCCACGTGCTTCACGAGCTCAGCCACCGCCGACTTGCGTTCATCGCCGCTGCTAGAAAGGACGCGACTCACCTCTTCCTCGTGAGAAGGATTCTGGCGAATGTAATAGTACGCTGGCAGGGTCACGGTGCCCTCCCGCAGGTCATTGCCTACAGGTTTGCCAAGCTTTTTCTCGTCGCCGACGAAATCCAGAATGTCGTCCATCACCTGGAAAGCCATCCCCAGGTAGCGCCCATACTGCTCCAGCGCCTGGACTCCTTCCTCCGGCGCCTGGCTAAGGATAGCACCGGACTGGGTGGCGAGGGTGAAGAGGCTGGCGGTCTTTGCGTAGATCCTCCGATAGTATGCCTCTTTTGGCTGATCCCATCGGTTTAGCGAAAGCTCCTGCCGGAGCTCGCCGTCGCAGATGGTCATCAGGGTCTCTGCGAACATCCTGGCAATTCGGATGCTGTCTGCCTCCGCTGCCAGGGCTGCAGAGCGGGCAAAAACGTAGTCGCCAGCCAGCACAATCAACCCTTTGTTCTGCCAAAGCGCAGTCAGGGTAGGGAACCCGCGCCGTACTGTAGCCTCGTCTATCAGGTCATCGTGAATCAGCGTAGCGGTATGCAAAGTTTCCACAGATGCAGCCACGGCTATGAGTTTGTCCAGCTCCGGCTCTTGATAGAATTTGGATGAGAGCACCACCAGAGTAGGGCGCAAACGTTTTCCACCGCTACTGACCAGCTTCAGGAAAGCCATCGCCAGAGGACCGTACGCATCCTCGGCGGCGCGGTACATCTTCTCCTCCACGAGCTTTAGTTCATAAGATACCAAAGAAATGGCTTTCAGTTTCGGCAAAAGTATCTCCCGCTTTCCGCCTTTCTCCAAAGGCCTGTTTTGCTGACCCTTCTGAAAAAGCATTCTCACCACAGAGCCCGCCACAGAGAATCAGCGAGTCTGCGAATCGAGCGAATCTGCGATAAGACTTTCTCCGCGGCAAACCGTTTCGCTGATTCGCCCATTCGTTGATTCGCTGATTTTGCCTCACCGACGCTGCTGCAGTTTCCGGAACAGCTTCCGGGCGTTAGTCGTGGTGACCGATGCCACCTCCTCCACCGGCACGTCTTTCAACCGCGAGATCGCCTCGGCGGTCAAGGCCATGTATGCTGGTTCATTCCGTTTCCCCCGGTGAGGATGCGGCGCCAAAAACGGGGCGTCGGTCTCCAGAACAGCCCACTCCAGGGGAAGCTCCCGGACCATTTCGTGCACCTGACGGGCGTTCTTAAACGTCACTACGCCGCCCAGCCCCAGGAAGAACCCCAATTCATGGATTTTCGATGCCCACTCCATGCTTAGATTGAAAGCGTGCCACACTCCTGGTGGGTTCGGCACATTTCCACTCTCAACCCACGATCGCAGTAGCGCCAGCAGGTCCTCCTCCGACTCCCGATTGTGGAGTATCACGGGCAACCCCAGTTCGGCAGCAATAGCGAGTTGAGCCTCTAGCGCCTCTTGCTGCACCTCCCTGGGCGTTCTATCCCGGTAATAGTCCAGTCCAATCTCGCCGATGGCAACGACCCTGGGACGCCGTGCCATCTCCCGCATCCGGCTCCACGTGCCCTCGTCGTAACCCTGGCAGTCATTGGGGTGCACGCCGACCGCGGCGTACACCTGCCGGTGCTTCTCCGCCAGAGCAAGCACACGTTTGGCAGCTTCCAGGTCTATGGACGGGTCGACAATGGCTCTGATTCCCACTTCTTCTGCCCGCTGGATCACTTCGTCGCGATCCTCGTCGAACCAGGATAAGTCCAGGTGGCAGTGGGTGTCTATCAACATACTTGCTCCAGTAATCCATTGGGGAGCAGTGCGCCAGCCCCAATGGACGGCTAATTCTCTTTCAGCCCTGCGATCCGCAAACCTTCCTCCAGAATCGCCTGCACCAGATCTTCCCTTGTAGTCTCGGTGTAAACCCGGATTATCGGCTCGGTGCCGGAGAAACGCACCAGCAGCCAGCCGCCGTCTTCCATCTCAAATTTATAGCCGTCAAGGGTATTGATCCCCACAACCTTCAGGCCCGCGATTTTATCCGGCCTGGCGGCGTTCATGCGGGCTTTTGCCTCCGGGCGCTTCTCGTTGGGGAACCGCACGTCGATCCGGTTGTAGTAATGGGGCCCGACCAGCTCGAACAACTGCTCGATGAGCTGGGACAGGGTCTTGCGGGTGCTCAGCATGAAGTCGAGCATGTAGAGACCTGCCAGAATGCCATCTCGCTCTGGCACATTGCGCCGAAACGCGTAACCGCCACTCTCCTCGCCGCCGATCAGGGCGTCCACTTCCACCATCTTCGGCGCCACGTACTTGAACCCGACGCCCGTCTCGTACACCGGCACGCCGTAAATCTCGCCCAGTTTGTTCAACATCGAAGTGGTGGAGATGGTCTTGACAATGGGACCTCGATCGCCCCGAACCTCCAGCATGTAGTACGCCAGCAAAGCGTAGGAGCGAAGCTGATCCACGAACCTGCCGTGCTCGTCTATGAACCCAATCCGGTCGGCGTCGCCGTCGTTGACGATGCCGATGTCCGCGCCGACCTCTTTCACTTTCTTCATCGCCTCGTCGATATTGGGCGGGATCGGCTCCGGGCGCTTCATCCCGGGGAAGATTGGGTTTCGGACATTGTGGATCGTGACGAACCGGTTTGTGCCGCCTTTCAATGTAATCTGGTCAAACCAGCCAATGCCATTACCCCACATGGGATCATGGACGATCTTCAGCCCCGCTTCCTTTATTTTCTCCACGTCGACGAGGTCTTTCAGATGCCCTACATACGCCGGCACCGGGTCGAGGTATTCGATGCCCCCTTCCTTCAGCGCTTTTTCCAGCGGGACGCGCTTCACGCCGTCCGCGGAATCCGGGATCGCCGCCTCGATCCGCTTCAGCCCGGCCGGGTCCACCGCTCCGCCATGCTCATCGCGCACCTTGAAGCCGTTGTCACTCGGCGGGTTGTGGCTGGCGGTGATGTTGATAGCTCCGGCGGCTTTGTGATGCACGGCGCTGTAGGAGATAACCGGCGTGGGCGTGGCCCCCTGGGTCAGGAGCACGTGGAACCCGTTCCCGGCCATCACTTCCGCCGCCACGGCGGCGAAATCCTCCGAGGCAAACCTGCGGTCGTACCCAACGACCACTTTGGCACCTCCGCACCCTTCCTCCTCGAGATAGGTCGCAAACCCCTGGGCACATCGCCTGACATTGTCAAAAGTGTAGTCCTCGGCAATCTTGCCCCTCCACCCATCCGTGCCGAACTTTATGTCGCTCATGTCGATCTCCTTGATGTCCGATTATCGTGTTGTCCTAAAGTTTCCGTTCCTCTCTCAGCGCCTTGATGTCGGCATCGACCATCATCTTGATGAGTTCCTCGAAGCTCACCTCCGGCTCCCAGCCGAGTACCCTCTTGGCCTTCGAGGCGTCTCCTACCAGTCGGTCCACCTCTGCCGGCCGGTAGAACCGTGGGTCGGTGACCACATAATCCCTGTAATCCAACCCCAGATACCCAAACGCTACCTCACACAGTTCCCGGACCGAGTGGGTCTGTCCCGTGGCTATGACGAAATTTCCCGGTTCCGGCTGCTGGAGCATCATCCACATCGCCTTGACGTAATCACCGGCATAGCCCCAGTCTCGCTTGGCATCCAGATTCCCAAGACGAAGCTCTTTCGCCAGCCCAAGCTTGATCTTCGCCGCACCGTAGGTAACCTTGTGGGTCACGAACTCCAGCCCCCGTCTTGGGGATTCGTGGTTGAAGAGTATGCCGGACACGGCGAATATGCCGTAGCTTTCCCTGTAGTTGATCGTGATCCAGTGCCCGTACACCTTGGCGACGCCATACGGGCTACGGGGGTAGAACGGGGTGGTCTCTTTCTGCGGTACCTCCCGCACCTTGCCGAACATCTCGCTGCTGGATGCCTGGTAGAAACGGATTCCCGGGTCCACCAACCGGATTGCCTCCAAGACCCTTGTGACACCCAACGCGGTGAACTCGCCGGTGAGCACCGGCTGCCGCCAGGATGTAGGAACGAAAGATTGGGCCGCCAGGTTGTACACCTCGTGAGGATGGTGCTCACGGATTATGTCCATGATGGAAGACTGATCCAGCAAATCGCCCTGGGCGATGATGATCTTGTCCTGGATGTGATGTATCCTGTCGAAATTGATAGTGCTGGTCCGGCGGACCATGCCGATAACTTCGTATCCCTGCTCCAGCAAGAATTCCGCCAGATATGAGCCGTCCTGCCCCGTTACGCCGGTTATCAAAGCTCTTTTTTTGCCCATGCTTCTCCTCTGTTATGCTTCATGAAGCTCTACCCGTGAACCACGGTACCCTCCCGCACCTGCTCCCGCCAGTAGTTCAACGTGTCCATGACACTCTGATGGAAAGGGATGGTAGGGTTCCAGCCGGTCAGGTTCCGGAATTTGCTGGCATCGCATCTGGTCTCCGGTACATCCGCGGGCCGCATCCTCGCAAGGTCCTGGCTTACCCGAATCGGTATCCTGCTCTGCGACAGGAGCAGATCCAGCACTTCCTGGATGGAATGCGGTTCGCCGGACCCCAGGTTGTACACTTCCCCGGGCACCCCTTTGGTGAGCGCCAGCCAGTACGCTTTCACCATATCCCGAACATCGGTGAAATCCCGCTTCGCCGAGAGATTCCCGACCCGAATCTGCGGCGGCTGCAAGCCTGCTTCTATCCGCGCGATCTGGAGGGCAAACGCTGAAACAACAAAATTCGGCCGCTGGCGCGGCCCTATGTGGTTGAACGGTCTGACACGTATCGTCCGAACCCTGTTGCTTTGGTAAAATTGCAGGCCGAGCATGTCCTGCGCCACTTTGCTCACGCCGTAGGGGTTGAGCGGCCGGAAAGGGACTGACTCATTCAGGGGGAGTTCCCCCGGTCGGACCAGGCCGTATTCCTCGTTGGAGCCCACTACGAGGACCGTAACCTGGAGCGACAGGTCGTCCACCGCTGTGAGGACGTTGAGCAAAGTGTGGGTGTTAAGCTCGAATGTCCGCCATGGCATCTGCCACGAGTGCCCAACATCTGCCTGCCCCGCCAGATGGGCAACAACATCGGGCCTGATCTCGTGTATCAACTCCTCGGTTCGTGTTTTGTCCAATAGATCTATGTGATGGAGCTGCACCCTGCCTTCCAGGTGACGCACCAAATCGCGCTTCCGATAGACCGTCCCGAAAAGCTCAATCCCAGGCAAGGTCAACAGGTAGTCCGCCAGGTGGCTTCCTGCAAATCCCCCCATGCCAGTTATCAAAACACGCACATGCAGCTCCTGTAAACGGTTTATCCTTACGTTCTTCCAATTATACCCTACCGGCTCGCAGGCGCAAAGTAAGATGAGCCTGGGAGAACGAAGTAATTCCTGGGGGCCCTACGGGCCCCCAGGAATTAACCCGCCTTTCGGGAAGCTTCCGCCAACCCCAGGCAAGCCACAGCACAAGCCCTGTGGAATACT
>CAZDOZ010000038.1:0-16500 GCA_964507175.1 uncultured Anaerolineae bacterium
ACCATCATCCCCAGCAGGCCGATAATGACCGTGCTGGCGCTGGCGGTGATAATCGGGCCGATCTTCGATACCGTGTGGACCGTGGCCTCGCGCCGGTCCTTCTCCTTGCCGACCTCCTCCCGGAAGCGGGAGATGATGAACAGGGCGTAGTCGGTGCCTGCGCCGAAGATCAGCACGATCAGCAGGGTATCCAGCATCCCGGAGAGCTTGATGATTTTCTGCTGTGCGACGATGCCCAGGAGCCCCCTTGCCACCAGGTACGATGTGAAGATGGTGATCAGCGGCACCAGCGCCGCTACGGGTGACCAGTAAACCAGCAGCAGGACGATGATCACCAGCCCGATGGTCACATACATCGTCCTGTCGGTGCTCTCCAGCGTGGCCCTCAGGAAGTCCTTCCCGATGGCCGCGGGGCCTGTGAGGTATACCCCGAGTCCCTGCGGCCTGGTATCCGAGATGTGCTTCCGAATTGCGTCCACGGCGGCGTTGGTATCCTTGGAGAAATTCGATGTCGAGAAATTCGCCTGCATGATCATCGCCTGACCGTCCTTGCTCACCAGGACATCCTCCAGCTCCGGATTGTTGAAGATCGACACGACTTTCGTCACCTCCTTCGGAGCCTGATCGGAGGAAAGCCATTCGGCCAGCGATTTGGCATAGTCCTTGTCCTGCTTACTCAGACCGCTGGGATCGTAAAAAATCAACATTCCCTGTCCGGCGGACGTCTGATCTGGGAACTTCTCCCTGAGCACTTCCTTCGTCTGTAGATAGGTTGAATTCTTTGGGAGGAAAATTTCCTCGTTCAGCTCTCCAACCCTGCTCAGGGGCGGAGCCCAGACGAAAAGCCCTGCCGCCAGCAGAATCCACGCCACGATGACGCCGATCCATAGCTTACGTCGTGTGACCCACTCACCTAACGCTTCCAGCAATTTCCCGTACACCTTTCAACCTCCGTGTTCAGTGTGTGTGATTTGCATTGTCATCGTCGATGAGTCCAGTGGACGGATCATAAACGCCTATGTAATCCATCGCAGAGAGAGGGAATCTCTTCAAGGAACGCACAGTTTGGTAAGCAACACCCGAAACCCGGCGAGGCCAGGCAACCAAACTCGGAGGCGAAAACCGCTCTCCCATCCGGTACATCCACGCCTGTGGTCTCCTCGGATCCAGGCCAAAAGCAGCCAGCGCCAGCGGATAATTGCGCGCCATAGCCATGGCAATCTCGGAGAGTTCCCTCGTGTACAGCCCCAGAGCCGAGGTCAGGTCTGTCTTTTCTACCTTGAGAGGATGGATGAGCCCTTCCAGAGGCACGTAGAGAACACTCTTCCCTTCCCTCCGGTAATGGAGATTAATAATGGTCTCCACTCCGAACCTGGAATCCTTCATGATCGGTACTATCGGCAGGATGTCACGTCGGCACAGAGCTCTCTCGCCCGATAGCATGATAGTGGGGTCGGGAAAAGCTGTGCTCTTGTGCCTCCGCGGATACCCAATCACCATGTCCGCCCTGCCTTCGAGCACCGGGAGCACAAACTCAGCGATGTAGTCGGGGGACAAGTTCATCAAGTCGGCGTCCACGAAAGCCAGCACCTCACCCCGTGCAGCGGCGATCCCTTCCGCCATTGCGAAGCCTTTGCCGCGGTTTCGGGTCAGTCGGATGGCACGCACGCCCCACTTCTCGAACGAGGATACGATGGAAAACGTCCGGTCGCGGGAACCATCGTCCACCACCACAATCTCGCCTATCAGCGGGGATTCGAGGAGCGCCGAAAGGACGCTTCCCACCGTGCGTTCCTCGTTGTACGCGCAGACGATTGCCGTACAGCTACGCTTCTCCGCCATACTGTACCTCCTTCAGCGCCATGTTTCTTGCTCGAGGAACTGCGACACTTCCTCCCGTCGAGGCACACCGTGGCATCTCCTCCCTCCCATCTCGATCACCGGGATCGACATGATGCCAGCCTTTCTCGCTATTCCCATGTGGGTCAGCACCTCCACTAACAGGTTGCTCGACACAATCCATTGTCGATAAAGGTTTTAATTCTAGAAAAGCCTAAAATTATATCTCGACAAAAAAGCCTGCACACAAGTTTGCAGGCATTGGGACGCCCTAAGGCTGTTTGGGCTCCACGATTTCGATGACCTCCCTGGCGAAATCAGATAGTTTCTTCTTATCCGCGTCGCTCAACTGAGCAAGGGATTCGTGGTACTTCCTCGCGAAAGTTAGCAGGCGGGTCTTGAACCTGAAATTTGCCCGCTCCACCAGGCTCAGGCCCATAGTCAGCCCCCCGAGCACCTGGAGGGCAACGCTTCCGGAAAAGCCAAGGCTTCGGAGAAACCCAAGGATGCGGTGGGCTTTTTCCTCCTTCAGCAGGTGCAGGCTGAGGATCGCGAGGGTGGTCATGTCCGCCAGGTATAGCATCGGCGTCTTGCGTTCCTCCAGCCGGAGAGATAGCTCGTCCAGCAGGCTTTCGTACTCGTTCGCCCCCCCTTCCCTCAACGCCTGAAGTATACGCTCCTTGACCTCTTCCCACTCGCCTTTCTGCCAGCTTTCACCGGCAAGCTGAGCCATCACTTCCTCGGCCAGAGGGGTTGGGGAGAAAACCACGGTGGAGCGCCCGCGGTCCTTGCCCTCTCCCTTGAGTACATAGCGGGACTGCACCAGCCCATGGGATTCCAGGATCCGCAGCATCTCGTAGGCCGACGGGTTGCTCACACCAAGTTTGCGTGCCACCTCGGAATAATGCACCGGGTGCCGCGCCTCTTGGTACAGGTCCAAGAAGCTGCCAAGAAATTCCCTCTGCCGACCGGTAAGTTTCATCTTATTCTTCTCTCCTATCCCATTCCAGAAAAGCCAAAAAAAGTATAAAATAGCCTGGCCGGCATGTCAAATCCGGCTTGGAGCCGTAAAATCGCCAAACGTGTCATAAGTTGGCAATTGAGGCAACATGTGATATTCTTTTCAAACGTCTTGCTCGACACCAGCGCCATTCCTGCGCAAAATCAATTTCTCCAGGAGATAACGTAAAATGCCAGAAATTTCACTGGAGGGTGATTCCGAGATACGCCTTCCGAAAGACTACATGAAACGCCGGGGGTTCCACCAGGGGGGAACCTTTTGGCTTGACGAGACTGAGAGCGGGTTGATCCTCTACCCACGCAAGCCAGACATTCGGAAACTGTACATAGAGCCGACGACTGTCTGCAACCTCCACTGCGCCACATGCGTTCGGAATATCTGGGGAGACCCATTTGCCGCTATGAGCGAGGAAACTTTCGAAAATCTGTACGCCCAGCTCGACGACCTTCCGGAAATCCAAGAGGTGGTCTTCGCCGGCTTTGGCGAACCGACGTCTCACCCCAGAATCTTTGACATGATTGCCCGGATGAAGAAGCGTAACTATTCTGTGACCCTGGCGAGTAACGGAACCCTGCTGAACGAGAAGCGAATCAGACAACTCATCGAGATGAAACTGGACAAGATTGTAGTCTCTGTAGACGGTGCGCGTCCAGAGACTTTCGAGAGCATTCGGGATGTTGCCCTGGCAAAAGTAATCCGGAACCTGGAAATGTTGCGCGACCTGAAAATATCCGAAGGTTCTATGCTCCCCACCTTGGAGATCGAGTTCGTGGCGATGAAAAGCAATGTGAACGACCTGCCCGGGGTGGTGGACCTATCGGCAAAACTCCAGGCCTCCAGGCTCATCGTGACCAACGTACTGGCCTATACAGAAGAACTAAAGGATGAGATCCTTTACGGCCACGAACCACAGCCGCCGCTGATTCCTCTGGACGAAGCAAGCTGGCCTGTCGCCAACGAGGACTGGATGTTCGTTGGCACTGTGGATCTTCCCAAAATGAACTGGGGTGCTGAAAGGCGTTGCAAATTCATGCACGACCGCGCCACGGTGGTTGGGTGGGATGGAGGCGTTGTTCCGTGTTATGCCCTCTCCCACAACTACTCCTATTATGCCATCGATGGCAGGAAGAAGAATGTGACGAGGTACGTCCTGGGTAATGTGAACGAGACCCCCTTGGCGGAGATCTGGATGTCCGAGGAGTACACCAGGTTCCGGGCCGAAGTCCGCTCTTTCCATTTCCCGTCGTGCCCCGACTGTGACCTCCGGGACACCTGCGACCTGCGAGAGAGGAACGAAGGTTGCTGGGGATGGAACCCTTCCTGCGCCGACTGCCTCTGGGCGCAGGACATCATCAAATGTCCATGAGAGGGTTTAGGAATGAAAGTGTGGGTTAAACTGTTTGCCACGCTCCAGGGACTATTCCCAGACCTGGGAATAGGAGAAGCCATGCAAGTGGAAATGCCGGACGGAGCCACGGTAGGGGATCTTATCGCTCAGTTGAGGCTTCCTCCTGAAGAAGTCAAACTGGTATATGTAAACGGGCGACTCAAGAAAATCGATCATCCACTATCGGATGGGAACGAGATAGGAATATTTCCGCCGGTGGGAGGAGGGTAAACCGTAGTGAAAATCGACCTATGGCTTTACGGAGAGCTATCCCGCTTCAGCGGAGACGGCAAAGAAAAGGCTTTTGCGCATTCCGAGGTGGAGATGCCGGACGGGAGCACTATCGGCGATTTGCTCGGCGCGCTCGGAATGCCGACAGAAAAGAGAGGGTTGACTTTCATCAACGGCGCCATCAGCGCAATGCCAGGGCTTCAACCGGATCTATGTCACGTCCTTCACAACGAGGACAGAGTGGGAATCTTCCCTGAGGTAAGCATGCTGCCGTTCCACTATCGGGAAGGGGCTCCCGTCGTCCAGGAATTCGCGGACGCCGTACGGAAGATGGGGACAAATGGAATAGCCAATGATTTCAGGGCAAAGTGACGTTATCGCTCTCCGCTGATTATCGCGACTCCTCTCTGCCAGGAATCCCCTTCGGTGCCGGTCCCCTCGTCGGCAAAGCGATAATCGCTCTTCCGGATGAGCTCCGAAAGTTCAGAGTATATGTGTTCCAGAGCGGACGCTTCCCATTCCACCAGGAGACGGAAAGTTCCTTTGTCCTTCACGAAACTGAGTGCCTTGCGGAAATGAGGCACGCAGAGTCCGTTGTCCCCCCGGAGGAGCGGCTTCACCTCGTCCAGGCGTTCGACCAGTTCGTGGAGGTACAGGTTTTCCACACTTTCTTGGCGACTACACGCCGGACATTTCCGGCGCGGTCCCAGGCGCGATGTGAGTCCTTGATTGGGAGGCTGACCTTGCCCCCGCTGCAGGACGCGAAGCCGCGCACTTTGGAATTTGGCCGATCCTATCTCATCCATTGCCCGCTTCACCAAGTCACGGTGGATGATTGCGATCCCCAATGCACCTCCATGATCCACAAGCTGCCAGGCGTGTTTGTTGCAAAAGCCCATCGATCTGAGGAGATCATCGCGGGTACCGGGATCGTTCACCCGCTCGTAAATGAGGTCGTCCAGGAAATTGGCAACGGCGTTCTTTGTCAGCCTGCAAATCGGGCATCCGGGTTCTCCCAGAGCCTCTTCCAGCTTGTAGAATGTGATTATGCTTCCCATCCCATCGCCCTGAAAGAACCAGCGAATCAACGAAAACGAATCGTTGGTCCGCTGGTTCATCTCTTCACCGATTCCATCACGCCGCTATCAGCTGCTCCAGGACTTTCTCCGATTTCTCCTCGACCACCCCGTGAACGCTGTTTCCGTGAGCGTCCATGGTTACTGCGACCGGGAAATTCTCAACCCGGATGACCCAGAACGCCTCCGGCACACCCAGCTCAAGTTTGTGCACTTCCAACACCTCTTTGACGGACTGGGCGATGAGAGAAGCAGCGCCGCCGACAGCGTGGAAGTAGACTGCCCCACATTTCCCCAACGCCTCCAGCGTCTTCGGCCCCATGCCCCCCTTGCCGATGACGCCGCGCATTCCAAAATGCTCGATGACATCCGCTTCGTAGGGCTCCTCCCGGATGCTGGTGGTAGGCCCGGCAGCGACGAAATAGTAGCTCCCGTCTTCCCTCTGTCCCACGATCGGGCCACAATGGTAGAGGACTCCATCTTTCAGCAATTCCCTGAGTCGCTCATAGACTTTCCTATCTTCCGGAGATGCTTTGGATTCATCGCCGTGGATGAAATTCTCGACGAGGAACTTGTGGGCAGCGTCCCTTCCAGTGACGATGACGCCGTTCAGCGTCGCTGTATCACCCACATGAAGTTTCCGGATTTCCTCCTCGCTTATCGGTACCGTAAGATCGTAAACGGCCATTTGATCACCCCCTTTACTCAATCATAGCCTTGCCGGCGCGGTAGGTCAGTGTACGCCTGCGGCAGGCCCAGCACATATACGCGATGGAAACGAAGAAACATGCCGGCAGGCGATGCGCGGTTCCGACTTTTACACCCAGAACCGTTGTCTTCCCGCCGAAACCCATTGGGCCAATGCCAAGTTTGTTCGCCTCCTCGTACATCTGCTTCTCGAACTCCGCCAACTCCGGCACAGGGTTTACGTCGTCCAGCTTCCGGAAAAGCTGCTCCTTTGCTTTCATCATGCCGGACGCTCTATCCCCGCCAATGCCGACAGCGATGACACCGGGGGCACATCCTTTCCCCTGTGCCCGCCAGACCGCGTCCAGTATTGCCTTTCTGACACCCTTGAGGTCTCGGCTGGCGCGGAACTCGGTACTGGGAATCGTGTACTGCCTGGCGACATTCTCGCTGCCGCCCCCTTTCTGCACCAGCTTGGTCATAAGGTAATCGTTCTCCCACTCCTCGAAATGGATGGTGGGGAAATCGACGCCCGTGTTGTCGCCAGAGTTCTTTCCTGTGAGAGGATCCACCGCATTCGGCCTCAGGTATAGCTTCCGCGTTGCTTCCCTGGTGGCTTCCAGAATCTGCTCTTTGAGCTTCAAGGTGCTCCAGTTCCCCGGATAGTACACGTAGAAGATCGGCACACCAGTATCCTGGCAGATAGGTGTGGAAGCCTCTCTCGCCATGCGCACGTTCTCCAGGATCGTATCCAGCACCATCCGGGCAGGCGATCCATCCTCTTCCCGATCCCTGCCACGCCGGATGGCAGCCTCCACATCCTCCGGCAGGTCCGTCGAAGACCTGCGGATCAGCTCTAGAAACTCCTGAGTCAAATCAACTTGTTCCATAAGGTTTACCTCCATAGCAGTTTGTCATATACGCCTTCTTGAGAGAAAATTGCAACACAAACCGCAGTTTCAAAGGATCGAGGGGCGGATCGCAGTGGCCCCTCTGGTCCGCGATCCCTACTTCTTCGCGACATTTGCCGCAATCAATATTGGATCCCAGACCGGCGCGAAAGGCGGAGCGTATGCCAGATCCATATCCCCCACATCTCTCACCGTCCAGCGGGCATGAAGTGCCGCCGCCAGAACATCTATCCTGAGCGCGGCACCTTCCTGTCCGACCATCTGTGCTCCAAGGAGCCTCTTCGTGCCCCGATCAAATACAAGCTTCACGTGAAGAGGCTTGTGTCCGGGATAGTAATGCGCCCTGGAGATGGATTTGATGGTGGCACTGGCCGCGTCGAACCCCTCTTTTTCTGCCTCCCGTACCGTAAGGCCGGTGCGGGCAACCTCAAGCCCGAACACTTTCACCACAGCAGTGCCGACAACCCCGCCAAATGTCGCTTCCCCGCCGGCAGCGTTCTCTCCAGCGATCCGGCCCTGCTTGTTTGCGGTGGTTCCCAGAGGAATGTACGCAGGTTTGCCAGTCACCAGATGGTGCGCCTCGGCCACGTCCCCAGCCGAATAGACTCCCGGCACATTGGTCTCCTGGCGTTCGTTCACCGCCACGGCGCCTGTAGGCCCCAGCGCGATCCCTGCCTCCCTCGCAAGCGCCGCATTTGGCCTCACGCCCACAGAGAGGATCACCAAGTCGGCGGGGTACGTCTTGCCTCCGGCGATCACCGCTTTCACCTCGCCATCCCTACCATCGAACGCCTCCACAGGGCTCTCCAGTGCCAGCTTCACGCCGTTTCGTTGAATCTCCTCTGCCGCCATGGTCGCGAACTCCTCATCCATGTTCGGCAGCACCTGCGGGAGCATCTCCACCACCGTCAGATCGGAGATATACGGTGAGAGCGCTTCTGCCATCTCCAGGCCGATGTATCCGCCGCCGACGATCACTGCCCGCTCTGGCTTCTGCTCCCTGAGGAAAGAACGTACCGCCACGGCGTCCTCCACGACTCGCAGGGTATAGATGTGTTTCAGGTCGATGCCGGGGATCGGGGGCTTCGTGGCTTTGCCGCCAGTGGTGAGGATCAGCTTATCGTAGTGATCGGTGAACTCTTGACCGGTTTCCAGATTGCGGATCAGGACAGTCCGACCCTTTGTATCTACTTTCAACACCTCATGGTGGACATGGACCTCAATGCCGGACCTGGCAAATTGTTCCGGGGTTCGGACCACCAGGTCAGGCACATCTTCGATATCACCTTTGATGAAATAAGGGATGCCGCAAGAGCCGTAGGAGACATAGCCGCTTTTCTCGTAAGCAACTATTTCCATTTCTCTGTTTACGCGCCGGGCTTTTGCCGCAGCGCTCATCCCGGCCGCTACCCCTCCGATCACGACCATACGTTCGGGCATGTTCGATCACCTCCTTGCAGAGTTAGGAATGCTATATTGGCAGTTGGCACAGATATCGTGGGGAAGGTTGGGAGAATAGCTTTTATTCTCAGCTGAAAGGCCGACATCTTCGTCCTCCTGGAGTGAGCAATCCGAGCCGTTGGTGAAAATATAGCACAACTCCTGACGCTAAACAACTATCGCGATTGAAAACTCACTGGCAGGTAACACCATACCTGGCCGTGGAGTTGCCAAGCGCTCCCTCCGTTGTTCCAGTGGTTTGCCAAACCCATCTCGATGGGCGGCCGGTAGGCGAAGGCACTGCCTTCGTCTACCTGTGGACACGTGTGGTGGCACACCGTCCCTCGGAAGGAGTGATTGGATGGAGTGAGTGGCGTACGCGCTCCATGAACGACGAAGCCCGGCCTGAGCAGGCCGGGCCAACTGCAGATTGGTTGATAGTCCCTTCGTGGCTCCTCGGGTAGGACTCGAACCTACAACCCGCCGGTTAACAGCCGGCTGCTCTGCCAATTGAGCTACCGAGGAACGATTGCAACTTTCATTATACCCAACCGCCCTCGTTTGTCAAAAACCGGAAGCCGTAATCGATAGGTCGTGGCACCGCCCGGGAGCAAGTACGGGGGAATGCTTTAAGGGTAACTGTTCGGCCTTGAACAAATCGAGTGCAGATAAAGCAAACAAACCAGAAAAGATCAGCGAGAATCAGCGTCATCAGCGTTCTATTGCTGGGTAGGCTGAGCAGTAACTTTTAAGAAACGTCAGGAGATGGTATATAATCTGTTGGCGGGCCCTTTGCACGCGGAGAGCGTCAGCATTCGCAAATACAAGGTTGACTTGAAGCCAAGGAGCGGCAGTGAGGATAAAACTTCCAACACTCAAAAACGACCTGATTGTCCATGTGTTGCTTTTCTCCCTGAGCTCTTTGGCGGTACAGCCGTTCTGGACTGGCTTCCCGGTCAGCGCCGACGGCTACCTGCACCTGGTGCGCCTGGCCGAGATATCGCGGTTGGTAAGACACGGCATCTTCTTCAGCCGCCTGGCGCCCGATCTGGGTTACGGCTTCAGCATTCCAGTATTCAACTACTACGCTCCTCTCAGTTATTATCTGACATTGCCCTGGCATCTGCTAGGGGCCGGACAGGCCCTGTCCATCGCCATCAGCGCCCAGCTGGCAACATTTCTGGCCGCAGCAGGCGCTTTCCGATGGCTGAAAGCTCATTACGATGCTCCTGCGGCTTTCGTTGCCGCTATCAGTTACGTGTATGCCCCTTATTTCCTGTTCGATTTGTTGCATCGCAGTGCTCTGCCGGAGATATGGGCCCTGTCCTTTCTCCCATGGGCGCTCTGGGCGGGCGAAAGGGCAATGTACAAAGGACGCAACAAAGATTTCCTTTCAGCGTGGATTTTCGTGACAGCACTCGTCCTCAGCCACAATGTGACGGCGCTGCTGGGGATAGTAGTGTTGTCCATCCTGCTGGCTGCAGACCTGCCGGAGCGTGGGGTCAAGGGCGCGAGTCGCCTTGCTCTGGTCCTAGCCGTTCCTCTGGGGGCGACAGCTTTCTTCTGGCTGCCCGCGCTGGCGGAGAAGCATTTCGTTCGCATTTACGAACTCTACTTGCCAGCGGTGTTCGACTTCCACCACAATTTCCTCCGTCTGACCGATCTCTTTGCGATGCCCAAACCAGCGGATTTCCGACTGGTGCGACCAGACATTCCAGTTGCACTTTCCTGGCCGCAGTTGCTGTTATCGCTGCCGATCCTTTTTTTCTGGAAAAACAGGCGAAGCAGGCAGGAACGGGGCTATACCCTTCGGCTCTTAGTCCTGGCCGTGCTTGTCATGTTCATGACAACTTCACCAAGCACACTGCTATGGGAGAAACTCCCGTTGCTCCGCTTCTTGCAATTCCCGTGGCGCTTTTTGGGTGTGGGGTCATTGTTGTTGGCCGGACTGGCGGCAGCTGGGGGCAGCATACTCATCGCCCAGCGGTGGCGTCGGGCGGTATTGTTGAGCCTCTTCCCAGTGATCACCCTGGGACTCTTCTGGCTCTTTCCCGCCATACAGCCATGGCCGGCCGATCTCACCCCTGCAGGCGTGATGCGGTTCGAGGCGAAGAGCGGCGCCGTTGGGACTACATGGACAGGCGAGTACACGCCTCTGACTGTCAAACGGCTTCCTGCACCCGACACGCTCCTGCCTCTGTACGAGCAAGCCCACGGAAAGCCCATCGACCGGTTGGCGAAAGCGGATGGGCTCTCCGTAACGGACGCTCGATACAATCTGTTATCTGCCATGCTGACGGCTTACGGCTCTGCAGGGGGCACACTGGTTTTTGATTGGTTCTACTTCCCCGGCTGGAAAGCATTGATCGACGGCAGTCCGGTGCCTGCCCGGAGCAGCGAGAATGGCCTGCTAGAGGTGAGCATCCCACCGGGGAGGCACCATGTGAAAGTGTGGTTTGGGGAGACGCCTCTGCGCAGGAATGCAGATATCCTATCGTTTCTAACCATTCCGATCGCCGCTGCGATCCTGCTCTTCCGGAGAAGAGCTGGACTCGTGGCCGGTCAGCAGCACGTTTCCGCCGGGATTAGCATACCTCCCACGGCCACGCTGGCAGCCGTAACCCTGGCGATAACGTTGTTGCTTTGGGGAGGCAAGACGTTCTATCTGGATGGCCATGACTCAGTGTGGCGGCACAGCCGCTTTGATGGAACCAGAGTGGCTGGAGTCTCGCACCCGCTGGACGTTTCTTTCCAGCACAAGATGCGGCTCTTGGGCTACGACCTTTCCGGGAGACAGATGGCGAAGCTTTTTTCGGTCGTGCTCTATTGGCGGGCGGAGCGCCCTCTGGCGAGCGATTACAGCGTCTCCCTTGTTTTGGTCGACCGCTGGGGACGACACTATGGCCAGGCGGATACCCAGACCCCGGATGGCGTGCCCACCAGTCGCTGGAAGCCCGATCAGTACGGCGTAGATCGCCATCGCCTGATGGTGGAACCTGGGGCACCTCCTGGCGATTATACGCTGGTTGTCTCTGTGTACTCGCCCGGGCATGTGCTTAGTTGGCTCGACAAAAACGATGCTCCAGCCGGAACAGAATATTCCCTGGCCAAGGTGCATGTTTTACCTCCTCGCCGGCCCTGGCCGCCGGAGCAATGGCATCCACAGCGAAGCGTTGGCTGTCGGTGGGATGGTCTACGGTTGATCGGCTTCGACCCGCCGCCAAAAGACGCGCGGGCTGGCGATCGGATCCCAATAACTCTGTACTGGCAGGGCCCAGCAGTGCCTGCGAAACACGGCAAAGTGCATCTGCAGTTGCAAGCCGCCGATGGGAGCATTCTCGATGAGTATTCGTTCGTTCCGGGACGTCCTGACCTCCCCGGCGATCGTTGGCCCTCAGGTGCCAGGATCACGGACAAACGCAGCTTTCTGGTCCCGGCGGAGGCAGCAGATGGAACCTATCACCTGCTGTTCCCTAAGGGAGGCCGAAGTGGGCGGCCGTGTTACCTCGTGGATATCGACGTCACGGCTCCACCCCATCTCTGGCGGTTGCCTGCGGTTAGCCACCGGCTCGAGGCAAACATCGATGGGCTGGCGACTCTGCGCGGTTACGATGTTTCCATGCTACCACGTGGCACCCAGGCAGAATACAAAGTAACCCTCTACTGGCAGGTACGACAGACGCCTTCGGTTTCCTACAAAGGCTTTGTGCATTTGCTGAACGCGCAGGGGAGAGTCGTCGGTCAGCGGGACCAGGAGCCGGCGGAAGGCAGCAGGCCAACTACCGGCTGGGTGCCCGGGGAGATCATCGTCGATAGCTACCGCTTCACCGGCCCGCTGAGTGCAAAGGGGGGAGTCGAGATCGGCATGTACGACCCAGCAACCGGGAAACGCCTCATCTGGATGGATGATTCCTGTAGCAAAATCCTGGGGGATCATCTGCATCTGCGGCTGCCCGAAAACATGCGCTAAGTGCAGGGATTTCGAAGCCAATCGAAGAAAGCAGGAGCGCAGCGCGCTGCGCCATGACTGTGACTTTCCTGAGGTTGACGAAAATCTTCCGAAGGGCAGATAAATCCTGGGACCCGCAGGGCCTAAGGAATTACTTCGTTCTCCTGGTGCATCCTTTTTTTCCCTTAGGGGTACCCTTATATTATAATGGAAAGCTGGCTTGCTTGATGCATCCATGAGCAATCCTACCTGGCAGGAGGCATGCGCCACCTGCCGAAAGCCAGCAGAAAGGAACCAATTCATGTTTCAACCACCAGAAGAATTGATCCAGTATGTGCGTCAGGCCAGGGAAATCCTGGTCGTTTCTCATATCGCCCCAGATGGCGATGCTGTAGGCTCCGTCCTTGGTATAGGAGCTCTCCTCAGGCAGATCGGCAAAAGCGTCGTCCTGGCAATGCAGGATCCTGTGCCGGACAGCCTCACGTATCTGCCTATGTCTGGCAGCATAACCAACGACCCGTATGGCAGCTTTGATCTGGTCGTTGGCCTGGACGCCAGCTCTCCGGACAGGTTCGGCAATGTCTACCGGGAGGAATATGCTCCCCTCCCGCTGGTAGTCATCGACCACCACATCACCAATACGAATTTTGGCACGGTGAACTGGGTGGAGCCGAGAGCTGTGGCTACCGCCGAGCTGATATTCGACCTGGTGAACACCATGAAGGCCAGGTGGACTGTGGAGATGGCCCTACCGCTGCTGAATGGTCTGGTTACGGATACCCTCTGTTTCCGGACGCCAAATGTGGTACCGAGGACTTTGGAAGTTGCCGCAGATTTAATGAAGGCAGGAGCATCCTTGCCATTGGTCACCGAGAACGCCCTGAGCCGGAAGCCTCTTGCCGTGGTTCGGCTGTGGGCCAGGACGCTGCCCACCGTGGATCTCCGCGGGAAGATCATTTACGCCGAGGTGCCGTACCAGGTTCGCCAGAGCGTTGGCGACACCGAAGGGGATTCCGGGGGGTTGGTCAATTTCCTGATCTCTGTCAAAGAGGCCGAAGTTGGTGTCCTCTTCACCGAAAGGGAGCCGGAGACAGTGGACGTGAGCATGAGGTCGAGGCGTGGCGTGGATGTCTCCCAGGTCGCGTTCCAGATGGGCGGCGGTGGACATCCCCAGGCCGCCGGGTGCACGCTGAAAGGCCGCCTGCTGGAGGTGCGTGAGGCAGTTTTGAATGCCCTTGTCGAATCCCTACAAGCCCAGGGGGTGATGTGAGAGTGCCGTTCCATGGCGTCCTGAACGTGGACAAGCCAAAAGGAATGACCTCCCACGATGTGGTAGCGAAAATCCGTCGGCTGGCGGGACAGCGGCAGGTGGGACACGCAGGCACTCTCGACCCGATGGCAACCGGCGTGTTAGTGGTCTTGCTCGGGAAAGCAACACGCCTGAGCGAGTATCTGATGCGTGCTACGAAAATCTATCGGGCCGTGGTGCGTCTGGGTGTGGAGA
Organism: uncultured Anaerolineae bacterium; assembly: GCA_964507175.1. GTDB lineage: Bacteria > Chloroflexota > Anaerolineae > S016-19 > S016-19 > S016-19. Next base: position 14,046 of record CAZDOZ010000038.1, read on the forward strand.
CCGACACATACGATGCCGATGGTGAGGTCGTTGCCACAGGGCCAGTGCCCGAGCTGGACAAGGCGGCGCTGGAAGAGGTGCTGGGCCGGTTCGTCGGCGAGATCGAGCAGGTTCCCCCTGCTTTCTCTGCACTGAAGCAGGACGGAGTGCCTGCGTACCGTCTGGCGCGCGCAGGCAGGGATGTGAAACTAGGGCCTCGGAGAGTCACTATTGAATCCCTGGAAGTGGAGACGTGGGCACCGCCCGACATGACTCTGAGGGTGGTTTGTTCCTCTGGAACCTACATTCGGTCGCTGGCCCATGACTTGGGAGAGGCTCTGGGGTGTGGCGCTCATCTCGCCGGTCTGATCCGCCTGGCGTCCGGTGTGTTCACCTTGGAGGACGCACACTCTTTGAGCGAGATAGAGGGTGCCGCGGGATTGGGGGAGATGGGACGACTGCTCCTGCCAATGGATTTTGGCATTCGATGGATGCCAGCGGCGACTTTCGACGAGCGTGAGAAATGGCGCCTTCTCCACGGACAGCCTGCTCGAGCCGCCGGAGAACCCGCACCCATCGCGAGGGCGTACGACGCATCTGGGACTTTCCTGGCCCTGGTGGAATTCGATAACGCCACCGGATTGTGGCGTCCGAGGAAGGTATTTGCCAATGCTTAGGCTCTACGACATGCCAAAGAACCACCACTGTCGAGACACGGTGGTTACCATAGGGAATTTCGACGGCGTCCACAGGGGGCACAGGCACCTGATCTGGCAGATTGTTCGGAGGGCCAGGGATCTGAACGCCGACGCCGTCGTCCTCACTTTCGAACCACATCCTCTTACAGTGCTCCATCCGGATGTGCATGTGAGGCGGCTGAACTCGCCAGAGGAGCGGGCAGAGATAATCGCTTCTTTGGGCGTCGATCTTCTCATAACATACCCCTTCACGCCAGAGGTGGCCTCCGTGAGCGCTCGCGATTTCGTCTCCATGCTGCGGGACCGTCTGTGCATGGTGGAACTATGGGTCGGCCCCGACTTTGCCCTCGGGCGCAACCGAGAGGGTGACATCGAAAAACTGCAGGAGTTGGGACACGAACTCGGGTTCGAGGTAAGACGATTCGAGCCTTTCTCGTGGCACGGGCATGTGATCCACAGCACCGATATCCGGCTGCTGGTCTCGGGGGGCGCCGTGGACAAAGCGGAGGACCTGTTGGGATATCCGTATTCCCTTGCCGGCGAGGTGGTGCCGGGGGATGGACGCGGCAAGAAAATTGGAGTGCCCACGGCAAACCTGGCCGTGTGCTCCAGCAGACTTCTGCCTGCCAGCGGGGTTTACGTAGCCTGGGCGACTGTCGGCGGTGGATCGCGGTACCCGGCTGTGGTGAATGTGGGCAACAGGCCCACATTCGACGGCGAATCCGTAACCGTGGAGGCGCACCTGCTGGACTTTTACGGCGACATCTACGGTTGGGAGGTGGTGCTGGAGTTCCGCAATCGCCTGCGATGCGAGCGGAGGTTCTCCAGCGTCGAGGCGTTGGTGGCCCAGATACGCCGGGACATTGAGGCTGCCAGGAACGTGCTGGGCGTCCCGCCAAAAGAACCATCTGCTCCCAATCCGTTCTTTCATGAAATAGAGCACACGGCAGATTGGGAAATACAGGTTGTGGGACGGAATTACGAATCCCTTTTTGCCAACGCGGCGAGGGCGATGTACATGCTCGTCATGGCCCCTTTTGACAGACCCGCGGAGACGAGGAGGGAGATCGGGGTCTCTGGACTGGATCGGGAGTCGCTCCTGGTCAAATGGCTGGGGGAGCTCTTGTACCTCCAGGAAGCTCACGAGGAGCTATACACCCGGTTTTGCATCCATCAGATAACGGATACACACCTGGAAGCGGAGGTTTGGGGGGTGCGTGGACGTTCTGACATGGCTCACATCAAAGCAGTGACCTACCATGACCTGAGCATCGAGCCGCGTCCGGATGGCTACGAGGCCACAATACTTTTCGACACGTGAATGCTTCGGCAAGCAGGGGCCCAACGTCTCCTTGAGGTAGTTCCCCGTCCCCCCTGACCGGATTCCGTCGCCCATCACGCCGGGGAGCCCTCACCTACCCCAGCCCCTCCCGTGGGCGAGGGAGGGGCTACCGGGGCAACCCGTAGGTCGCCCCGGTAGCTGTGCTGTGGGCCGAGCTGTTAGCTCGACCAAGCGAACCAGACGGCTCGCCCTGTGGAATAAGCATTCCACGGGGCTCGCCCTACAATACCTGCTTCAGCGAGCGGAGGCGCAGGAGCGACTCAAGAGCGCCATGCGGAGCACCTTTTCAAACATTTCTAAGCAGCCTCCCATGGGAGAGGGAAGGTAGGGCAGGACGCCGCAGGCGGCCGGGGTGATGGATGAGGGCAAAAAGGGTTCCTTCGCCTCCTTGCAAGGCAAGCTCATTCCATTACTTTTGAGCGCCACCTACGACTTT
>CAZDOZ010000039.1:0-3748 GCA_964507175.1 uncultured Anaerolineae bacterium
AAGAAGGTTCTTTTCGTGTGCACCGGCAATGTATGTCGTTCCCCCATGGCCGAGGGCATCTTTCGGAAGATGCTGGAGAAGCGGGGTTTGGCGGACGAGGTGGCAGTGGACTCCGCCGGCACCTGGGCCTTGGAGGGACGTCCGGCCACGCAACTGGCGGCGGAAGCGGTGGCCGACATGGGGGTGGACATCGGCGATCACAGGGCGCGCACCGTGACGATGGAGGATCTCCGGGACTCCGATCTGGTGCTGGTGATGGAGGAGGCTCACCGCAAGAGCCTTTTCTACCTGGCGCCTGAGTTTGTCCACAAGGTCTTCTTGTTGAGCGAAATGTCAGGAGAGCACGAGGGGATCGCCGATCCCTACGGCACTGGCGACCTGGAGGATTACGTGTTCACTGCCGGGGAAATCCGAGATTACCTGGAGCGCGGCTGGCCTGAGATCGCCAGGAGGCTGGGGCTGGAGCCGGATGATGCGCCGTCGGCATGAAACTCCAGAATCAGCGAATCGGCGAATAGAGCGAATCAACGAATCAGCGAAACGGATCGCTCCGAGGAAAGTTTTATTGCCGATTCGCCGTGTGGGCCCCGCGGTGAAAAAGCGTTTTTAGCGAGGTCATTTTTCGCAGGAGGTGAAGGATGAAAACTGTCGATCTGCGTTCCGATACCGTGACGAAGCCGACGCCGGAGATGCGCCGGGCAATGGCAGAAGCAGAGGTGGGGGATGATGTCTTTGGGGAGGACCCCACAGTCAACCGCTTGCAGGAGATGGCAGCGGAACGGCTGGGCAAAGAGGCGTGTATGCTTGTGGCGTCCGGCACCATGGGCAACCTGGTGAGCCTGCTGACCCACTGCGGCCGGGGGGATGAGGTGATCCTTGGGGACAATGCTCACACCTACAATTACGAGCAAGGTGGCATAGCCGCTTTGGGAGGCATACACCCGCGCGTGGTGCCGAACCTGCCCGATGGCACGATGGCCCTTGCCGATGTAGAAGCGGCAATACGCCCGGAGAACATCCATTTTCCCCGAACCCGCCTCATCGCCGTGGAGAACACCCACAACCGGATGGGCGGCGTGGTGCTAACGCCGGAGTACATGGCGTCGCTGGGGGACCTGGCCCGCAGGCACGGGCTGAGAATTCACCTGGATGGAGCCAGGATTTTCAACGCGTCTGTGGCGCTGGGGGTACCCGCTGCCGATCTGGCGCGAGATGCCGATTCCGTCATGTTCTGCCTGAGCAAAGGGCTTTCGGCACCCGTGGGCTCCCTGGTGTGCGGGTCTGCCGATTTCATCGCAGAGGCCAGGCGCGCCCGGAAGGTCGTCGGCGGCGGGATGCGACAAGCAGGCATCATCGCAGCCGCGGGCATCGTCGCGTTGAACAGCATGGTGGACAGGCTGGCGGAGGATCACGCCAATGCGCGCTTCCTGGCTGAAGGGCTGGCGGAGTTCCCCGGCGTGGCAATTGACCTCGGTAGCGTCCAGACAGACATTGTGATATTTGCCCTGCACCGCCCCGATATGACGCCGCAGCAACTGGTTTCCGCGATGGCGAAGCGGGGCGTGCTTTTCCTCCCCATCGGCGGTGATCGGATGCGCATGGTCACCCATTACGGCGTCGAGCGTGAGGACATCGCCTACACTCTGGAGCAGTTCCGGCAGGTGCTGGCGTAGAATCCGCCAGCACACATCCGCAGCTATAGTGCTATCCCGCATGTGGTAGTCTTGGACTTTGTCTCCTGGATTTGACAACCTCAGCGATGCGGCTATAATATATAAAGAATGGCTTATGCATTCGATTGGAGGCGAGGCAGTGCCTGGAGACCTGTGGCCGACCGAGGATAAGGAATTTCGCGAGCAACTGTGGCAGCTTCGGTTGCATTTCACCGAGCTTGCAAGTTTCACGCGCCTTCACATCCTCAGTGTACTGGCTGATCACGATGAGATGACCGTTGGTGAGCTGGCGCGCTCGCTGCACAGAAGCCAACCCCTTGTCTCATGGCATCTGCGCCGTCTGAGGAAAGCAGATCTGGTTCGTGTGGAGAAGAGGGGCAGGGAAACTTTCTGCTCTATAAACCGGGAGGAGGTCGAACGCTTCCTGAGGTTGTATGTCGACCTTTTGAGCCTGAACGTGCCTGGCGGGATCGACGGGTGAGCGTGGGCGTCTAAGCGATAGCCCGGCAGTGGCTGTGAGAAAGTGGAAAATGGAGGTTGCAATGTCTGGTAAAGTTCGTGTTGGGATCATCGGCGTCGGAAATTGTGCATCTTCTTTCGTGCAGGGCGTGGAGTTCTACAAGAATGCTCCAGAGGATCGGAAAGTGCCCGGTTTGATGCATGTCAACCTGGGCGGGTACCACGTCAGTGACATCGAGTTCTCTGCCGCTTTTGAAATAGATGTCAACAAAGTTGGCAAAGACCTCTCCGAAGCGATCTACGTTCCGCCGAATAACACTTTCCGTTTTGCCGATGTGCCGCACCTTGGCGTCGAGGTGCACAGAGGGATGACCCATGATGGTCTTGGAAAATATCTCTCCCAGGTCATCACTAAAGCACCTGGCCCCACGGCCGACGTGGTGAAGATATTGAAAGACACGGGTACTGATGTGGTCGTCAACTACCTGCCGGTGGGGAGCGAGATGGCCACTAAGTGGTACGTAGAGCAGATCCTTGATGCCGGGGTGGCAATGGTGAATGCTATGCCGGTCTTCATTGCTCGGGAGCCGTACTGGCAGAAACGTTTCCGTGACCGCGGTTTGCCGGTCATCGGTGACGATGTGAAATCCCAAGTTGGTGCTACGATCTTGCATCGTGTTCTCACCCGCCTTTTCCAGGACAGGGGGGTCCGGCTGGATCGCACTTACCAGCTGAACTTTGGCGGCAACACCGATTTTCTGAACATGCTGGAACGGGAGCGGCTGGAGAGCAAGAAGATCTCCAAGACCAATTCTGTGCTGAGCCAGTTGGATCAGCCGATTGGCCCTGACAACATCCACGTAGGCCCGAGCGATTACGTGCCATGGCTCAAGGATAGGAAATGGGCTTACATCCGGATGGAGGGCACCACTTTCGGAAATGTGCCTCTGAACATCGAGGTGAAACTCGAGGTGTGGGATTCTCCCAACTCCGCTGGCGTGGTCATTGATGCGGTCCGGTGCGCCAAGCTGGCTCTGGACCGCGGGTTGAGCGGTTCGCTGGTGGCTCCTTCTTCCTATTTCATGAAGTCCCCGCCGGTCCAGTTTACCGACTCCGAGGCAAAGGAGCTTACGGAAGCATTTATCAGGGGAGAAGACAACCAGACCCTGGGCGGCGAAGAAATCGGTTGATCTGAGATAGTCGAATCTCGCAAGCGGGCAGTCCCGGCTCGTTCCGGCCTGCCCGTTTTGTTGTATGCGAGGGCGTTTTGTCATATAATTGAGCAGGTCTGGCCCTTGGAGGTGTGCAATGTCTCACGATGAACCGAAGTTGACGACTGTAGCGGTCACTGCCGGGATGTTGCCGGCCCAGGTATTGAAAGGAAAGCTGGAGCTTGCCGGGATACCGGTCTTGCTCCGCTACGAGAGTGCTGGTATTGTCTATGGGATTACTGTGGATGGCCTTGGTCAGGTACAGGTCCAGGTACCGGAAAAGTTTGCCGAAGATGCCAGAGCCGTCCTGGCCGAGGCACAGGAGGCCCCCTGCGAAGATGATACGTTGAGCTCCTGACTTAGTGACGTACTCTCCCCCGCCGGGCCAGCCCCGTGGAATGGTTA
>CAZDOZ010000039.1:3848-13698 GCA_964507175.1 uncultured Anaerolineae bacterium
ACAGGGCGAGCCCAGGAAATGCTCTTGTTCGGGGACGCCCAACAGATTTTACCTGACACGGATGCCTAACCTCCCAGCCCCCTTCTGTCACAGGGGAGGGGGATAATCGCCCCTCCCCTTACAGGGGAGGGGTCGGGGGAGAGGTCCAAGGAAGCAGTCAAGTTGCGTGAGGGGCACCGATTGCTCTCCCCCGCCGGGCCAGCCCCGTGGAATGGTTATTCCACAGGGCGAGCCCCGTGGAATGGTTATTCCACAGGGCCAGAGGCTGCTGAAGTGGGGGAGCCCCCTTGGAGGGTTTCTATGGATAGAAAACGATTGACTTTGAGCGCTGTGGCCCTGCTGATCCTGGCCGCTCTGGCGCTGGGAGCTCCTGCTTGGGCCAGGCCAGGCCAGCATCCGAACTTTCAGACGGTGCCGACCCCGACGCCACCGACTAAGCCATCTCCAACCATACCACCCCAGCCTACACAGCCGCCGCTGCCCACGGAACCACCACAGCCTACGCGGCCACCTGCGCCCACGCAACCGCCTCAGCCGAGCGCCACCCTCGGGAGCACGCCCACGTCCGTACCGGCGACCGCGACGACTGTCCCTGCGCCCCACGCGTCTCCAACGGAGACGGTTGCAGCCACGAGAGTCGCCACACAGATGCCGGGAAGCACTGCCGCTCCCCCCACGCCTTCGCCCACGGTGCCGAAGCACCCCTCGGCCGGGCCGAATGGCGGCGGAATCTCCTACCGCTGGAGGGATAGCAGCAGGGTGGTCGTGTCGGCGCCATCAGGATGTATGAAGGATACCCTGTGGCTGTCGGTACAGCCTCTGGCTATGCCGGACGCTCCGGCCCGCGTTGGGGGTGACTGGCTCTATCCATCCCGCCTTGGCATGGTTCTGGATGCCTGGCATGCTGCCACGGGCAAGCCGTTCCCTCGCTCGGACACGCTTCCGTGCTCGTGGAAGATTCGCCTGACGCCTTCCAGGAGCGTGACAGCTCCCGTGGATGGCGATCCAGCGAGGCTGCGGCTGGCGTGGTACGACGAATCCGCCGGGCGCTGGGTTCCCCTGGATACGAAAGCCTCCGGCGGTGCCGTGGTGGCGGAGACGAAGCACACCGGCGCTTTTGGCTTGATGCTGGTTCCGCCACCAGGTCCGCCTGAGACACTTCCGGATACAGGAGCTGACAGAGGGTGGATTGTGGCGCTGGCGACGGCAGTGGTGGCGTTGCTCGCCATGGCTGGGGGCGCAATCGTGAGCAGGAGGCGTGCGCGTTGAGCAGAAAGCGCCTCTGGCTCCTCGTTCTGTTTCTCATCCTGGCTTTTGCCGCCTTTTGGGGCTACAGGCAGTATACGACTGTGCGGCGGCTGGAGCAGGTGGGGCGGCACGCGAAGTCCCTGGCGCTGGACGCCAGAGGTGGGCACCTGGATTCCCGCAGGGCCGTGGCGCTGGCGGACGACCTGGACGAAGTCGAATCACTGCTGGTGCGCTTGCGCCGGGAGAACGCTCCGCTGCTCTTCCTGGCATCCCGCATGGAGTGGATGCCGCGGGTCGGCGGCGACCTGCAGGCGACTCCCGCTTTCCTGGATGCAGCCGTGGACCTCGCCGGAGGCGGTGCGGGTGCCGTGAGGACGATAGCGCCGGCGCTGGATGGCGACGCTCCGATGGCTTCCCGGCTGGCTGGCCTGGGTCGGGAGCGGCTGGCGTCTTTGCCCAAAGACGCCGACCGTGTGGCGGATGCGGAGCGTGCCCTTTCCTCGGTCGAGGGCTGGCGGCTTTCCCCGCGGGTGGAGAAAGCGTGGCGGCTCTCCATGGAGTGGCTCCCGGCGCTGGAGGCGGGGCTGCGCCTTGCGCCATCCGCTCCCTGGCTCCTGGGGGTCGATGCGCCGCGCCGCTACCTGGTGCTCCTTCAAAACAACCAGGAACTGCGTCCTACGGGCGGATTCATCAGCGGCGTCGGCATCGTGACCGTCGCCAACGGCAAGATCACGAGGATGTCCTTCCAGGACAGCTACGCTGTGGAGGATTACCGGAAGCCCCATCCTTCCCCGCCTCCTCCCCTGGTCAGGATCATGAATTTTGGGGTTCTGACCCTGCGTGATTCCAACTGGTCGCCCGATTTCCCCACTACCGCCAGGGTCGCCGCTGCTCTCTATAGTCTGAACCGAGGTGTGGATGTGGATGGTGTCGTGGCGGTCGATCTCGAGGGGGCCAGGATGCTGGTGGATGCCGTCGGGCCTTTGGAAGCGCAAGGATACCCTGAGCCAATTAACGGGAAGAACTTCATGTCGGTTCTGGAGCAGTTCTGGAACGCCCCGCCGGGTGCCGCCACGGTGAAAGAGCGGAACAAGGGGAGTTGGTGGAAGCATCGCAAGGATTTCATGGGCTTGCTGGCGGGCGCTGCCATGGGCCGCCTGCAGCACGGCGGTGTCAGCCCGACCAGGCTCGCGAGGGCCGTGAAGCGAGCTCTGGACGAACAGCACATCCTGTTCTACCCGATGTCAGAGGCAGCGGAGAAGCCCCTGGCGGCGGCGCATTGGGACGGCGCCCTCCGGCCATGGGGCGGCGATTACGTCATGGTGGTGGATGCGAACCTGGGATACAACAAAGTCAACGTCAATGTCTCCGAGGAGATCGAATATCACCCAGGGCGAGAGGCTGAGGTGGTTCTGACCTACCGGAACCGGAGCCCGAAGAAAGTGGCCCATTGCGTTCACGAGCCCCGTTATGGCGATTCCTACAGCGCTCTCGAGTCCGGATGTTATTGGGACTACGTTCGCCTGTACGTGCCAAAGGGGAGCAAGTTGCTCTCCCTGAAAGGGAGCAAGATCGATCCTGATGTGGGGGAGGAAGCGGGGAAGGCTTTCTTCGGTGCGTATTTCGTTCTCCCGCCGGGGAAAGAGCACCTCGTGGTGTTCCGGTACGCCCCGCCGGTGGGCGTTCTGGGCAGGCCGATCCTGTTCCAGAAACAGCCCGGAACCATGGACAACGAGGTAAAGGTGTTGTTCCGGGAGCCGGTACGTTGCAGGTGGAATCTGTCCGGATGGAACCTCGCCGATGAGTTCTCCGCCAGAATGACGGCCGATAAGGAGCTGATCTGCCGATGAAGCGCGTTGCCAGGTTCGTTGCCGACAACGAGGTATGGGCCGCTCCCTTCCTTCTTCCACTTGTGTTGTTCACGCCGGGGGAGGAACGATATGCTCTGGTCGCCGCTGTCCTGTTGCTTTTGATCTGGTTCGTTCGTCTTGTCGCTTATGGCAGGTTTACATTGCGAACCCCTGTGGACTGGTCCATGGGCGTTTTCGTTTTGATGATCCCGGTGACCCTGTGGGCGACGGCTTTTCCCGACCTGACCTATCAGTCGGTGGGGTACATGGTGGCAGGCATATTTGGATTTTACATGGTGGTCAACTGGACGCGTGGCGAACGCAGGTTGCTATTGATGATGTGGGCTTTGGTGGCGATGGGTGTGATGCTAGCACTCGTTGCTCCGCTCGGGATGCAATGGCCTGCGAAGATGTTCCAGCCACCCGCATTTCTGCCCCATCTTCAGGGTCGCCTTGGTGAGACAATCAACGGAAACGTGTTAGGCGGGGCAGTGCTCCTTCCCATCACCGTTGCGCTGTCTCTGGTGATCGCCCCCGGAGATGGTCGTTTCAAGGTGCTGCGTCGCGTCCTGGCAGCGGTGGCAGTTTTGATCATGCTGGGGATGTTGGTACTGGCCCAATCCAGGGGGACATATGCCGCGTTGGCCGGGACCTTGGTCGTGCTTCTTGCTTTGCGTTGGCCTGCTTTCTGGGTGTTGGTGCCCGTTGGTGCCGGAGGCGCGCTGTACCTGTGGCGGCAGGGGAGGTTGCTGCCGCTGCTGGAAGTGCTCCTGAAAAGCGAGAAAATCGGAGATCTGAATGGGCGCCTGGAGGTATGGTCGCGGGCGTGGTACGCCATGCAGGATTTCTCGTTCACCGGTGTGGGCATGGGGGCTTTCGGGTCGGTGGCGAACCTGCTCTATCCGTTCTTTCTGCTAGGGCCTGATGCGCACGTCCCTCACGCTCACAACCTTTTCCTGCAACTGGGTGTAGACCTGGGGTTTCCAGGGTTGATAGCGTACGTGGCCTTGTTGTTGAACCTGTTCTACGCGGCTTGGAGTACCTGGCAGGCCCTGCGCAAGCGTGGCGATTGGCGTGCATGGTGGGCCTGGGGTCTTGTGGGAAGCATGACGGCACTGGTGCTTCACGGGCTGGTGGATGCCGTCACGTGGGGGACTAAGCCTGCTTTGCTGGCGTGGCTCATGTGGGGGGTGATTGTTGCGCTGCGCCGCGAGACGCTGGAGGAAGAAAAATGAGAGGATATCGTTTCGCTCTGCTCATCGTTGTCATCCTGCTACTGTCTTCGTGTAGCCGTGCTAACGAAGGCAAGGGGGAGGTGACGGCATCGCCATCCGCTGCTGCGACCGCCGCTGTCCAGGCATCTCCTTCCACCTTTCCGGCCATTTCCATTCCGGCCCTCGGCATCACGGCTCCGGTGAAAGATGTCTCCTGGAAGCCCCAGTTGGTAGAAGGGAAGCTGGTTGATGTTTGGGACGTGCCAAACGACGTGGTTGGACATCTTCATGGCACAGCGTGGCTTGGCGAGGCCGGGAACATTGTCCTGACCGCTCACCACAACCGCGGGAAGAAATTTTTCGCCGGGCTGGATGGACTGAAAAAAGGGGACGAGATCTTTCTCTGGGATGAGGCCGGGAAGCAGTACAGTTACCGGGTGGAGCGGAAACTGATCCTGCCGGAGACGGGGGTGGGGGAGGGGGAGCGCCGAGAGCACGCTCGGTACGCCGCCCCCGGCGGCGAGGACCGCCTGACGCTGATAAGCTGCTGGCCTTCGTGGAGTAACACACATCGGGTTGTAGTGATCGCTCTGCCGGAGAGGTGACGTCATGGCAACTTTCATCATTCCCATCGCTCACCTGAGGATGAAGGTGGAAGGCCCGGACGGTCTGCTCGGCCCTATGTTCTCCCGTTGTTTGCATCCTGGTGGATCGTCTGTGGCAGCGCCCTGGCGTGTACATGTGGAAGCAAATAGGGATCTCTCTGCTGCTCCCGGATCCCTTTATGGCGTAGGGCCCATTTGTTCCGGCGGCGAGTGCCGACTGGAGGCGCAGGGATTCGTGGGGCGGGTGAGCACTGCACGGCGAGAGGCCTCGCTGATAGTGCACGGTGGGGCGTCCCCGCAGGATGTGGGATATTTTCTTCATATGGTTATGGCATTGCAGGCGTTTGCTGGGGGTTGCATTCTTTTTCACGCCGCGGGAATCGAATGGCCGGGAGCGAGTGGCATTGCTTTCTTCGGACGATCCGGAAGCGGGAAGAGCACGGTGGCTTCCTTCGCAGCGGCAGCTGGTGCGCTCGTCCTCCACGACGATCTGGTGTTCTTGTGCCCGGAAGCGGGCGTGTGGCGTCTCTGGGGGGGTCCTTTCAGTGAATGGGATTCTCCTGCGTCCGGCATCCCACTGGCGGCGATTTTCCTTCTGGTTCAGGATTCTGTAGACGTGGTGGAGAGTATCCCGCGGGCATTGGCGTTGGGGGAACTTATTGCTAATTCGCCGGTGGTTTCTACGGATGCGGAGCTGCTTCCAATGTTGATGGATCGGTGGTTAGAGGTTATGAAAACGGTACCGTGCAATGCGCTTCATTTTCGCCTCTCCAATGGCTTCGTTGACGTAGTTTCCCGCTGGCTTGGCTAGCATGCTCTCTGCAAGCGGTCTCAGGGGCGTAGTACACTCCTGAGACCGCTGGTCTGCCTGACCGGCAGCGGGTTAGCTCCACTCCTCGAGCGTTTTTTTCACTGTCCCCAGGAATTTGTCCGCTGAAGCGCCGTCCAGGATTCGGTGGTCGAAAGTGAAACTGATGTAGCACATGGGCCTGATGGTGATCTGGTCGCCCTCTGGGGTTTCCACCACTACGACCCGCTTCACGATCGTACCGACTCCCAGGATCCCGGCGTTGGGTTGGTTGATTATCGGCGCGGCGAACAAGCTGCCAGTTACGCCGTGGTTGGTGATGGAGAACGTGGCGCCCTGCACCTCGTCCGGCAGCAATTTCTTGCTCCTGGCGCGCTCTGCGAGATCGTTGACCGCTATTGCCAGTCCCCGCAGGTTCATGGAGTCGGCGTTTCTGATTACTGGCACGATAAGGCCGTTCTCCAGCGCCACGGCCATTCCCATGTGAACCCGCTTTTTCAGGATTAGCTTGTCCTCCGCCCAGACGGAGTTGGCCTCCGGCACTGCCTTCAGCCCGGCAATTGCTGCCGTGATGAAATACGGCGTATAGGTGAGCTTGATCCCTTCCCTGGCGAATTCCCCTTTGTGCTGGTTTCGGTGCGACACGACGCGGCTCATGTCCACCTCCATCACTGTGGTTGCATGGGGCGATGTATGCTTGCTCCTGACCATGTGCTCGGCAATGAGCAGGCGCATCCGGCTCAGTGGCATAGCTTCCTCTTCCGGCCCGACAGCAGCAGGTTGCGGAGGTGCAGCTGGCCCAGGTGCTGGCTGCGGAGCAGGCTTCTCCTCCTGGAGCTTCATGCTCTCTTCTAGCGGGCGGAACAGGATGCCAGTGCCAGGCTGCTCCCACACGGGCAGTTCTTTCTCCTTCCCCCGCTCCTCGATGTAGCGTGTGATATCTTTTTTGGTAACACGACCGCCTTTGCCGGTGCCTTTGACCTGCTTCAGGTCGATGCCGTGTTCTGCTGCAAGGCGGGCCACTACGGGCGAGACAGGAGGAGCCCCTTTGGCAGCTTCCTGGGCTGCCGCTTTCGCCTTCTCGCGCTCTTCGATGTACGCCATCATGTCTTTCTTGGTGACGCGCCCGTGGAGCCCAGTTCCCTTGACCTGGCTCAAATCCACGTTGTACTCCGCGGCCAGTCGAGCCACCACCGGGGATATCTTCCCTGTTTCTGCTTTCTTCATTGGTGTCGATTCCTCAGCAGCAGGCGCTTCCACCTTCGGGGTGACAGGCTTTACCCCGGCTTTTGCCTCCTCCGGCGTCCCGATTATGGCTATCGTGGTATCTGCGTGGACTGTTGTCCCTTCTTCCACCAAAAGCTTCAGTACCACACCGGATGCGGGTGCTGGGATTTCGGTATCGACTTTATCCGAGGATACCTCGGCGATAGGCTCGTACTCGGAAACCGTATCTCCGACTTTCTTGAGCCATTTGCTGAGCGTCCCTTCCACCACACTCTCACCCAGCTTTGGCATCAACACTTCGACTGGCATATCGACCTCCCCATGGAATCAGCGAATCAACGAATGGAGCGAATCAGCGAGATAATTGTTCGCCGATTCGCCGATTTGCTTATTCGCTGATTTTATTTATCAGTACGCTGCGAGATCTCTGGCAGCGTTGGCGATTTTCTCGGCGTTCGGCATGAACCAGTTCTGCATCGGCGGGCTGAAAGGCACGGCAGGGACATCCGGCCCGGCGACCCGCATCACAGGGCCGTCCAGGTACTCGAATGCTTCCTGTGCGATGATGGCCGACACCTCAGCGCCAATGCCCAGAGTCAGGTTGTCCTCGTACACGATCAGCGCCTTGCCGGTTTTCCTGGTTGTCTCGATTATTGCTTCTTTGTCCAGCGGAGCCAGCGAGCGGAGGTCAAGCACTTCGACGCTGATATCCTCTTTTTCTAGGGTCTCAGCGGCTTTCAGAGATTCGTGAAGCATCATGCCGAAGGTTATGATGGAAAGGTCATCTCCCTCGCGCTTTACGTCCGCCTTGCCAGCGGGAATCTCATAGTACTCGTCCGGCACCTCGCCTTTGACGGCGCGGTAGATCTTCTTGTGCTCCAGGAAGACCACCGGGTCGTTGAGCTTGACTGCCGTTCTGAACATGCCGAAAATGTCATAGGGTGTAGCAGGGGCCATCACGTATAGTCCTGGGACGTGGGCGTAGAACGCCTCGACGCTCTGGGAATGGTAGAGCCCCCCGCCAACTCCGCCGCCGTAGGGCATCCGGATCACCATCGGCAGGAAGTACTGGCTGTTGGAGCGGTACCGCATCCTGGCGACTTCGTTTACGATCTGCTCGAACGCGGGGAATGAAAAATCGGCAAACTGAATCTCGGCGATGGGGCGCAGGCCATTGATCGTCATCCCGATCGCCGTGCTGACGATGGAATACTCTGCCAGCGGCGTGTCGATTATCCGCTCCTCGCCAAATTCCTCGGTGAACCCCTGGCTTGCCCTGAATACGCCGCCCCTTGGGCCAACATCCTCGCCCATCAGCAGAGTTCTGTCATCGTTCCGCAAAGCCTCAAGCATCGCATCGTGAACAGCCTGGAGATTTGTCATTACGCTCATTTATTCATGCTCCTTTGCACAGTTCCATCTGTTAGACACAGGACCGCAGATTTATAAAATCCTTTGGAAACTCCGCGCCTTTGTGCCTCCGCTTCTGGATCAGGCGACCTGTTCGAATACAGGATAGCTGGCTTCTTCGGCAGGGGGGTAAGGTGCGTTTTCCGCATAGGAGGTGGCGTCATCTACGACGGCTTTCACCTCTTCTTCCATTTTCTCTCTCGAAGCATCGTCCATTATACCGCGATCACGCAGCTCTTTCTCGAAAAGCGGCAGAGGATCTTTCTTCTTCCAGAACTCCACCTCATCACGTGACCTGTAGGTTCGGTCATCATCGTCGGAGGAGTGGGGAACCAAACGGTACATTTTGGCTTCCACCAGAGTTGGGCCTTCGCCGTTTCTCGCCCGTTCCACCGCTTCCATCATAACGTTGTAAGATGCGAGCAGGTCAGTACCGTCGACCCATATGCCAGCCATGTTGTAAGCTGCTGCTCTGTCGGCCACGTTCTCCACCGCCATTTCTTTGCGCTGTGGCACGGATATCGCGTACTGATTGTTCTGGCAAAGGAAGACCACGGGAAGTTTGTAGATGCTTGCCCAGTTCAGGCCTTCGTGGAATGATCCCTGGCTTGTGGAGCCTTCACCAAAGCAGACCAGCGTTACTTCGTCTTTTCCCAGCATCTTGGAGGCGTATGCGGTGCCAGGAGCCTGGGCTACCTGTGTGTCAACAGGGCTCGAAATGGTGACCAGTTTATGCTCCCGTGAGGAGAAGTGCTCCGGCATCTGCCTGCCGCCGCTGCTGGGAGCACCTGCCTTGCCCAGCAGATCCAACATCAGTCCGCGGGGCGTCATCCCCATGACCAGCACCAGGGATATGTCCCGGTAGTATGGGTAGACCCAGTCGTGCCCTTTCCTCAAGCTGTATGCAGCTGCTACCTGTATCGCTTCCTGTCCGATGCCGGAGATGTGGAATGGTGCTTTCCCCTGGCGGTTAAGCATCCACATCCGCTCGTCCAACCTTCGGGCCAGGAGCATGTAGCGGAACATCTCGATCAAAGTCTCCGGTGTCAGTTCCGCCGCATAGTCCTTTGCAGGTTTTCTGGAATACTTTTGTGCCATTTTCATGCCTCCTTGCATAAGATGTTTGGTTGTAGCTTGTTGACAAAGTTTGTGTACTCAGAAATTCGACAGTTATCCTCGCCGCTCTGTATCCTGGTTCTCAGCAGCGGTAACGGCTGCCTCCACATACTCGGGTTCCGACTCCAACAATGGGAGCTGAACCAATCCCTCCGCAGTCCCAACATGGGCGATATTGTCTTCCCGGTATTCCATGGAGCCAAATCGGAACTTTGAGCCTTCCAGGTACTCCTCCACTAACTCAAAAGCCAGCCAGAACCTGCCCAACCGTTCTGCTACCTCTCCTGTCACGTTGCTTCCCGCAAACGGATCCAGGACCACCTCGCCGGGTTCTGTAAGGAACCTGATGAAGAACTCTGGCAGCCCGTGAGG
>CAZDOZ010000039.1:13798-16160 GCA_964507175.1 uncultured Anaerolineae bacterium
CCACCTCGCCGGGTTCTGTAAGGAACCTGATGAAGAACTCTGGCAGCCCGTGAGGAAAGCGGGCTGGGTGCGGGTTCAAGCCCTCCTCACGGCACTTTCTCAAGTACAGACTGTTGGAATCTGTATTGGCAAGCTCAAGCAGATTTGGTGGAATAGCCCCGCTGTTGTCCTTTAAGAAATTCTCCGATATGTCGTGGCCTGAAGGGCGCCGTTTTGCTCTATACCCATCTCTCAACAGCTTTTTCATAGAATCGCTGTACGGTTTGAGAACCCGTCTGTTGTCTGCCTTGGGATACGGTGTTTTGGAGAGCCACCAAACAGGATTGACTGCATCTTTCACTCTGATGCGCCTCACCGTAACCCATTCTGCTGGAGATGGGAGCTTGGACGGGTTATACCAGTAGAATTCTTGAGCCAGGTGGAATCCTATATCCCTGCAAAGGGCTATCAGTAATTCAAAATGGTAGAGCGAACGAGTAGGCTGCCCCCTCACCCATGTGCCACCGATGTCGATCACAAGGCTCCCAGTGTCTTTCAACACCCGCTTGAATTCTACAGCGAAGTTGGAAAACCACGGCACGTACTCCTCATCTTCAACGTTGCCGTACTCTTTTTTGCGCTTCAAGGCAAAAGGTGGAGATGTCACTATAAGGTCAACAGAGTCAGAAGGCAACATTCTCAGGTACTCGAGTGCGTCCCCAAGATAAGCTTTCCCATATTCAGTTTCATAAAACGGCTCTACTTTCAGCAGGTCTGGTCGAGCAACTGCCATAACACACCTCGTCACTTACCGAAATCTCTGGCTTTTATCTGCATTGCTTCTCTGGCCTTGCTGTTTAGTATCCTTGCAATATCGGTTGGGTCTTTCGCTATTCTCTCTAAATGTTTCCCGTCGAGTAGTATGACATGAAGGTTCGAATTTTTCATTACATGCGTTGCGTAGGCAATGGCGTCCTTCGTAAACCGTCCAGTCGTAACTGCCATTACAACATTCGAGTAAAGAAAGGTGAGGGATAATCCCACTTCCTTTGCTAAATCGTCCAGATGCACCACAGAAGTGTTTTTTGCCTGTACCTGCCAGCGGCTAAAAATCAGCCTCGCGCCTTCCAATATCACGTCAACCTCTGCCCCGCCAGTGTCAGAGCTTCTCAATCGCCAGCCTTTGAAATCCAGATCCAGTAATCTGCTCAAGTATATCACCAGCAGTTCCAGAGCTTTACCTTTGGTGTAGGTGTCCGAAGAGGATAAATCGCCAAGAATGCGTGACAGAGAGAGGGATATAAACTCACTGGGTACAAGCCTTGCATTACGGGCTGCAGCCTCCAACAACGGCTCAGATATTTCTCTCTCGAATTTTTCTGTGGTACGCACCAGATAAGGTTTTGCTCCGCGCCCGGCGGTTTGTTTCTCCAAGGTTAAGTATCCAAGATCGCGCAAGGTGAAAAGGACGTCCTTGGGAAGCTGCTTGTGGTTGTAGCTCACGCCATACAGAGTCTCCGCAAGGTCGGCGACTTTGTTTGCCACAAAGGGCGGAGTTTCCCCCGAAAGTCGCACGAGCGCCCGAAGATATGCTCTTTGCATCTCATTCAGGCTGGAAAGTCTTTCAATCGCGTCCAAATCCACACCAAGAATAGACTCCAAACGCTCCTCGTTTACATCGTACAAATCTCTCCTCTTGGCTTCCTCGTCAAAGATACCTGCCTTTGAGAGCCATAGACGCATGCTACTGAGATGGACTGTCCCCCTCGGCACATTAATGCCCCTTGCTACAAGGGTATTCCTCAGCGTGTTAAGCGTGACTTCTTTCCCCGCTCGCTGTAATGCTTTTACCGTTTCGATATACTCAATTCCGCGGAGATTCAAGAGAATATGCCTGGCAAACTCGCTGTAAATGCCGTTGGGGTTTCCTCTCAGACTCCACAACTTTCTTGTCAACTCAGTCGGAGTGGCAGCCTTTTCCTCCAGAAGGCCGTAAGCTCGCATAGAAAGAACGACGTTATCTGCCAACTTGTGTCGCTGGTCGACAGCATGGGAAGAGAAAAACCTTTTCTGGATAGCATCAGTCAGACCCTTCCTGTTTCCACTGTGAGATAACGCCAACTCCAGTAGCTCAACAAGGTCTACCTGATTAGGACTGAACTGTGCGCCAAAAGGTATCTCGCTTTTCATGTAATATACAGCTCCGTTCCGCCATGCTCTGCAGGCACCTTACCTGAGTTAAGTATAAGCCACAAGTACGTACAGCGCAAACATTGCAAATTTCCGTTCCTCGGAATCATTGCCGCTCACTCCGGAAACACTTTCCCTGGATTCATGATGTTGTGTGGGTCGAAAACCCGCTTGATCGCTTTCATTCTGGCGA
>CAZDOZ010000040.1:0-16000 GCA_964507175.1 uncultured Anaerolineae bacterium
CCTTCTTTCCTGCCTTCAAGGCGAAAAACTCAGCCCAGCAGGTCAGCCCGATTGTTAAAAGTTCCATTCACCACATAACGGTGAGAATAAAGAAGAGGCTTAGCCCGTTGGTTGGGCAAACAGCCTGACCAACAGGAGCACAGCTTACCTCATCCTCGTACCACATGCGCAGGGTACCTCGTCCTGGAATTCCCCGAAATGGCCCATTTGGGTAATAGACCAAGCCCCAGATGCCCGGTAGAATTGCAATTGTGGCGATATGATGGCGTTTCTGCATTTCGCTGCGCCCAATTCAGAGCGAAGGCAAAAGGAGGGTTTGGTACCATGCCTAAGACAGCGTCAGATGTGGTAAAAATGGGCAAAAACGTAAAAGTGGTGGATTTCAGATTCACCGATCTCTTCGGAGCGTGGCAGCATTTCAGCGCCCCAGTACGGGAATTAACGGAGGGACTCTTCGAAGAAGGGATAGGTTTCGACGGTTCTTCGATACGCGGGTTCCAGGAAATCCAGGAGTCGGATATGATCTTGGTACCCGACCCAGGCTCGGCGTTTATAGATCCTTTCTTGGAAGTCCCCACCCTGGCGATTATCTGTGACGTGTATGACCCCATCACCCGCCAGCCTTACAGCCGAGACCCCAGGTACGTGGCGAAGAAATCTGAGGCTTACCTCAGACAGACCGGTATAGCGGATACCAGCTACTGGGGGCCTGAGGCGGAGTTTTTCCTGTTCAACGAAGCCCGTTACTCGGTCACGACCAACGAGTCCTTTTATCGGGTGGATAGCGTTGAGGGCTGGTGGAACAGCGGCAAGGACATGGTGCCAGGCCTGGGAGCACAGATACCGGCCAAGCGGGGATACTTCCCGGTGCCGCCAGCGGACACTCTCCAGGACGTGCGGAGCAAGATCGTGCTGGCGCTGGAGGCGGCCGGGGTCAAAGTCGAAGTACATCATCATGAGGTGGCGACCGCGGGCCAGGCGGAGATAGACATCAAGTATTCCACGCTGACCCACGCTGCGGACAGCCTGATGATCTACAAGTACATCGTCAAGAACGTTGCCCGACAGCATGGCCTCACGGCCACATTCATGCCTAAGCCGCTTTACGCCGACAACGGCAGCGGCATGCACACGCATCAGAGTCTTTGGAAGGGAAGCGAGAACATTTTCTTCGACGAAGCGGGGTATGCCCAGATATCCGACACGGCGAAATACTACATCGGTGGATTGCTGAAACACGCTCCGGCAGTGCTTGCGCTGGCAGCACCAACCACAAACTCCTATCGGCGCCTTGTTCCTGGGTTTGAAGCCCCCGTGAACCTGGCTTATTCTCAGCGCAATCGATCGGCAGCATGCCGCATCCCGATGTACTCTGCCATGCCTGCGGCCAAGCGGATAGAATTTCGGCCTCCTGACCCAAGCTGCAATCCCTATCTGACCTTCGCAGCCATGCTGATGGCCGGTCTGGACGGCGTGCAAAACCGCATCGATCCTGGAGAGCCAATGGACAAAGACCTGTACGACCTCCCTCCGGAGGAAGCCCGATTGATCAAGCAGGTTCCCGGCTCCCTGGCAGATGCACTGAGAGCCCTCGAGTCGGATTACGAGTTTCTTTTGAAGGGGGATGTCTTCACTTCCGACGTTATCGAGACCTGGGCCCGGTACAAATGGCAGAACGAAGTGGATCCTGTCCGGATTCACCCCCACCCATACGAGTTCGTGCTTTACTACAACGTGTGAGAGCCAATTTAGATCGCAGGCGCTCTCACAGATACCACCCGCGGCAGGCCGGCCAGATCCTGGCAGAGAGAGACAGCGGCGTCAGGAAAGCAATATCTGGTCATCTCCAGGACGGCGTCGGCCTGCCTGGCCCCAATCTCAATAGCCACGAGTCCGCCCGAAGCCAGCCTATCTCTTGCCTGCGGGAGAAATCTCCGATACAGGTCTAGCCCATCCGCGCCTCCATCCAGGGCGGATGTTGGTTCGTACCGACGTACTTCCGGCGGGAGGGAACCCCAGTCATTTCTGGCAACGTAAGGCAGGTTCGCGAGAATCAGGTCGAAAGGGCCCCTCAGCGGCGTCAGCAAGTCCGACACCACGAAAGAAATGTGAACCCCGTGTTTGCGAGCGTTTGCCTGGGCCAATGAAATCGCTTTTGTGGATATATCACACGCTATCATCTGGAGTTTTGGAGCGTTCGCTGCCAGTGCTATCGCCACGGCACCACTGCCGGTACCCACATCCACGGCTCGGAGCGCCGTCGTATGCTCCCAGATGTAATCCAGGGCAAGCTCCACCAGCAGTTCTGTCTCTGGGCGCGGGACAAGTACCTGCGGGCCGACCTCGAATTCCAGGCCGTAGAATTCTTTTCGCCCCAGGATATACGCCAATGGCTCACGTTCGGCCCGCCTGCGGATCATCGATCTGAAAGCCTTTTCCTCTGCCGGGGCAAGAGAGCGTTCCGGATGTGCCAACAGCGTGGCGCGATTCCAGCCCAGGACATGGGATAGGATGAGATCGGTATCGAGTGTGGGGGTGTCGGTTCCTGCGTCGGCGAGCGTTTGCCGCCCCAGCCGACGCGCATCTGCAACTGTGATCACGCCGGGGATTTCTCGACTTCTGCAAGCTGACGCGCTCGGTCTTCCGCGGCCAGCTCGTTGATAAACTCGTCCAGATCGCCGTCGAGGATGGCCTGGAGCCTGTAGAGCGTCTTTCCAGTCCTATGATCAGTCACGCGGTTCTGCGGGAAATTGTAGGTGCGGATTTTTTCGCTACGCTCTCCGGTGCCGATCTGGCTCAAGCGCGCCTCGCCTACCTCGCGGCGGCGTTTTTCCTCTTCCATAGCATAGAGACGCGCTCGAAGCACCGAGAGGGCTTTGGCACGGTTCTTCAACTGAGATTTTCCATCCTGGCAGGAGACCACAATGCCGGTGGGCAGGTGGGTAACCCTGACCGCGGAGTCGGTAGTGTTGACGCTCTGCCCGCCAGGCCCGGTAGCGCGGAAGACGTCTATGCGGATCTCCTCTGGATTGATCTGCACTTCCACATCGTCCATTTTTGGGAGCACTGCCACGGTGGCCGTGGAGGTGTGTATCCTCCCCTGGGATTCGGTTACGGGGACCCTTTGCACCCTGTGGACGCCGCTTTCGTACTTGAGACGGGAATAGGCACCCTTGCCCTGCACTTCGAAAATGATTTCCTTGAATCCGCCGATTCCGGTCTCGTTCGCGCTGATGAGGGAGGTTTTCCATCCTTTGGATTCCACATATCTGGCGTACATCCGGTAGAGATCGGCGGCGAATAGCGCTGCTTCCTCGCCACCGGTGCCAGCGCGTATCTCGACAATCACGTCCCGATCATCGTTCGGGTCTTTCGGCACGAGCATCCGGCGTATCTCCGATTCTACGTTATCCCTCTGAGAGGTCAGATTCTCGATCTCTTCCCTGGCGAGCTCTATCATTTCTGGATCCGACTCTGATTCCGTCAGGCCGTTGGCTTCTTCTATCTGGCGATTCAAATCTCGCAGCCTGCGGATAGCGGTGACCAGGGGTTCCAGTTCCGAAGCTTCCCGCGCCAGTTCAGCCAGACGCCTGGGATCTCTCCCTACATCCGGCTTTAGCATTTCTTGTTGCAGCTCCTCGTACCGCTCTTCTATCCGTCTAAGCCTGTTTTCCATCATATCCACCCGCTGCGCCGGAGTGAGTCGGTACGGGTGCAGCATTGCTGCACCCGTACCGGCCGAACGTTGCCTTGCTCACTATGCACCGCTACTCGCCATGTCTGAACCCAGCATGTGAGATTCCCCGATCACTCCGTGAAGACCGGCAGGTGCCCCAGAGAGATGATGCCAGCCCACTTAGCAGGGTCGCCCTCGGTGAACACAGCCGATTCCGCAACGATCGTCCCGCCAGCCTCCCGTATCAGCTTCCTCATCCCCTGGAGGGTGCTCCCGGTGCTGACCACATCGTCCACCAAAATTACACGTTTCCTTTCTACCAGGTGTCTGTCCTTGCCATCCATCCATAGAGTTTGAGGTGCTCCGGTCGTGATGGACAGGACCTCCGCTTTGATGGAGTTCAGCATGTATGGCTTGCGGATTTTCCTCAGAACCACATAGGGTAGGCCGGTTTCGACGGAAAGGGCATACGCCAGTGGTATGCTCTTGACCTCAGGCGTTACGAATACATCGGCATCCTTCACAGGGAGGAGCTTCGTCAATTCTTTTGATGCCACCTGAACAACCTCGGTGTCGCCCAGCATGTTGAAGATAGCGATCTTGACTCCGGGAGCTACCTGAAAAAGGGGCAGGTCCCGCTTGACTCCACAGATATTCACAGTGTAGTAAGCCTGCTCTCCCACTCTGGCCCTCCTTAGGCTTGTAAGGCGGTGTTACTTCCGTGGCGCCCCGGGTTCACCGGATTGGCTCAGGGATCCCACTTCCGCTTTGCAGCACGTAAGCCTTCTGGATACGCGCCAGTCCCTCCATGCGGGGGTCCCCTTGCGCTTTCGCCAATTCAGCCGCCTTGTCGTAGTCGGCAATGGCCTTTTGCACGTGTCTCTGTGCGGCCATCACATTGCCATGCAAATAATACGCCATTGCATTGGAGGGGTCAAGTTCTATAGCACGTCCCAGGTCTGCTGCAGCCTTGTCCAGAGACCCCAGGTTGAGGTACACATAACCTCTCCGGATATAGAAATCGGCGCCCGGCAGCAGCTTCCTGGCGGCGGCCGTTGCTTCCTTGCTCTCCTCGGCATTTCCGACCCGATCGGCCAGAACCGCTACCCATATCCTCAGACTACCATCGCTTGGATCGACCTGTGATGCCTTTTGGTAATCCTCCAGCGCAGCCTGAAAGTTTCTATCCTCCAGTGCTCTGCTGGCATCTGCCTCCAGGTTTGTCACTTTGGACGCTACCGGATTTGGCGGGAAAACGATCATGAGAAGATGGTACCCGCCAAAAATCAGCACGAACGCCAGCAAGACGCCCGCGACTGCCCTGGCTATCGCTCTCTTCCGACGCCTGCGGACCAGATCGTCCAGGTACCACCACCATCGGTCCCGCGGCGGGCGTACACTTGCTCGCAGCGATGCCATGCCGCCTGCAACGGCCGCCTCCCGCACCACGCCGCTTGCCCGATCTTGGAGTTGCATCTGTATGGATTCGAGGCGGGTCAATTCGGAGCGGATATCGGCGCCCTCCTGCCGGAGCCTGGATGTCAGTGCATCTACCTCATCCATCTCTTCCAACAATTTCGCCACCCCCGCGCCGGAACCCTTCACGTTGGTGGTCAGGCGCTCGCATTCGTCGAGTGCTTTCCGCAGGCGTTCCAAATCAGTGTCGGGAGTGGTGTCCAGGAAGCGAGCCATCATTCCCCCTGGTCATCGGTTTCCTCATCCTCAGGTTCTTTCCCTTTTTTGCCAATCTCGTAGATCTCGATCTCCCGATACACCCTTCGTATCCCCTGTTTTACCTGTGATTCGATTTTCGATCGGCGCTCTGGAGGGATGGGAAACCACGCTATGAACTCTTTCGCCAATGCGACAGCCGTTTCCTGCTTGGTGAGGCCGCTTTTGTAACACTGCCGAACTTTCGAGCGGAGTGCTCTGATATACTCGGATATCTCCTCTGTGGCTTTTCGATTCGTAACGGGGCCGTGCCCGGGGACGATCTTTACCTCATCTCCGAGGCGCCGGATCGCGGTAAGCGCATCCAGCCATGCTTTAGAATTTGCCTGGGCCATAAAAGGATGCTGTTCTGCCAGGACGCAATCACCCGTGAAAAGGACTTTTTGCTTGGGCAGGTACACCAGTATGGTCGCGGGTGTATGTCCGCCCACGTGGATCAGCCGTATGACTTTGTCCCCCTTGACTATGGTCATTTTATGCTTGAAAGTGATTTCTGGGGTTTTGACTTCCCAGTCCTCGAATTCTTTGGCCACCTCTGGCCGCTTTTTCTTGTAAGAGTTTATCAGGCGCTGTTTGAAATTCTCTTTGTAGCCGCGCATATGTTTCCAAGCGATCTCGTGGGCTATAATCGGGATTCCGAAATATTTGTTCCCAAGACAGTGGCCTTTGTGATGGTCCGTGTTTATGAGATAAAGGAACGGAATATCCTCTCCGACACTTTCACGGACCTCTTTCAGCCATGCTTTGGCTTGGGATGGTATGCGTGGAGTGTCAACGAACACAACCCCCTCTTCACTTACTATGGCACCTGCATTGGCACCCTCGAATTCCCTCTCTATCAAGACACCGGGTACGACCTCTTCTATCATATCTACCTCACGACTATGCTTTGCCGGCGACAAGAGATGGTTGCTCGAAGCCTCAAACGACAACAAAGCCACCGCTCAGGCCATGCTATCCCTGGAGATCAGATCGCGGGCATACTCCATCGCGTCGTCAAGGATGCTGGCGTCCGAGAACCCACCCTGTGCACGCTCAGAGCCGCCCCCGCCCCGACCTGCGAATTTTTTCGCCACACGTCTGAGCACGTCGGACATGTCCAGTTCCACATTGCTGCCTCTGGTCAGGATCATCTGTGCTTTATCGCCCGACGTCCACCCCAGGACAGCGACTACGTTGTCATGCTCTGCCAGCACGCGGGAAAGAACTCCAGGATCGATCCCTTCCTCCAGCCGGTACATTACCAGACGCCAAGGCCCTAGCGGCTTGGCGTTCTCGGTCAGGCGGAGGCCCAACTCCTTCATCCATTGGCTTTTTGTGCGGCGCAGAGTTTTCTGTGCTGCCTGCAGATCTGTCTTGAGTTTCTGAACCACGCCCGGGATATCGTCTGGTCCTGTGGTGAGATACCTGGCGACGTTCGAAACGATTTCTTGCAGATGCGAATACTCATCGAACGCACGCCATCCGCACAGGAACGAGACACGCATGGCATCGCCGCGTCTTTCCACTCCCACAACCTTGATGATGCCTACCTCTCCGGTGCGGCTAACATGAGTTCCGCCACAAGGAGTGACATCGAATCCCTCTATCTCCACCACTCGAATCGGGCCGGTTACCGTTGGTTGCTTTCGAAGCGGCAAGAGGTCTTCCTCCCCCGGTTTCAGAAAATGGGCCATGACCTTTCTGTCTTCCGTGATGATGTGGTTGGCAAGTCGCTCCGCCCTGTCGACTTTTTCCTCCGAAAGGTCCTTTTGGTTCAGGTCTATGGTCGTAGTTTCAAGCCCCATGTGAAAGCCAATCGTCTCGGCGCGGAAGAGTTCCCAGAAAGCTGCTGAAAGGATATGCTGCCCCGTGTGTTGCTGCATGTGGTCGAAACGGCGATTCCAGTCCACCGTACCGACGATATTCCGGGACTTTACCTGGTCCTGAAGCAGGTGCAATATGCCTCCACCATGTTCCCGGAGGCGCACATCCAACACAGGGACACCATTGATGCTCCCTAAGTCGGGTGGCTGTCCTCCGCCCCCGGGGTAGAACGCTGTCTGATCCAATACGACGGCCGGATGGTCTTCGACTTCCTCCCATTGTAGCACCCTGGCATTGAACCGGCGCAGGTATGGGTCGTCGTAGTAGAGACGTCTGGTAAGATAAGTTGTCATTGAAGCCCCCAGACGAAAACATTGCCAGGCCCAGAGCCTATGGTTGTTTTCCGGAATGGGGCCTGGCTGCTATATTGATTATACTCGAAAACATTGCTCCGGTCAATGGCATTTTTCTGCGGGGCAGGGCTTCCCAAAGAATTGACGGACTGGCCCTGAAGCTTTGTTCTCTCGGTTCGGAGCGACGGTCGAAACTTTGTGGTTCTGTAGAGCGGACTGGGAGTCCGCATCAGCGAATCAACGAAACGTGCTACTTTCCGGGAGACCTTATAGCCGATTTTCGTGTATGTTTGCGACTATCGGACCGAGCGTCACCTGGGGTGGTGCCGCTCGCGGCATTGTCAGAGCAATTGGTGGCGCTCAAAAGTAGTGGGATGTGTTGGGGTTCGCAAGCACCGAATGAAGTTCGGTTCTTGAGGGGGCTAACGCCCGCCGACCAGAACGTTGTTCGTGCGAGGTGCATCCTTCTGACGAATGAAGGATCTGCTGTGCGGCATCAGACGAGGGTTCAGGGGAGAGGGGTTAGGGTGGGAAGTCAGCCTCTGCCGTAGGGCGCCTTCGCCGGACCTCAATCCCTGATCCCTAACCCCTGCTTTTCAGCGGGGACACTGTCGGGTAATCCATGTCCAATGGTGCCTGCCAGATCTGGCCTTTCCATGTTGTCCGCATTCCCCGTGAGCTATTTTCGGAACAGGTTAGATCTGCTCCCACAGGCTATCGAGAAGTTATCACACTCAGTTCCGAGATGCCCAAGGGCACTTGCCCAGGCCCCTCTCGGAGTTTAAATACTTGCACACTTCGATGTAGGCAGGCAGCAATTTCCACTCGTCTATTTTCATCGGCCTCGTGATGGCCCACCAATACTGCTCATCCTGTTTCGTCCAATCCATATCCGGCATGTAAATCAAGGTCATGACCCCTATCCACGGAGTCCAGTGCTTTTTGGCCCATTTGAAAGCCCGAACGATATACTCTGCTTTCTGCTGCTCTGTTACGGCATGCCACTTGTACGCCGGATGGATCGGATCAGAGGTCCAGCCGAATTCTAGAATAGCCACTCGCTTGCCTGCATCACCTTCTTCCACCATGATCTTGCGCAGGTCTTCTACATGGCGGAAGCAGAAAAACCGCTCCCCGCCGTAGAGCGCTTTGTTCGACGCAGCTGCTGCCGGAGCAAGCTCGGGAGGGGCTTTGTAGCCAGCAGCATGGACGCCCAGCATGTCGAAATAACCGTTGCTGTTCCCCATAGCTTTGTACATTTTCTTGATGAAAAGATCGTCCGGCATGGCGGTGTTGTCGTTCGTTCCTGTGGGAGCCATCCCCGCGCTGATCACGATGGCATTTGGGTCTCCTTTCTTGATGGCGGCATATGCCAGCCTCAGCATCCTGGCATATCCCGCGGGGTCTGGCCTGTGACCACCCCACTCTCTGGCAAGGTTTGGCTCGTTCCAAATCTGGTACGCCTGTATTTTCCCTTTGTATCTGTTTGCCAGGGCATACAGGAAATCCGCATAGTCCTGGGCATCTTCGGGAGGAGGCCCTGCCCATTTGGGATACCCATCGGTACGCGCCAAAAGCTTCAGCCGGAACTCGTCATGTACCTGTTTTACTATTCGGTCGGAATGAGACCAATCGAACACACCCTTCCCTGCTCCCTCGATGTCCTTCCAGGCAAACCACTGCTTTACCCACGTGAACCCAGCATCTCTTATCAATCCAAGATCGCGGTCGGCGATCTCCGGACGCCACCAAAGAAACGCGTGGATGCCATAATCTGGAGATGACATTACATCTCCGAACGGTATCTTGGCTTTGCTCGTGGCAGTTGGCAATGGGGTTGCCGCGCTGAGCAAGGGTGTTGGTGTAGGAGGAACAGACACGGGAGCAACTGTCCGCTTTGGAGCGACAGCGGTCGGTTGTGGGCTGGCTGTGGCAGTCGCCGCGGCGGTCGGGCTGCCGATAGGAGAGAATGCAGGAGATGGCTGCTGCAGTGGAGGTAGCGTAGCCATCGGCCTCTGTGGTGCTTCTGTAGGGGTTGGCTTGGCGCCGCGGCCGCCGCATGAAGCTGCTACAAACGACATAACCAGCAGCAATGAAAGGGCTTTTGGGAATTTCATGGGACTCCTTCCTGTCGTAAAATCGGAGAGGTGAGCTGTTTCACCTCTCCGATCACAAATCCAGTCACTTAGGCATGGCTTTCAGCGCATTGTAAGCAGGCAGCGGATCCCAGTATCGCCCAACTATGCCCCACTGCCCCATCTCAGACCCGGGTGCCACCACTTTGAAGTTCAGGTTCCAGAGGAAAGCCACGCCAACCCATCCCCACGATTTCATCATCTGATAGGCTTTTACAGTCCACTCAGCTTGATCTTGCAGGGAATTGTCCGCTGCGTACCCGTATCCTGGGGCCGGATTGGGGCTGGATGCCCAGCCGAACTCCGTAGGCCATATGCGCTTGCCGCTATCTCCGAACCGCACCATGACGTTCCGGTACATCTCCATAGTGCTTCTGAAACTCCAGGAGTGATGTGGTGAGTCGCATGGTCCTCGGAAACGGGCATTCCTCTGAGTGATGAACTGACATGCCTCTGCTCCTCCGTGAACCCACGGAGCCACATTGAACCCGCTGGGGTGTGCTCCTACAGCGTCGCAGTAGTTCCTCAGACCATGCTGGTACATGGCAGTCAGGTAGTTCACATCGTCCACCGCGCGCCATTGGCCTCCAATGGTTACATCGCCAGCCGGAGTCAAAGCTCCGCTGATCACGATCATCCGAGGACAGGCAGCCTTGATAGCGCGGTAGGATGCAGCCAACAGGCTTATGTACCTGGCAGGGTCGGGTGGTTCGTTGCCCCATTCGTAGTTGATGTTCTGCTCGTTCCAGACTTCTATGGCGCCAACCCTGCCACAATACCGCCTGGCAAGAGCGCTCATGAAATCGGCTAGATCCTGCGGGTTGGACGGAGGCCCCTCCACACTGAGGTCAGTATTGCCGGGTCGGGCCCATCTCGGCGCCTTCGCAACGCTAAGCATCACTTTGACGCCGTATTGATTGGCCACGTTGACGAGGTTGTCCAACGGTCCCCATTGGTAGTTGCCTTTGTTGGGCTCGAACCTTTTCCATTCCACCTGCTGCTTGACCCAGCCAAATCCCAGGTCTTTGACTGCCTGCATCACTCTCGGGGCCTGGTTGTTGTCCACCATGTGAGCCTGGATGCCGTACCCGAAGAATCCCGGGGCGCGAGCGAAAGCCGGATGTACAACCGGAGGCTTTGGGATCTTCTTCTCCAACGCCACCTGCTCTAAATCGCCGCTAGCATTGGAGTATTTCGCCGATATCCATGCTTTCTTCCCGCCGGGCATCTCGATCTCCCACCAGGAGCTCTGCTTGTTTTTGCCTATTATGCGGTACATTCGGCCCGGCTGGGTTTTGCCAACCCTGGGATAAACGGTTCCAGGGCCGGATCGCAGGTTGATCGCCTCGTTGGTGACGACCACCGGATACGGGGGCGGAGTGGGAGTAGGTGTGGCGACGGGCGTTGGCGTGGGACGAGGGGTCGGTGTTGCAATTGCCATAGGAATTGAAACGGGGGTACCCAACGGCTGGTTTCCGCTCACCACACTTGCCCTTATATTGAGGGATAAGGCGTTCTTCGGGATCTGGAAGGAGAATTTCGGGTTCTCCAGTGACGCTTTCCCATGCGCCACCTGCCCGTTCTGGCCGTTAACGGTGAAAGCAACACCCAAATCGTCGCCCATCTGCGATTTATCCAGATTTCCACGGACGAAATGCTGCAAAGCCGCAAACAAAGGGGCATTCCCACCAAGCGCATCCGACGGCAGGTCGCCCAGTGTCACACCGTTCACATTGTACGCCGAGATCATGCCTAGCTTGTGCGCCATGCTGGCGCTGTCCTCGATCCAGATAGTCCTGATCTCGCCGGAGGCATCTTTGTAACTGTACCACTTTTGGGATGTTTCAGGGTCCACCTGCAACGGCGAAACGATGTTGCTCGGCTTGAGCGAGACGGTGGCCCGGCTTCCCGGCTTTGCCTTCCCGTCGATCTCCACCTGACCCATGAACGGTGCGGTCGCTTCCTCGTAGGAGTGGAGGATGAAGGAATTTCCTACCCTCTCCACGCTTCGCCCCGCCAGAATGACTTGCAGTTTCTGCCGTGGTACATGTCCTACTGCCCAGATCATGAGTTGGTCCAGTCGTCCTCCGCGCTTGTAGGCCGTAGGATCGATCGGGGCAGGAACCTGCACCAGGTCCGCCGCCTGACCGATAGCGTACCAATCGTAAGCGCCAGTCTCAAACCTGTCCTCAGCGATCTGATGAGGAGAATCGACCCTCACGACCAGGATCTTGCCAGCCTCGTGAAGCTTGCCTGCCATTCTTTCCACGAAATGGGTGTACTCGGGCCTGAGTGTCTTGTCGACATGCCTGAAGTCAAGCACGACCCCGGGGTAAAGGTTCCCGACGGCGAGGTCCACCGCGGCGCCGATGAGGGCGTCCTGGGACTTTTCTCGCTTCAGCAGGTTATCTGCTAAGTCCGTTCTCACGGTACCAGCATCGTCCCAGTTCCTGATGACTGGCAAAACAGAGTACCCTGCTCCTCCCTGTTTTGTCAGGCTTTCAGGAGAAAATGTTTCCCGGATATTTCCTTTGTCGTCCTTCAGGGCATAACTGAGGGGTAGCAAAGCCGTGAAAGTTCCTTTTCCGTCTTTTGGGATAGAGGCATTGCTGTGGACGAAGAGATTGACTCCCACTGGCTGCGATGGGCTTTGCATGACCACGACAGAAGGAACCGGCTTGTCGAGCCTTGCTTCCAGCACCTCGTCCTCTCGGATGAGTTTGCTGGGCAGCCATTTCCACTCCTTGCCGTCCCATGTGTATAGGTCTAGAGTTTCGTATGGTTCAGAGTCGTTCGGAATCGGGACGGTAACCACCACTTTGTCAGGTGGCTTTCCCCTGACCGAAATCTGGTAGAAGGGGCTTTTGAGCACTAAGTTTTGCGGGATTGCGGCGGCAGCTTTCTCCATTTCCTCGCCGACGCCTGTCCCTGCTAGAAAAATAACCCTGGGCAAAGACGAGATTTTCGCTTCGAAGGGCGATGCCACGCCATCGGCAGGAAAAGTTATCTGAGTGCCATCCGGATCGGATACACTGCCGCCTTCGTAAGAGATTGGGGTGTATCCCAGCGAAGATATTCTGGCCCATGCCGAGATTGGAGGCATCAACAGGCTGACGATCAAAAGCACGACAATGGCAGCTCCAAGCGCTCTAGAACCATTGCCTTTCTCTAACCAAGAACCGACCTTCGTCAAAGTCGAACTGTTATCTCCCATGTCTACGGAATCACCTCCAGAAGCATGCTTTTCCGCGTTTCAGATATCGTCACTATTGTTTTTGGGCAAACACGGAATGCCGTGCATTTCCCCGGTGCTGTCTGGGGATTTTCGCGAGAAAAGGGGAAAATGTCCATCCGCTCGCGGAGACCATCCTGCCAAGGCATTGTCATTGCACCCTCAGAAAGCGCCAAGTTTTTCTTTCCCGTGATCCCCGTAAGGTCAGGGCTTCCCACAATTTGCCAAAGTCGGCGTTTCTCAAAAACTGGTGAGGATTTTAACACAAACGGGAGGCTTCCGCAAGCAACAGAGCCTGAACTTTGGACGTGAGTTTGGACATCGTCCCTCCGCCGGAGTGAATCGGTACCGGTGCAGCACGCTGCACCCGTGCTGCCCGAGCCTTGCCTTGCTCACGATGCACCACTACTCACCATGTCCGAGATCATGTCTGAACCCGAGTTCCCCCGTCGCCCAGCATGTGGTAATATTGAGCATGGTTTAGAAAGGCTATTTCCCACCTTGACAAATCACCGAGGCATCACGGCTGGCTAAGGCACAGAATGACACTGATATTGGCGTTATTATGAGCCACGGCTTGGTGATCTCAGTCTGGCGGTTCTTGGAACTTGACAATTTGTCCTGACGATGACTTAAGGGTGCGGGGCGTGTGCCCTGGATGGGCGGGTCGCTTCGAAAATGGCCACGGATAGCGCATGGAATGCGGGTCTGTGGGTCGGATTGTGTTGAGTTTCCCGCGACTTTCGGCCGAGAGCAGAATCAAGCTTCTGTTTGCTTGCCGTTATGGGGAAGGTAGGAGTGGAAAATCACAATGGGGGAGAAGAAACTGGCATTTGTCCTGAGCGGTGGCGGTGGCCGAGGGGCGTTGCAAGTTGGTGCCATGAGAGCGCTGATCGAGGAGGGCTTCAGACCCCAAATGCTCGTCGGCACATCCATAGGAGCGGCGAATTCAGCATTCTTCGCCATGGGACCTCCAGAAACCCAGTTGGAACGTTTGGAGGAAATATGGAAAGAAATTCGCAATATTAATTTGCTGCCTCACAACTTTTTGCGGGTCACTTTTCGGATACTGAACAGCCGGCTTCACTATCATCCTGACTACCAAGCGAGGAATTTGCTGTCCAGGTACATGCCAGACCCTGAGGTTCGTTTTGGTGACATCGAGGGGGTGGAGCTCTACGTGGTGGCAACCGATCTTCTCGAAGGCAGCTTGCGGGTTTATGGTACCGACCCTGAAGAGAAAGTGTTGGATGGGGTGTGGGCGTCTTCTACCCTTCCGCCATGGATGCCGCCGATCATAAAAGAAGGGGAGATGCTGATGGATGGAGGGCTTGTGAGCAATCTGCCGATTCAGGTCGCCGTCTCGAGAGGCGCTACCGAGATTTTCGCCCTGGATCTCTTAGAGCCCAAGGCGTTGGATCCAAAGAGTCACGGGTTTGGCCCTTTTCTGAGCAGAGTGTTCAATGCCGTGGAAAAACGACAGGTCGAATTGGAAATGACACTCGCGAAGGCGTACGGGGTGCCGGTGCATCGGATATGGTTGCGTGTAGAGCCGCCTGTCGAGACGTGGGATTTCCGTCACAGCGCCGAACTTATACCGGCCGGATACAGGATCGCGAAGGAGTACCTGGAACAAATGCGGAGAAGAAAGAGGTCACGGTTATCCATGTTCCTCCAGCGTGCAACAGCTCTGCTCCGAAAGTAGACCACAGGTTAACACAAATTGACACGTACCGGTTGAAAGATTACCGGAAGAAGTGTTTTGGGTGGCGGCGAAGCCACCGCCCCCTAGAACGCCCTTTTCTCTCTCCCTTCCCGATGTCGGGGGAGGAGGGGGCCGGTCGGGGCGACCCAGCAGATCGCCCCTGGGGAGATACTACAGAGGAGCCAACGTGACCGAGCATGAAGGAACCCCAAACCGTGGCGGGAACTGGTGGGAAGTGCCCGAAAATCACCGGTCCGGATTCGTGGCGCTCATCGGGCGACCGAATGTGGGCAAGTCGACCCTGATGAACCGTATCCTGGGCCAGAAAATCGCCATTGTCAGTTCGAAGCCGCAGACGACTCGCACGACAATGCTGGGTATCCTGACCGGGCCGGGCAGCCAGATTGTTTTCGTGGACACGCCTGGCATCCACAAGCCACTGCACAAGCTGGGAGAGTTCATGGTGGAAACGGCACTCCGTGCGCTGGAAGATGTGGACGTGGTGCTGTGGCTGGTAGACATTTCCGGCCCGCCGCACGAGGAGGATATCCTCATCTCACAACGGCTGAGCGGGCTGAAAAGGAACGTCCCAATTATTCTTGCGGGCAACAAAGTGGACCTGGCTTCTCCAAGCGAGGTGGAGGATCGGGAAGCAACGTTCCGCCATCTGGCTCCAGGAGCATCATGGATCGAGGTGTCCGCAACGCGCGGCGACAACCTGGAGGAAATGCTCTCGATGCTCCGAGAACTACTCCCTCGAGGGCCCCGTTTCTACCCGCCCGATCAGGTCACCGATGCCCAGGAGCGTTTCATCGCTGCGGAGATAATCCGCGAGAAAGCGCTCATGTTTCTCCGTCAGGAAGTGCCCCATGCTGTGGCTGTCGTAGTGGACGAGTACAAAGAGCGGCCCTCCGGCCTGCTCTACATTTCTGCCACGATCTACGTGGAGCGGGACAGCCAGAAAGGGATAGTGGTTGGCGAGGGTGGCAGGATGCTAAAGCGGATAGGACAGGCTGCCAGAAAGGAACTGGAGTCAAACACAGGCCGAAAAGTATACCTGGAACTGTGGGTGAAAGTGCGCCCGCGCTGGCGCAAGGACGAGGATGCCCTCCGTCGGTTTGGGTACGATCTTCTAAAGAAAAAACGGGGTTGATCGTTGAGATATCCCTGAGAACGTTCGGGAACTGCACGCAGGAGATGGGACAGCGCTCCCACGGCATCTTGACCGTTCGTCATTCTGAACCAAGACGAGCGGAGCGAGCCAAGGTGAAGAATCTTGCAATGCTCGGAAGTAGGTCGAGCCGTCTGGCTCGACTGGCGAGCTAACAGCTCGCCACTACAAGCGCCCTGGGCAAGCCAGGG
>CAZDOZ010000041.1:0-6944 GCA_964507175.1 uncultured Anaerolineae bacterium
AGTGATCAAAGAGTACCGGAATCGAGGCGTGGACGCCCTCATGTACTATGAGATGACGAAGGCCGCTCTCAGGCGTGGCTATACCAAGAGCGAGATGTCCTGGACGCTGGAGACAAACGCCCCGGTCAACAATGCCATCCGAAACCTGGGTGGTGAGGTATACCGCATCTACCGGATCTACCAAATGCCGGTGTGAAAAGCGACGCATGCGTCGTCTCTTCTGCGACGGAGGGAATTCTCTATGGGCATGGTGCGCAAACACCTCTTCATCAGTGGAATGGTGCAGGGTGTAGGCTTTCGATACAGCCTCGAGAACACGGCACGACGCCTGGGTGTAACCGGCTGGGTGCGCAATATGTGGGATGGCCGTGTGGAAGCGGTGCTGGAAGGCGAGGAACACGACGTCCAAAAAGCTGTGAAGTGGTGTCATCACGGGCCGCCAGGGGCCATGGTCACGGGAGTCGAAGAAAAAGACGAGCCCTACACAGGTGGATTTTTGGGCTTCGAAATCAGGTACATGTAAGCAACGGTAGCCCACAGCGGGAGGGGGAATCATGGGAGTGACCCGGAATATCTTCGTAGAATCGGTTCCGCATCTGCCGATGGATGAGCAGCCAGTGGAGTTGGTAGAGCGGAAAGGCGTAGGACACCCCGATTCTATCTGCGACGCCATCATGGAATCTGTATCGGTGGCCCTCTCCAGGGCTTACCTGAACATTTTTGGCAAGATCTTGCACCATAACATCGACAAAGGGCTTCTGGTAGCGGGGCAGACGTCACCGCACATTGGCGGGGGAAGCGTGAATGAGCCGATGCGCCTGATTTTCGGCGACAGGGCAACCTACGAATACAAAGGCAAGCGTATACCGGTGGGTGAGATTGCAGAAGCTACGGCTCGTCAGTGGATCCGCGGAAACCTGCGCTTCGTCGATCCAGACCGCCACATCGTGTTCCAGAACGAAATAAAGCAGGGCTCTCCGGAGCTCAGTGACATTTTCGAACGTGATATCATCGGTGCCAACGACACGTCAGTGGGGGTTGGATACGCTCCCCTAAGCGAAACAGAGCGGATAGTCCTGGCCACAGAGCGGTTCCTTAATTCCAATGCTTTCAAAGCGATATTTCCGGAGGCTGGCGAGGATGTAAAGGTGATGGGGTACCGTTTCCATAAGTCCCTGACCCTGACCATAGCGCTGGCGTTCGTAGACCGATTCGTCACCACGCAAGCTCATTACTTCGAGCGGAAAGATGCAATCCGGCACGCGGTGGAAGAGTTCGTAGACCGCGAGCGGGAGAGCCTGGATGAGATTCAGGTCGACATCAATACTCTGGACGATCCGGAGAGAGGCGAAGGCGGGATGTACCTGACGGTTCTCGGCACATCGGCCGAAGGCGCCGATGGTGGGCAAGTGGGACGCGGAAACCGGGTCAACGGCGTGATCGCTTTGAATCGTCCCATGACTACCGAAGCGGCTGCAGGAAAGAATCCGATCAGCCATGTAGGGAAAGTGTACAACCTCCTAAGCCATCATATCGCCGATCAGATATACCGAGAGGTACCTGGTGTGCGTGAGACCACAGTGTGGCTTTGCAGCCAGATAGGACACCCGATTGACAGGCCTCTGGTGGCCGCTGCCCAATTGATATTGAATCAGGAGACCGACAAAGACGAAGCGCGGTCGGCGACCGCCGAGGTGATAGAGCGAGAGCTGGCGGACATTCCGCACTTCAGCCAGAGGCTCGCGCGCGGCGAGTTGTTGGTATGGTGACGCCGTCTTTGCACGTGCGGGAGACGGACAAGGGCGTGATTTTCTCTGTCCACGTGCTTCCCAGGTCGAAAAAAGAGGGCGTAGCTGGCCTTTATGGCGATGCTCTGAAAGTGAGAATCTCGGCCCCTCCGGTGGAAGGCGCCGCCAACAAAGCGTTGATAAAGCTGCTGGCCAAGCTCCTGGGCGTTCCGAAGGGAAACGTGGAGATCCTCCGAGGCGAGACGGGCAGGAACAAACAGGTCATTGTTCACGGTGTGAGAAAAGAAAAGGTCCTGGACTTGCTGAAGTGAGGCAAGGTGCCCACTATCTGGTGCAGACATAGAGGTAATAGCGCTCGAAACCGGTGGAATATTGCAGGGCAGACTGAGAGTCCACATCAGCGAATCAACGAACTTCGCCCATTCGCTCTATTCGTTGACTTGCTTGTTTGTTGATGTGGACTCTCGGTTCGCTCCACAGACCTGGTGGCCTTCCTGGCACCGTCCTTTTGTCAGGTCGATTTGTAAATTCGCAGACAGATCCCTGGGATTTGCTTCGCATTCCCTTCTCCTACCTCGGTTTGGCTCAATCGCGTGGGTGTGTTATACTATGTTTAGCAGCATGGGGTTGCGCACTCACGGCTGGAAACGTTTCATTGCTGTCCGTTCCTGGCAGAAAGCGGTCCCGCGAGTAGACAGGCTGCGTTAGCCACAGTAAGGCTTTGTCTCCGAGTATTCTCGACAACGCGTGCTCCAATGCTGTGTTAGTCTTGATCAGACTTTCCCTGGACATATCCTGGTATCTTTGAAGAAGTGGGGGCAACCCTTGGCATCCGTCTGGGTGGATACAAGGCTCGCCTTTGCTCCAGGCAATCCCAGGATTCCCTGTTACAGTTGGGGCCGAACTGCCGCGCTGTGTCGGGCGGGCTGATGCCGCTCCACCCCGGCGACGGATTATCGGGGCTCGACATTGCTGTGTCCCACCAGGGTGCATCTGGCACCGTCTGACACATCCTACAATTCGAGTGGTAAAAGCACTTCCGGTTAACCACCACGGCTAGGGGAGGTGCTGCCCTGGATATAGAATCTTGCAAAATTTATGTGATCCGTGACTCATTTTTGGGGTAGGAGGAACTGTGGAAAAGACACTCGCGACCGGAACCAAACGAACCGTCACAGGCGAAGCCTGCGCCAAAGCCATCCTTTTCGGAGAGCATGCAGTGGTCTATCACCGTCCAGCAATAGCCGTCCCAATCCGTCAGCTCAAAGTCACCGCGACGGTGAACCTGGACCCTGATGAGCCTGGCGTACTGGTCGCCACGGACATAAACCGACGTGTGGTTTTCTCCGACGAGGAAAACCAGACATCCCTTGCCAGGGTTCTCCGGCTCATTGTCTCCATGCTTGGAATGGAAAGCCTGCCGTGGAGCATAGAGCTGACCTCGCGGATACCCATAGGTGGTGGGATGGGAAGCAGCGCGGCTGTGGCCACCGCGATCTTGCGGGCGCTGGCCACTGCTTTGGGGAGGGAATTTACTCCCGCGGAGACATCGGAGATGGTATATCGCACGGAACAGCTCTACCACGGCTCCCCCAGCGGGATAGACAATGCAGTCATCGCCCTGGAGAAGCCGATCTGGTTTCTCTACGGCACGGAGCCTGAAATCCTCAAAGTCCAGCGTCCTTTCACCCTGGTTCTGGGACATACCGGCAGGCACAGCCCCACCAGGGAAGTGGTTGCCTCGGTGAGATATGGCTGGAGGGACAACCCAGAAAGGTACGAGGTTATTTTCGATGAGATAGCTTCCATCGTGCGCCAGGCCCGCCATATCCTGGAACGGGGGCAGATAGAGCGCCTGGGCGAGCTCATGGACAAGAATCACAATCTCCTCAAATCCATGGGTGTCTCTTCCGGCCCTCTGGAGCGGCTGGTCCAGGCAGCCAGAAACGCTGGCGCGCTGGGGGCAAAACTCACTGGCGCAGGTCGAGGCGGGATGATGATAGCACTGGTCACCCAGGACAGGATAGAGGCGGTGAAGAATGCTCTCCTGAGTGCCAGGGGCAAGAGTGTTCTCGTGACCACGATAGGGGCGAACGTTGAACCAAGGTCCAACAGATCTGCGAGGCTTCATCAGAGAGGTTGAGAACAGAGGCCTGCTGGAGCAGGTGCCCCGGCCTGTATCTCCCGACCTGGAGGTTGCCCGTATCCTGGCGGCAGAAGACGGTGCGCCGGTCCTCTTTCGGTCGGTCGAGGGGTATCCAGGATACCGGATGGTGGGCGGCATCGGTTCCGACAGGCGTTACTATGCACTGGCCCTGGGAGTGCCGCCGGATAGGCTCCTCTTCCGACTCCGGGAAGCGTTGGCAACCCCCGTTCCTCCGCCTGTGGATTCGGGAGCTCCATGGATGGAAGTGGAGGAGCCAGCGGTGGACCTGCTGCGTGTCCCGTTCCTCCGCCACTGGCCCGGCGATGGAGGCTACTACGCCACTGCATCTGTGGTGTTTCTCCGCGTCCCAGGCAACGGCTATGAAAATGTGAGCTTCCACCGGCTTCTCCGCCTCGACTCCACCCACCTGGTCGCTCGCCTGGTGGAGGGGCGAGGTGCCCACACCGCCTGGACTCGGAGCAAAGGCGACGTCCCCGTGGCGATAGCCATTGGCTTGCCGCCACACATCCTCCTGGCAGCGTCCATGTCGCCACCGGAGGGGGTGTTCGAAATGCACCTGGCTCAGGCAATGGCTCCGACGCCCCTCGTGGAAGCCCCCCTGACCGGCCTCCTGGTGCCCGCTGCTGCGGAGATAGTGCTGGAAGGACGGATAACGCACAACATGGCAACTGAAGGGCCTTTCGTGGATCTGACCGGCACCATGGATATCGTGCGACAGCAGCCGATTGTGGAGATAGATCGAATTTACCATCGGCGCGACCCTATCTACCAGGCACTCTTGCCGGGGATGCGGGAGCATCGGCTATTGATGGGGATGCCGCGGGAACCGACCATCTGCGACGAGGTATCCAAGGAGTGTCGGTGCCTCAATGTGTACGTCACCCCGGGGGGTGCATCCTGGCTGCACGCGGTAGTGCAGATAGAGAAGCGCTCCCCGGATGACGGGATTGCCGCCGGGATAGCAGCGTTCCGGGGACATCAATCACTGAAACACGTGGTAGTTGTGGACGACGACGTGGACATTTTCTCGCCGGAAGACGTGGAGTGGGCCGTTGCCACCCGCTTCCAGGCGAATCGGGATCTGCGCGTGATGCCGGACATGCCCTCCAGCTCTCTCGACCCGTCGGCACACCATCACCCTGGGACAAAGAGCACGGGAGCGAAAATGATCCTGGACGCCACAGTGCCCTGGGATACGCCCACGGGCCCGGCCCACCCAGAGGCATTCCGGCGGGTGATTGGGACGTCTGGCCGGGCGCCCCTACTATCCTGAGTCTGTGGATCTCTTTCCGTACCCCCCTCCGCCGGGGGTGGCGATCCCCACGCGAGCGCCTTTTCGTGCCGGGAAAGTGATTTTGCCGGGCAGAATCCGGTACCCATTTTTCTCCGGCAAGCTCGCAAGCTCCGGCGGCAAAAATTCATCTGTTGCCGGGAAATAGCGATTTTCCCCTTTGGCCCCTGGCTCGCCACCGTAGAGGCCATAGGGTGCATGTCGTCGACGTTCGGACAGGATGGTCACCGTGGCATCGGCGAGAAGCTCCACTTCCCGGTATATGCTGTCGCCGCCCCGGTGCTTGCCGGCGCCGCCAGCCCCCCGGCGCAGTTCGTAGCGCGTGACGCGCAGCGGGTAGGCATATTCCATTGCTTCGACCGGCGTGTTCAGCGTGTTGGTCATGTGAACGTGGACGCCGGAAAGGCCGTCCGCCTGCGCCGATGCACCCATTCCTCCGGCAATCGTCTCGTAGTAAGCAAACCGCCCGCCGGTACGTGGGTCATCTCCACCAATGGTCAGATTGTTCATCGTGCCTTGGGACGCTGCGGGCACGATCTGCGGCAGCGCCTGGGCAAAGGCACCCAATACCGTGTCCGTTATCCGCTGCGAAGTTTCCACATTGCCTGCGGCTACCGCTCGTGGAAAGCGGGCGTTGACCAACGTGCCCTCAGGAGCAATGATCTCCACCGGCCGGAAGATGCCCGCGTTGGTAGAAACCTGGTCATCCATCAGCAGGCAGCGGATGACGTAGAAAACCGCCGAGAGGGTTACCGATTCCACAGCATTGATCCCGCCAGTCACCTCCGGTGATGTGCCTGTGAAGTCCACCACTAACTTGTCCTTTTTGACGCCCACCGTGACCACGATAGGAATATCCACATTGCCGAAGCCGTCGTCGTCCATGTAATCACGGAAGGTATACCTCCCGTCCGGCATTTTGGCAATAAGGTCACGAACCATTCGCTCAGCATAATCCTGGAGAGCTGCCATGTAATCTCGGAGCAGGGTTGTGCTGTACCGTCCGGCTAATTCTTGCATTCGACGGATGCCGATATGCTGTGCAGCAATCTGAGCAGAGAGATCGCCCAGCCGTTCCGCTGGCGTGCGGCTGTTGTGCGTGATCAAGTCCAGCACGGAGTCGTCGATCTCGCCCCCTTTTTGCAGTTTCACTGGCGGGATGATGAGCCCTTCCTGGAAGATTTCCTTTGCCAGCGGCATGGAGCCAGGGGAGATGCCTCCCACATCCGCGTGGTGGGCGCGGCTGGCAACGTAGCCTAATAACTCGCCGTCGCTGTACGCTGGCGAGACCATGGTGATATCCGGCAGATGGGAACCGCCGAAGTATGGATCGTTGAGTACCACGATGTCCCCCTCTTCCAGCTTCTGAAACCGCTCCAATGCAGCCTTTACGGAGAGAGGCATAGCGCCCAGGTGAACGGGAATGTGGGCAGCCTGGGCTACCATGTCGCCATTAGCGTCAAAGACCGCACAGGAGAAATCCCGCCGTTCCTTGATGTTGGGGGAATAACCGGTGCGGCCTAACGTGCCGCCCATCTCTTCCGCCACGGCGGTCAGCAATGATTTCATGATCTCCAGCAGTACCGGGTCTGGTTGTGACATTTTTCCTCCAACTGATTAAGCTCACGGATAACACGGATTTCGTTCATTTTTGTACTCCTCCGTGTTCTCCGTGAGCCCATGATTGGTGTCTCTTCCGCTCGTTGTCGAAGACTTTTCGTTTGGTCTCGGCCTTGGG
>CAZDOZ010000041.1:7044-15891 GCA_964507175.1 uncultured Anaerolineae bacterium
CCGTATCCTAGCTTATGGTACACAGCCCAGAACGCCTTGAGAACTTTATCCGTCAGAGCTTGATACTTCATCACTCCTCGCCTCTTCCGTGTTATCCGTGAGCGAACATGACGTTGAGCCATTCGTCCACGCGGCCGCGCCAGCCAGGCGGGACGACAGTGGTGGCGTCTTCCTGGGCGATGAGCGCCGGCCCTGTGATCTCGTGTCCAGGCAGAAGCAGTGCCCGTTCGTACACCGGCGCTTCGTACCACGCCCCGCCGAACCGCACCCTGGTGTTCCCTACTGTGGACGCTGATGGGTCGGGGGAAGGCGCTTTCCGTATCTGGGCTGCTTCTGGGCGCTTGCGAACGCCCCGCGCTGTCAGCCGGATGTTGACCAGTTCCACCAATGCATCGGGACGGGCATAACCGTACCGCTTCTCGTGCCCGGCGTGGAATGCCTTTATCACCTCCTGGATATCGTACGAAGAGATAGGGACGACCAGCTCAAATGATTGGCCTTTGTAGCGCAAATCCAGCGCTTTTTCCAACAGGATATCCTCTTCTGCAAAGCCTTCAGCGGCAATATCTGCCTTGCCCTGGGCCAGCAATGGGGCAAAGGCCGCAGCCAGTTCTTCCGCAGTGACATCGGCCATGTCCCTCATCACCGTCAGCGAGTAATCCTTCACGAAGTCTGCCAGGATGAGCCCCAGTGCCGAGAGGACGCCCGGGTAGCGGGGGACCAGCACACGTGAGATGTGCAACGCATCTGCCATCTCCAGCGCGTGCATCGGCCCCGCGCCGCCGAAAGGAAGCAGCGTAAAATCACGCGGATCGAAGCCGCGTTCGATGGAAATAACCCGAATTGCTTGCTCCATCTTGGCATTGGCGACGCGGACGACACCCTCGGCTAACTC
This sequence comes from uncultured Anaerolineae bacterium, assembly GCA_964507175.1. Lineage (GTDB taxonomy): Bacteria > Chloroflexota > Anaerolineae > S016-19 > S016-19 > S016-19. Next base: position 7,940 of record CAZDOZ010000041.1, read on the forward strand.
CACCTGGGACATGCCAAATTGCCGTGCCAACCTATCGGCTACCTTCTCCGATGCACTCCGGTCAAGAGACATCCGCCCGCCCAGGAAATGGTCGGGATCCAGGCGTCCCAGGAGCAAGTTGGCATCGGTCACGGTGAACTCCTGACCGCCTCGTTGGTAGCAAGCGGGCCCTGGTTCGCTGCCGGCGCTTTCCGGGCCCACGCGCAAAGAGCCGCCTACGTCACGCCAGGCGATGGAGCCACCTCCGGCACCCACGGTGTGGATATCGATCATCGGCACACGCACAGGCCAGCCCTCGATGTTCCCCTCGGAGGTGCGCTGGATGTTCCCATCAGCCAGAGATACGTCTGTGGAAGTGCCGCCCATATCGAAAGTGATGATGTGATCGTATCCTGCCAGGGAACCCACGTAGAATGCCCCTGTGACCCCCGCCGCCGGTCCAGAGAGCGCCGTCCGCACTGCCTCCGAGCGTGCTGCAGCCGCACCGATGATGCCACCGGAGGATTGCATGATCCAAAGTGTCTTGTTTCCGCGTCGTTCGAGGCCTTTCTCCAGGTTGCCGATATACCTGCCCATTATGGGGGAGACGTAGGCATTGACAACCGTGGTAGACGTGCGCTCGAATTCCCGATATTCCGGCAGAATTTCGGACGAAACGGAAACGAAAAGTCCGCGCTTCAGCGCCAGTTGCTTGATAGCCCGCTCGTGGGCCGGATTGGCGAAGGAAAAAAGCAGACTGATCGCCAGTGCTTCTGCGCCCGCTCCGACTGCCTCTTCCAGCGCCTGCTCCGCCTGCGCCTCGTTCAGTGGGATCAAAATGCTGCCATCTGTTGCCATGCGTTCCCGCACTTCGAATCGCAACTCCTCCGGCACGGGGATCCAGCGCGGGGGAAAAGTCAGACTGTAGAGCTTGGGGCGCGTCTGCCGGCCGATAGCAAGCACATCCCGGAACCCCTCGGTTGTGATCAACGCTGTCTTAGCACCTTTGTGTTCCAGAACAGCGTTAGTGGCGACTGTGGTGCCGTGGGAAACCACCGCCTCCGGCGTAACCTCGAGAATATCCAGGCCCTTCAAGAAAGCCACCGACGGATCTGCCCTGGTGGAAAGGAGCTTGTAGATGTGGATTCTGTCCCTGGTGAAATAGACAAAGTCAGTAAACGTTCCTCCAATATCTACGCCAACAATTGTCTGCATTTGTTCTTGTCTGCCTCCGTAGTGGAATCAGTGAAAGAGCGGATCAGTGAAAATCGGAGGGGTGGCTGATCGTTGTCACCCATCTGCTGGTCTCGGATGTCCTCTCTGGATCACCATGTGCCTAGATCCCGAGGTAAGCCCGGCGAATCAGGTCCGATGCCAGCAGCTCTTTTCCCTTCCCTTCGGTTACAATCCTACCGGACTGAATTACATAGCCCCGGTGTGCGATTTCCAATGCCTCCCGAACATTCTGTTCCACCAACAAGATAGTCATATTCCGCTCTTGGTTAAGCCGCTGGAGTATCTCCAGAATGCTGTCTACCAGCAGCGGCATCAACCCCAAAGATGGCTCATCTAGCATCAAGAGGCGGGGCCTGGACATTAGCGCTCTGCCGATGGCAAGCATTTGTCGTTCGCCGCCGGAGAGCGTGCCTGCCTTTTGGTTCGCCCGCTCTTTCAGCAGGGGAAACATCTCGTATACTTCCGCCAGGGATTTCTGTCGCACCTGAGGGTCTTTCTGGATAGTTGCGCCGGTCAGCAGGTTCTCGTAGACACTCATACGGGCAAAGAGCCTGCGCCCTTCAGGCACCAAGGCGATGCCCCGACGCACCACCTGAAATGCCGGGAGGCCCACAAGTGACTCCCCCATGAACGTTATTTCCCCTTCATCCAGTTTCATCAGTCCGGCCACGGCTCTCAAAAAAGTGGATTTCCCGGCCCCATTGGAACCAACCAGAGCTACCAATTCCCCCTCATGTACCTCCAGGGAGACATTCATCAAGGCTGGGACTTCATCGTAACTGACTCTAAGCTGCTTGACGCTGAGCATATCTCTCCCCCAGGTATGCCTTGATAACCACCGGATCGTGCGCCACCTGATGTGGTTCTCCTTCGGCGATTTTCTGGCCGCTGGCCAGCACTATCACTCGGTCGGAAAGGGGCATCACCACCTCCATGACGTGTTCTACCAACACAATGGAGATCCCTCGTGCCTGGATCTTGCGCACCAGCTCGACGGCGGCTTTCACCTCCACTGGCGTCAGGCCTGCCATGGCCTCGTCCAAAAGCAACAGCTTTGGCTCCGTAGCCAGCGCCCGGAGCAGTTCCAATCGCTTTTTGTCGGCGATGGTAAGCCCGCTGGCGAGCATATCCCGCTTCTCGTAAAGCCCCCCGAACTTGAGTACTTTCTCTGCTCTCCGTCGAGCTTCGCCGGTGCTGAGCGTCCTGACGAACGCCCCGACCATGACATTCTCCAGAACCGTCATCCCTTTGAAAGTCTTGACCACCTGGAATGTCCTGGCTATACCTTTCCGACAAAGCTGTTCGGGCGGCTTGCCGGTGATATCATCGCCTTCGAAATAAATTTTCCCGCTATCCGGTCTGTAGAATCCGGTGATGACGTTGAAGAATGTGGTCTTGCCAGCGCCGTTAGGTCCGATGAGACCCACGATTTCCCCTTCATCCACGTAAAAATCCACCTGATAGTTTGCCATGAGGCCGCCAAAGCTTTTGGTGACCCGCCTCGCTTCAAGGAGCGGCATGGCTCTCCTCCTTTGCTGTCGGTCCGGCAGGTGGTCGTCTCTTCCCCCATTTCCGGATTACCTCCCACAAGCCACCCGGCTCTAGCACTGCAACAATGACAATCATGGCACCGTAGAGAATGAGATTGTAAGCGCGCCCGCCGCCGCCCAGGAAAGAACGGCTCAGCTCTGAAACTGGGATAAGCACGAAGCCTCCCAACAGTGGCCCCCAGAATGCTCCCGCACCGCCAAGCACTGGCACCAGCGAGATGAGGATGGAAAGATCGAGGCTCATAGTGCTGGGCGGGTCGATGAAAAGGATGTACTGGGCGTAGAAGGTGCCCGCCATAGCCGTCATCATGGCGGAGAGCACCAGTGCGATTGATTTGTACATGGTGAGGCTGACGCCCAGTGACCTGGCCGCGTCCTGATCTTCCCGAATGGCCCGTAAGTAGTAGCCGACGCGAGAGGTCTCGATCCAATAAGTTACGAGGTAAGCGATAATGACCATTGCCAGGGCAATGAAATAGTAAGGCACTTTGGAGAAGAACTGGAAATTCAGTAACGAGCTCTTCTCGATAGGGAGTTCGATCCCCGACGCACCGCCGACGAAATTCCAGTTATTGAAGCCGATGCGCACTATCTCCCCCAAAGCGATGGTAGCGATGGCGAAGTAATGCCCCTGGAGCCGGAAGATGGGATAGCCGATGGAGAGCGCCAACAGCCCGGCCAGGAACATCCCTACGACCATCCCTATCCAGGGATTCACGCCAGCTTTGACCAGAAGCACAGTCGAAGTGTATGCCCCGATGCCAAAGAACGCCGCATGGCCAAAAGAAATCTGCCCCGCGTATCCACCAACCCAGTTCCACGCCTGCCCTAAGGCAACGAACGTGAAGACTGTTATCATCAAGTTGATCCAGTATCTGTTGGTGATGATAAATGGATAAACCAAAATCACCAATACAAAGACAAGCAGCGTCGCTCTGCCGGTGCGTGACTCTCCTAGAACGTTTTGCATGCTCTCTCCTGCGACAGTTATCCTACTATTGGAACTTATATTAGAATTCGCCCATGAGGCCCTGGGGGCGGATTACCACGATGATCAGGTACAGCGCGTAGACCGGAATATCCTTGATGGCCGGATCCAGGAAGAATCCGGACAATGCCTGCACCAGTCCGATGATAATCCCTGCGATGAAAGCTCCTTCCACGCTGCCGAATCCCCCCAAGGCGACGGTCACAAAAGCGATAAGACCGAAGACAGCACCTACCTCAGGAAAGATGTAGAAGAAATTGGCCAGGAGTGCCCCGGCGATTCCCAGCGAACCTGCGCCTATAGCCCATGTCCACGAGAACATCTTTTCCGGATCAATCCCCATGAGACTGGCGGCTTCCCTGTCTTCTGCCGTAGCCCGCAGGCCACGCCCCACCTCGGTGCGATATACAATCCATGCCACTACAGCGGTGCCTAAAATGGAGCCAATTCCGGCTATTAACTGGGGCAGTCCGATGTATACGCCGCCGATGTCGATGCTGCCGGAGATCAGCGGATTTGGGATAGCCCGGTAGTTCGGGCTCCAGATGAATTGAGCCATGCCCCGCAGAAAGATCATGAGGCCAAAGGTAACAAAAATTTGTGCTAACATGGGGGCCTTGAGGACGGGCTTTATTACCAGTTTGTGGACAGCAACGCCGAGGATCGCCATTGCAATAGCCACCAATGGCAGGGAGATCATCGGGTCGAGGTGGAACACGGAATAGAGCGTGAAAACCAGATACATGGCGACCATTAGAAAGTCGCCGTGGGCGAAGTTCACGATCTCAACAACGCCCCAGATGAGCGTAAGCCCCAGGGCTACTAATGAGTACACCAGGCCGATGAGAATGCCGCTGGTGAGCACCTGGACGAGGTTGACCATACAAGCTCCTTTCCGTTCACGTGAACAGTGCGGGCAATGGAGCCTCGCCCGCACTGTTTTGGCGTCTGACTTCTGGACAGAAGTTGAGACAAAACTTAATGCAAAGCCCCTCAGTAAATCAGCGATGAAGGACCACAATCGATCTCGTCGAGTTAAGGGACCTATCCTTAGGTTTGTTGTTCGGACTTCTACCAGAATATTGGTTGACGCTTGCTGGCTCTATTGGTACCTATCGTTTATTCCACGCGGGGAATGGAACGACTACATTCTTTGCAGCGAGCTTGAATGGCCATACAGTAGTGTACTTGCCATTAAGTACCTGCACCGTTATCCCTTTGCCCAAAATGTTCTGCCCAGTCTTATCGAATTTGATTCCGTCCCACGGCACGATAAGCTGGTCGCCAGGGATGTTGGTTTCCTGCAGTGCCTTGCGGATGGCATCTGGTTTGGTGGAGCCAGCCCGGTTGATGGCGTCGGCCAGCACCAACGTTCCGGTGAAAGTACGGGCGGAGTTGCCATTCATGTCGGCACCGTATTTCTTCTTGTAGAGGTCGTTTACCTGCTTGATAATCGGCTTGGACTTAGCCAGGTCGGCAGCCCATACCTCGCGGCTGGTGATGTATTCGCCGTCCTTCCCCAGGCTCTTCAGGAATCCGGAAGCGATGAAGCCAGCGTCGTCGCCCCAGATTACTTTGGGCGCGATGCCAAGCTGCTTGAAGGTCTTTATGTACAGGATGGCATCGGAAACATAGGGGACGAAGATCACAGCATCGGGGTTCGCGGCTTTGACTTTTTGGCTCTCGGAGCTGACATCCTGCGTTTTAGCAGTGTAGCTGATGTCTGCTACTACGTCAAAGCCGTATTTCTTGGCGAACTGCTTGGCGCGACTGGCGAAACCCTTGCCGAAGTCGGTGTTCTCGTAGACCAACGCCACCGTCTTGATGCCGGCACCTTTTTTATCATTCAGGTCTTTGAAGAATTGGAACACGTTTTCGGCGAAAGTGCCGTCGTGGGGCGTGGTGCGGAAAAACCACTTGAAGCCTCGCTCTGTCAGCGTCGGGCTGGTGGATTCCGGATTCAAGAATGGGATTTTTGCCTGTTCTGCTGCCTGGGAAGCGGTCTTGGTCACGGAGCTGTTATAAGCGCCCAAAAGTGCCACGACTTTCTCCTGTGTGATCAGACGCTCTGCTTCGGTTTTCCCTTTGTCCGGCTTCCCTTCATGGTCGGCGAATACTACTTCTAACTTCTTACCGCCGAGGATGCCTTTGCTCTTGGCTAAAGGCAGGTTCAGGTTGGGGTACTCGTTGTTGACTATGTCAACGGCGAGCTCGACGCCTTGCTTCAGATCCTTGCCGGTGGAAGCCAGCGACCCGGAAAGGGGATACACCGCTCCAACTTTCACCGTCTTGGCACCGCCTCCTCCTCCGCCGCACGCGGCAAGGAGCATGCTCAGGATTAGTAGTAACGACAACGAAGAGAAAAGTTTCCGGGACATCTTAGACCTCCTTTCGCTATAAGATGAGGGTTTTATTGTACCTACGTCCGACTTTGCTATTTTACCAATGTTGCAGTGATAGCACAAATTCCCAAATTAATGTTGCGCATAGCGAGCCTGGCAGCCGATCCTCGCAGGTGTCAGGGCGATCTGGAGAGCAACCCTCTCCGGGGCGCGGCGGCGCGATCTTTGTTATTTGTGGCTTTCTTCTTTTGCTGATATCCTTATAGGCGCTTTTGCGAACGGAGGCAATCTCAGGTGTCGGTAGAGTCAAAAGAAAAAGGGTCACCAGACGGCAAAGCAAATGCCGAGGTACCCTTCCAGGGGCTCGTGGCCAGGCCCGTCCAGGACATCCATGAACAAAAGAGAGGGGAGGTATCCTCGCCGATACGCAATGTCCTCTCGATACGCCCTTTCCGGAACCTGTGGAGCGCTCAGGCTGTCGCACAGACTGCTCAAAATGCTTTCCGCTTCATACTGATAGTCCTCGTCGAACGCCTGACCGGCTCCACGATTCACCTGGGCTTGATAATTCTGGCGTTCACTCTGCCTGGAGCGATCCTCGGCCCGGTAGCGGGCGCTCTGGTCGACAGGTGGTCCAAGCGGTGGATACTCATTACCTCGAACCTGGCACGTGCCGTCCTGGTGTTTAGTTATATACCGCTGGTGCATTTCCTACGGCCCGGGTGGAGTGAACTTACCCTGATTTATGCTCTCACTTTCGTGACATCCAGCGTGAGTCAGTTCTTCTCGCCGGCAGAATCATCCACCATCCCTCTCATCGTAGATGAGGAAGGTTTGATGGCGGCGAACTCTCTGTTCAATTTCACACTGGCAGGGGCGCAGTTCTTCGGGTGGGTCATGGTGGCCCCATTGGTGCTGAAGCTGTTCGGCATGGAGGCGGCATTCGGCGTCATGGCTATCATGTACGCCATTGCCGCGGCCATTCTGACCCGGATACAGGTTCGGGAGGAGCGTCATGCATTCCGAACGGTCGCGTCGGAAATGGAAAACCGCTGGCTCGATATGATGAGGGAAATCAAGGACGGGTGGGATTTTGTGCGATACAACCCTCCGATCTATGTATCCCTTGGGTACCTGACCCTCGTCAGCACGCTTCTGATGATCATAGGGATGATAGGCCCTGGCTTCGCCGCCAGGGTGCTGGGGTTGGCTGCAGAGGACTCTTACATCGTGTTCGCTCCGGCAGGCATTGGCATGGTCATTACGACTTTGGCGCTCGGCACCGTAGGCCACACAATCTCCAACAAACACTTGGCGGACATGGCTATCGGCGGCACGGCAATTGGCTTCTGGGGGCTTTATCTGGTGAGCCGCGGCTATAATGAATTGCAGGTGCCGATTTTTCACATCCGCCCGGAGGAGTTCTTCGACATTACATCGGCTGTGGTGGTGCTGAGTCTGCTCCTGGGGGCATCCATGACCACGTTGAATGTAGTGGGCCAGACTAACTTGCAAAAATACTCATTGCCGGAGATGCGTGGTAGGGTTTTCTCTTTGCAGTTCGTGCTCGGCAGCATCGTCAGTGCCCTACCGATGCTGTTGGTCGGCGGGCTTGCGGACATCATTGGCATCCCGCGGGTCATGGAGTGGATTGCTTACGTTCTCATTGCGGTTCTGGCCTTGAATTACTGGCTGAACAGGCGGGTGTGGATTGAGGATGACGTGCACTTGCCGCCCGGTGGCCAGACGTAGCAGGTTCTTCATGCGGTATCGGATCAACGGGTGGATTTGCGGCTTGGTCGCCAGACTGGCAACCTCTTCCTGGGTCTCTGACTGCAAGATCGAGTCCACGTAAGG
>CAZDOZ010000042.1:0-5454 GCA_964507175.1 uncultured Anaerolineae bacterium
CCCTGTGGAATGCTATTCCACGGGGCAAGCCCTGTATCGAGCGTGAGGCTTCCAGGAGCACTTTTAGGCTCCGATTTGCTTCTAAACCCCTCGCGGGGTGGCATCTCCCTTAACCATGGCGGTTAACCGAAAGCGCTTTTACCAGCTGAGATGTAGGTCTGGAGCGCTCTACGCTTAGGTGGGCTCCTACCTGCTGCGGGGGATTTCAAAGTAAATCCTGTGAGCGCTATTTGACATATCCCTGCCAAAGGTGCTACACTGCAGGCCACAAAATACTGCGGAGACAGAGGCACAATGAGTCGTAGAGCTGAGTTTTCCAGGCGCATCAGGAGGGAGAAGCCAGATGCAAGAGCGTCTGGATAGCTGCGCGTGTGCCCATTTCGACGGCGATTCAGGTAACACAAAGGCTCTCCAGGCGGAGAGCCTTTTTTCATACCAGAATCCTGCCGAATATCTGGGGCTCTGCATGCCGCAGGCTATTTTGGAGCGACGGACATGACGCAAACAGTCAAAGCAGGAATCGTTGGCGCGACCGGGTACACTGGCCAGGAACTCGTCCGGCTGCTGCACCACCATCCTCGGGTGGAAATCGCCTGGCTAACGTCGGAAACATACGCCGGGAAGCGCTTGCCGGACGCTCTCCACCTTCCCTACGACTACCCACTGATTCCCGCCGCCGACGCTGACCTCTCCGGCGTGGATGTGGTCTTCCTGGCGCTGCCCCATGGAGCATCCATGGATTCGGTCAGACGGGCCTATGACGCCGGAGCCCTGGTGATAGACCTCAGCGCCGACTTCCGACTCCACTCCCCGGAAGCATATTCTCGCTGGTATGGCTTGAAACACACCCAGACTGCCCTGCTGGGCCGCGCCGTCTATGGCCTGCCGGAACTCCACCGAGAGAAGATATCCTCGGCCCGCCTCATCGCCAACCCGGGTTGCTACCCCACAGCGGCGATCCTCGCCCTTTTCCCGCTGATCCACTCCGAGCTGCTGGAGCCACCAGTGGTGATAGACGCGAAATCCGGCGTATCAGGGGCTGGGCGAAAACTAAGTCTCGCTACCCACTTCGTGGAGGCAAACGAAAATTTGGTCCCTTATGGGGTCGGATACCGCCACCGGCATATAGCGGAGATAGAGCAAGAACTTGGCCTGGAAGGGCCGGAAGAGGTGCTCTTCATCCCCCACCTCGTGCCAGTGAACAGGGGTATCCTGGAGACGACGGTAGTGCGCATCAAAAAGCACTATACCGCGGGGCAATTGCACGAGCTTTACCTCAGGTGCTACGATCGCGAGCCTTTCGTGAACATCCTTCCTCCTGGAAGCATGGCCACCCTGGCCCACTCCGTGGGCACAAACCTGTGCACCATCGGCATGACCGGCGCGGAAGATGATGATTCTCTTACCGATACTTTCGTCGTGACCGTGAGCATCGACAACCTGCTCAAAGGTGCATCGGGGCAAGCCGTGCAGAACATGAATATCGCCCTGGGCCTGCCGGAGGCGATGGGACTGGGGGTAACCGCGCCATGAAAGACATATGGGTGGTAAAGGTCAGCGGGAATGATTTGGAAGACGAGGGCTTCCTCGCCCACCTCGCGGAGGTTCTGAAAGCGATCCACTCAAAGCATCCGCTGGCACTGGTCCACGGCGGTGGGAAAGAGATAGCGGACCTGCACCGCCGCCTCGGGGTGGAGTATGAGTTCGTGGAGGGGCTTCGGGTGACCAGCGCCGCTGGTATTCGGCTGGTAGAGATGGTTCTCTCCGGACTGGTGAACACAAGGCTCGTGCGCCTGTTGGTCAACCACGGAATTGCTGCCCATGGCATCAGCGGGGTGGACATGGGCCTGATCCGCGTCGAGCCCAGGCGCGTCGGCGGGCGTCCGCTGGGATTCGTAGGCGAGATCCGACAGGTGCAACCGGGACCGCTGGAGTGGATGCTGAAATCAGGAGTGGTACCCGTGGTATCTCCTGTCTCCCTGGGTCTGGACGGGGAATCGTACAATGTCAACGCGGACGAAGCAGCCCAGGCAATCGCCGTGGCGCTGTTGGCCCAGACACTGGCATTCCTGACAAATGTACCCGGAATCATGGATTCAAACGGCGAAGTCATGCACTGCATCGAGGCAGCGCACGTCGAAAAGCTCGTGGCTGAGGGTGTGATAACCGGCGGGATGATCCCGAAAGCCAGGTCGGCTGCGTCTGCTGTGGAATCAGGAGTCTCTTCAGTCCTGATAACCGATCTGGAGGGGTTGCGAGATGGAGGGGGCACATGGTTCGTGCCGTCTCACTAAAACATACCGCTCCCGACGCAGTCCGAACCCGCCACAATTTACTTTTGGGAGGTGACAATTGAGGGAAGAAATCATCAAATTGGAAAAGAAGTATGTAGCGCCAACATACGTGCGTCCACCGTTCGTTCTGGATCACGGCGAGCACTGCACGCTCTACGACACGGACGGGAAAGCATACCTGGACATGGTAGCTGGAATCGCCGTAAATGCCCTAGGCTACAGCGACCCGGAGGTCGTACGTACCATCCAGACCCAGGCACTCAAGCTGATCCATGTCTCCAATCTGTACCACACCGCCCCCAACGCTCGGCTGGCCCGCCTTCTATGCGAGACCAGCTTTGCAGACAAGGTGTTCTTTTGCAACTCCGGAGCAGAGGCGAACGAGGGTGCACTAAAATTTGCCAGGAAATGGGCCAGGGTGAAGCACGGCGAGAGAAAGACCGCCGTGCTGGCATTTACCGGAGCATTCCACGGCAGGCTTTTCGGCTCTCTTGCCATGACCCCCAGGGAGAAGTACCAGGCTCCATTCCGCCCGCTGATGCCCGGCGTGCGGTTCGCCAGATTCAACGACCTGACCGACGCAGAGGAACAGGCGGACGACGATCTGTGTGCCATCTTCGTCGAACCAATCCAGGGGGAAGGCGGCATCCACCCGGCCACACCGGAGTTCCTTGCAGGCCTGCGGGGTCTTGCCGACCGCCACAACGCTCTTCTGGTGTTCGATGAGGTGCAATGCGGCATGGGGCGAACCGGATACCTCTGGGCCCACCACTTCTACGGCGTGGAACCGGACATACTGACCGCGGCCAAACCCCTGGCCGGCGGGTTCCCCATGGGAGCGGTGCTGATGACCGACGAAGTCGCTTCCACTATCGAGCCAGGAGATCACGCCAGCACCTTTGCCGCCGGCCCGCTTGTCTCTTCAGTTGCAGAGGTAGTTGTCGGCCGCATATCGGACCCGACGTTCCTGGCAGCCGTGCGGAAGAAAGGAAAATTTCTGGGGAATCTTCTCGCGAAGTTGAGAGAGCACAACCCCCACGTCCTCGAAGCGCGAGGAAGGGGGTTGATGTGGGGGCTGGAACTGGACGTCGAGGCAAACCAGGTGGTGGAAAAAGGATACGAGCAGGGTCTGCTGGTCATTAGCGCAGGACCAAACGTCCTCAGGCTTGTGCCGCCGCTGATCGTGACCGAGGAGGAACTAGCCCAGGCGGTGAGGATCATCGAGGGGATTTTATCAGAATGAAGGAAGGCGTGATAATCCGGAATGCCAGAAAGGCAGATGCTCCAAAAATTGCCGCTCTGATAAATTATTTCGCGGACCAAAACCTGATGCTTCATCGTAGCGAAGAACAGGTGATGAAGCTTATCAAAGATTTCCTGGTGGCCGAGGTGGACGGCCGTGTCGTCGGGTGTGGCTCTCTGGCGCGCCTGAGCCCTACACTGGTCGAAATCCGATCCCTGGCGGTCTCCGAGGAATCCCAGGGCATGGGCGTAGGAAAGCGACTGGTTAGCGCGCTGGTGGAGAGGGCACGCCAGGAGAAGGTCCCGCGCGTCTGCGCCCTCACGTTACAGGAGAAATTTTTCAACAAGCAGGGGTTCCGTACTGTGGATCGCTGGGAGATATCGCCGAAAGTATGGAAAGAGTGCATCTACTGCCCCAAATTTCACCATTGCGACGAGATAGCGGTGGTAATGGACCTGTACACGCGATGAGGAGAGAGAATCTGGCATCCTCTCAGAAAGTGAGGGCGGTGGGAGCCGGGGGTAGTGGGGAAAAAAGAACAACCTCGGCGATGGGGTCATTGTTTGAACCATCTGTCAAAATCCGAACGCTACACCCAAGATATCGAGAAGGTACAGAAATTGCATACTAAGCGAGTAACGCTGTAAAATTCATATATCATAGGAGGAATAAACCGATGGGAGAGAAAGGCGAGGTCAAAAAAGCTGTGTTGGCTTATTCCGGCGGGCTGGACACCTCGGTCATTGTGCCGTGGCTCAAGGAGAATTACGGCTGTGAGGTGATCTGCTACACGGCCAACCTGGGCCAAGGGGAGGAGCTGTCAGGGCTGGAAGAGAAAGCCCTTGCATCGGGTGCCAGTAAGATTTACATCGAAGACCTGCGGGAGGAGTTCCTCACCGACTACGTTTTTCCCACCGTGATGGCGGGGGCGATCTACGAGCGGAAATATCTTCTGGGCACGTCCATGGCCCGCCCGCTTATCGCCAAACGTCAGGTGGAAGTCGCCGAGCTGGAAGGTGCGGACGCCGTCGCCCATGGTGCCACCGGCAAGGGGAACGATCAGGTCCGCTTCGAGCTCACCTACCAGGCGCTGAACCCGAAATTGAAAGTAATTGCCCCATGGCGCGAATGGAGTATCAGAAGCCGCGAGGATGCCATCGAGTTTGCTCAGGCACACAACGTTCCGGTCCACGCTACCCTCAAGTCCATTTACTCACGTGATCGCAATTTCTGGCACATGAGCCACGAAGGTGGTTTGTTGGAGAATCCATGGCAGGAACCGTCCAAAGATGTGTTCGTCCTCACCACGGCGCCTGAGGACGCCCCGGACGAACCGGAGTACACGATGATAGACTTCCAGCAGGGCGTGCCGAAGCGGATCAACGGCGTGGCTATGGGACCGATCCAGATCATGGAACGACTGAACAAGCTGGGAAGTAAGCACGGCATCGGCAGGGCAGACATGGTAGAAAACCGCCTGGTGGGGATGAAATCCCGCGGCGTCTACGAGACCCCGGGAGGCACCATCCTCTACGCGGCGCACCAGGGTTTGGAGGAAATCTGCCTGGACAAGGACACCCTCCACTACAAAGACCTGGCTGCCCAGCGGTACGCGGAGCTGGTGTACAACGGCAAATGGTTCACTCCTCTGCGGGAGGCGCTGGATGCTTTCGTCCGGGTCACCCAGGAGCGAGTCACAGGGCAGGTGCGCCTGAAGCTGTACAAAGGGAGCGTCACGGTGGTCGGACGCCGGTCGCCTTTCAGCCTCTACCGGGAGGACTACGCAACTTTCGGCGAGGAGGATGTGTACAACCAGGAAGACGCTGCCGGTTTCATCAAGCTTTGGGGCCTGCCGATGAAAGTGCGGGCAATGATCGACATAGAAGGCTCCGGTGCCAGCCGCTATGCCTCGCCCGA
>CAZDOZ010000042.1:5554-15583 GCA_964507175.1 uncultured Anaerolineae bacterium
GCCGGTAGCCGATAGGTGGACTGTCAGTCTGCCCTACAGCCGCCGCAGCGTAAAGCCATAAGAAGCCAAAGGCCCAAAAGGTTCGAGAAAAGGTCGAATGGAGCCAACGGAGCGGAATGTGACAGAGAAGATCACAGTGGGCATTGCCCAGATAGCGCCCCACCTGGGCGACGTGGCTTTCAATCTACAGATACACCTGGAACAGATCGAAAAAGCATCCACACTGGGGGCGAATCTTCTGGTGTTTCCAGAGCTCTCCCTGACAGGGTATGTGCTCCGAGACCTGGTGCAAGAAGTAGCCCGTCATCCAACCCAGGACGATCCCATGTTGGCCCCACTATTCGAAGCGAGCAGGAAGAAGGGAATAGACGTGGTCTTTGGGTTCGTCGAGGAAGGGCCCAGGAGACGGTTCCACATCGCCTCTGCCTACGTCTCTCGCGGCAACCTGATCCACATCCACAGAAAAGTCTATCTGCCAACCTATACCCTTTTCGATGAAGAGCGCTATTTCTCTCCAGGGGAGGAGTTCAGGGCTTTCGATACCCGCTTCGGTAGGATGGGGATGCTGATCTGCGAAGATTTCTGGCACCCATCGTCGGCGTACGTCCTGTGGCAGGACGGCGCCGACATTCTGCTTTTGATGTCGTCGAGCCCAGGGCGGGGCCTTCGCCAGCCCGGTAGGATGGACAGCAGCAGGCACGTGGAACTGGCAAATCAGATGTTCGCCTCTTTTTTCACCGACTTCGTGATCCACGCCAACCGGGTCGGCTTTGAAGACGGACTGAATTTCTGGGGCGGCTCCACTATCTTCGGCCCAGACGGGGAGATGGTTGTCCGGGGGCCATACTTCGAGGAAGCCCTCATTGTAGCAAAAATCGATCTATCGGCTCTACGGAGAGCCCGCCAGCGCCTGCCGCTTCTCAGAGACGAGAAACCGCTTTTGGTGCTCCGAGAGCTACAGCGGATACAATGAACCGCTGATCCACAGATTCGCAGATTTGGAGGTGCGTAGATGCACATCAAATTCGGCACCGACGGCTGGAGGGCTGTCATCAGCGACACTTTTACTTTCGAGAATGTCCGGAAAGTTTCCCAGGCGATAGCTGGCTTCGCTCTGGAAAGGATAGCCAGCAGGCAGCCCGTCATGGTTGTTGGATTCGACACGCGCTTTCTCTCCGACAGGTACGCCAGGGAAGTGGCCCGTGTCCTGTCCGGCAACGGGATCAAAGTTTATCTCACCCGCGGCGATGTCCCAACCCCGATGCTCTCCTACGCTGTCGTAGCACTGAAAGCGGATGGCGGTGTGATGATCACCGCCAGTCACAACCCCCCCAGGTACAACGGGATCAAGCTGAAAGCCGCCTACGGTGGCTCGGCATCACCGGAGGACTGCCGGGAAGTGGAACGTATCCTGGAGGAGAACGAGGCCTCCGGGAAGGAGCCAAAGGCTGCCGACTTCCAGGAGATGGAACACGCTGGCCTCATCGAGCGGTTCGAACCGTATCCGGCCTACCGAGAACACCTGGACACCCTGGTGGACTTCGGCGTACTCTCACGAAACCCCATCCGTGTGCTGGTAGACCCGATGTATGGAGCGGGCAGGGGATACCTGAAACGACTCCTCCTGGAGGCAGGGCTGGAAGCGGAGGAAATCCGCGGCGAGATGAACCCTGGCTTCGGCGGCATCTACCCGGAGCCAATCGCACGGCACCTTGGACCGTTGATGGAGAAAGTCCGATCCGAGGGATGGGACCTGGGGCTGGCGAACGACGGCGATGCCGACAGGATTGGCGCTGTCTCGCCTGACGGCGAGTTCGTGGATCCCCACAAAATCATGACGATGTCACTGCAATACCTGGTGGAAAAGCAGAAGAAAACCGGTTCTGTGGTGAAGACCGTCTCCACCACCCAGATGCTCAACATCCTGGCAGACCGATACGGCCTGCCGATCCACGAGACACCAGTGGGGTTTAACTACATCGCCGACCATATGCTCAACGACCGGGTGCTGATAGGCGGTGAAGAATCGGGCGGCATCAGCATCCAGGGGCACGTCCCAGAGGGAGATGGCATCCTGATGGGCCTGCTGGTGGCGGAGATCGTGGCGGATGCTGGCGTGCCATTGAACGAGCTGCTTAGCTCCCTCATGGACGACATCGGGCATTTCAGCTATGGTCGAGACGACATCCGGGCGCAACCTTTCTCCAAGAAGTCCCTGGTGGCGATGCTCCTGGAGGAAGCACCGGACCAGGTGGCAGGCGTCGGAGTGCGAGAACTCAACAGCATGGATGGGGTCAAGTACATCCTGGAGGACGATAGCTGGCTCCTCATCCGGCCCTCGGGCACAGAGCCGGTGCTGCGGATATACGCCGAGGCACGGTCGCCGGAGCGGGTTTCGGCTCTTCTCCACGCCGGTGCCACACTGGCACACGTGGGAACATAAAATCGCATCTTCAGGCGGTTAGCCACAGGGGCCTGCCTCTATTTCAAACAGCAGACTCTATTGGAAACAATGTCTGCGGGGATGGGGCAGTGCTTTCTCCGAGGGCGAAGGAAAGGAAAGTGTATATCTTGTATGGTAGCTCTGCCACCATACAAGATATACCGCTCATCTCTTCCTTCATGAACCTCTCAGGATCCTAGCGGGAGGATTATTCTGAAGGAAGACTGGTACGCTGCCGTCACATCCAGGTAGTCGCCGTTCCATCCACCGAGGACGTATACCCACGGTCCGATAGTAGCGGCACCTGGCATCCTCCAGCGGTATGGGATTGGGGTCTCCAGGCGAGACCATCCGCCCGACACGGCGTCGTACCGTTCGTTGAAAGAAATAGTGCCTTTCAAACCTCCCCCAAGGGCGTACAACGAAGCCCCCTCTACTGCTACTGCCAGTCCAGAGCGGGCCTGATTGAGATCAGGACCTTTTTGCCAGGGAGGGAGACCGGCGTTTTCTGCTGCGGGATCGTAGATGAGGACGCTCGACATCTCTCGGATGCCATCATACCCGCCTACCACGAAAATCTTGTGCGATAGAACCCCTGCTCCGGCGAATCCTCTGGGCGAAGGAAGGGGGGACATTTTCTGCCATCGGTCGTCTGCCGGATCGTAGCGGTAAACGCTGTTCACGTACTCGTCCCCATTCCAGCCACCGAACAAATAGGCCTTCCCGCCGAACGCCGCCAGAGCGTATGCACACAGCGGTTCTGGCAGCGGGGCCGCCTTGGTCCATTTGCGGGCTTCTGGCAGGTAGACGGACACTTTGTTCGTGGGCTTGCCGGACGGGAGGGCCCCTCCTGGGACGTAAAACCTTCCTCCCAGCGCTACTCCTTGCACGTCGTCCACGCTGTACGGCATGTCTGGCAGACGGCTCCACTCACCCCTGGACGGATTGTACACATAGGCGCTGTTGGTTACGCCGTTTGGGGTTTCGCCGCCGGCCAGGTATAGCCTGCCGTTGTATCCGGTCAGGGCAAATCTCGCTCTGGGGACCGGCATAGGCGTCAGTCGGCGCCACCGGGGAAGCCCTTTCCACTGAGGAGGTGCACCGACGGCGAGGGTAAGGTCGCTGAACGGTACAGGTGGTGCCTCGACGATGAGTCGCTTTTGCCTGGGTCGGACGAACCAAAGCACGGCTGCTATCAACACTACCGCCACGATCAGGTAAAGCACTTTCCATGGCCGTACTTTCTTCGGTGGAAACGTTGGGAAAGGTTCTACATGCTGAACCTCCCTCGCGGGGATATCGATCAGGCCCATGCGGGCGGCAGCGGTAACCGCCTCCGTGCGGGAAACCACCTCCAGTTTGGCGAATATGTTCCGCAGGTGGACTTTCACGGTGTTGGGGCTGATATTGAGCTGGTAGGCGATTTGCTGATTCGTTGCCCCACCTGCCACCAGTTCGAGGATCTGCAGTTCCCTTTTGCTCAGGGTTTTCTGTTCTTCCGCCACATTCACCGTATCAGCACTCCGACGGCCACAGCTACCGTTTTCCTGCCAGCCTAGCCAATTCCTCCCACAGCTCTTTCTCCCTGGGACTCAGATGTGTGGGAAGCCGGACATCGACTGCGGCGTAGAGGTCGCCGTTGCCACTGCCTTTGCCTTTCGGCATTCCTTTCCCACGAAGCCGAAACCTCTTCCCGTTCTGTGTGTATGGTGGAAGTTTCAGTCGCACTGTGCGGCCATCCAACGTAGGCACATGGACCTCGCCGCCGAGAACCGCCGTGTACACATCCACCGGAACCTCGGTATACAGGTCGCTCCCCTCGATGCGGAATTTTGGATGTGGATGGATGTGGATGCGCAGGAAGAGATCGCCTGGCGGGTTCCCCGGCCCGCCCAGCCCTTTGAACCTGACTTTGGAACCCTCTTTTGCCCCGGCTGGGATCTTCACTTCAACGGTGCTGCCATCGGGCTTGCGCAAGCGCCGGGACGTGCCGTGATATGCCTCTTCCAGGGTGATCTCCACTTCCTGCTCATAATCCTGGCCTCGCCTGGGTGCGGTTCGTCCTCCGGTCCATGTTCCTGTCCTGGCTCTGCCGAAGTCGAATCCGGCACCTCTACGGCCCATGTTGCCGAAAATGCTCCGGAAAAAGTCGGAGAAATCCCCAAGTCCTCCGAATAAGTCGCCAAGGTCCTCGGGAGAGACGTACTCTACATGCACTCCATGGCCACCAGGCCCGCCTCCGGCGAACCACTGGCTCCAGTCGAAGGCATTTGGATCGTATCCCATCTGCTGCCACTGTTGCCATTTCTGTCCTAACTGGTCGTATTTCTTCCGTTTCTCTGGATCTGAGAGCACTTCGTAAGCTTCGTTTATATCCTTGAATTTTTCCTCGGCTGCTTTGTCGCCAGGATTTTTGTCAGGGTGGTATTTCTGTGCTAGTTTGTGGTACGCTCGCTTGATCTCTTCCCGAGACGCGTTTTTATCGACTCCAAGTATCGCATAGTAGTCCCGATATTCCATAACCAAACCTCCAAATGTAGCGCCTCACATAACCCTGGTGCTACTCAAGTGGGCCTTTACATCGCCTGCGCGCCAGGTATGGGGCATGGAGCAGGCCATGAGCCTGCTCCATGCTTAAATGCGCTTCTACGCTCCGATAAAACTGCTCTGTACCTTCTCTTTTTTGAAGTATATGATACAAGGCGGGTAAAAGCAAGCAAGTGAGGAAGGGTTTGCGCCCTCGCCTGGAAGGCTGGTAAAATGAGCGTCGCATGGCAACATGATGTTGCCGGAGTCAAGACGCATGAGAGAGGGATGATTTGGATCGCATGGGCATTTTTGGCGGTACGTTTGACCCAGTCCATATCGGGCATCTGGTATTGGCGGAGGAGGCCTGGTTCGAACTCAGGTTGAGGAAAGTTCTTTTCGTGCCTGCTGGCGATCCGCCCCATAAGAGCCGTCGCTATCTGACGCCCGGCTACCACCGCGAGGCGATGGTAAGGCTGGCGATAGGCGGCAATCCGCATTTCGAGATAGATAGGACTGATCTGGAACGTCCCGGTCCTCACTATGCTGTGGACATGGTTCGTATCATCCGGTCGAGGCTAGGTGAGGATACGGAAATTTATTTCCTGGTGGGCCTGGATTCGCTGATAGATCTCCCTAGATGGTATGAGCCGCAGGAACTTCTGAAAATCTGCAAGTTCGTCGCATTGAGCAGGCCCGGGTACCGCCTCGACTGGGACGAGCTGGAGACAGTGCTGCCTGGCGTAAGGGAACGGGTGCATCTCCTGAACATGCCGGAACTGGAGATCGCGTCGCACGTATTGCAACAGAGGGTCAGGGAGGGCAGACCAATACGTTACCAGGTTCCAAGGTCCGTGGAAGAATACATCCGGAAGCACAATCTGTATCTGCGAGGCAGACGCTTGGAGGGGAGGGGATGATCACTGGAGTCGATCACTTGGCGATTGTCGTGAGCGATTTGGATCGAGCTATCGATACATACAAAGCGATACTGGGAATTGAGCCGAAGAAAGTGGAGGAAATTCCAGAACAGGAGATTATGATGGCTCGCTTCTCGCTTCCGGGCGGCAAGATCGAGCTGATGGAACCCACGACGCCGGACTCTGGCGTGGCCCGCTTTTTGCAAAAGCGCGGAGAGGGGTTACATCATGTCTGCCTGGCGTCCGACGACCTGGATAACGACGTGCAAAGGCTTGTTGGCGAGGGGCTCGAGGCGATCACGCTGGAGCCGCAGCAGGGTTCTGAAGGGAGGGTCGCTTTCTTCCACCCGCGCTCAACTCATGGTGTTCTCCTGGAACTCCTGGAGAAATGATGTGGAGGACCCTGGCGCGAGGCCATTCAGGGCAAAGGTAAGGTGACTCCATGTCGAGCCAGATGCCACTGGTCTCTGTCATAATTCCGAACTGGAACGGCAAACGGTTCCTGCCCACATGCCTGCGATCCATGAAAGCTCAGACTTACCCGGAGTTCGAGGTGATTCTGGTGGACAATGGCTCCAAAGATGGCTCTGCCGCATTGGTGGAGCAGGATTTCCCGTGGGTGAAAGTCGTGGCCTTGAGAGAAAACACGGGCTTCGCCGCGGCGTGCAACGTGGGAGCGGAGCACGCCGAGGGCGACGTGCTGGCACTTTTGAACAACGATACCGAGGCAGAGCCGGGATGGCTGGATGAACTGGTGAAAACTCTCCAGGAGCATCCGGAGGCCGGGACCGCCGCCAGCAAGATACTTCTCTTCGATCGGAGGAATATCATCCACAGCGCAGGCGACCTGATGGGTCGAGATGGTATACCCCGAAACAGAGGCGTTTGGGAGGAGGACAGGGGCCAATACGACCAGCACCTCTACGTGTTCGGCGGGTGTGGTGCGGCTGTAGCATACCGGCGGGAGATGTGGGATGAGATCGGCGGGTTCGACGAAGATCTGTTCATGTACCTGGAGGACGTGGATCTGGCATGGCGTGCCCAACTGCGGGGATGGAAGGCAGTCTACTCGCCGAACGCCAGGGTTTACCACCACCTGAGTGCTACGGGAGGGGGTCCAGTTGCCAGCTTTTACACCGGCAGAAACACGATACTGGCGATCGTCAAAGATATGCCGTGGATTCTGATCCGGCGTTACTGGCAGATCATCATCGGAGCACAACTACACATAGCTTTTGACGCATTGCGGGCGTTTAGGGGCGAGGCTGCGCGTGCTCGCCTTCGAGGGCAGCTCGCAGCCCTGGCGGCACTGCCTCGGTGGGTGGCGAAAAGGCGCGAGGTGCAGAAAACAAGCAAGGTGGACGTGGAGGACCTCGATAGGGCGCTGGTGGACTTTCGGGATTGAAAGCGATGAGCAACTCGTTGTCATGTCGAAAAGGGTACTGTGGATTTGACTTTTGGGTTTGGCCTTCGTACAATTAGCAGTGTGCTTTTGGAGCATCGTGGAAAAAGATTAGACTGATGTCCGGCAACGGGGCCCGACGGATGAACGGCAATGGCCTCTCTGAATATTTTGGAGAGGTCTTTTTTAAAATAGGGCAACCGCAAAACCCCATCATCCATCTGGTATCTGGAGGTGTGTATGAGCGAATTTAGTAGTTTCGAGATTACAGCCCTGTGGAGTATCTTGGGAGTGGCGGCGCTGGGTCTCCTGTACGCCTTCTACCTGGCACGGCAGACGCTGGCGGCAGACAAAGGGACGCAGAAAATGCAGGAAATCTGGGCCGATATCCGCTCGGGAGGCAATGCCTACCTGCAAAAACAGCTCAAGACCATTGCCTGGTTCATTGTGTTGTTGGTGGTCTTGCTGGCGCTGAGCGTCCTCGTGACCGATATCAGCCCGGAGGCCCGGGAAGAAGGGTTTACCAAGATGGCAGTTGCCATTGGGCGCGCGGGTGCATTCCTTCTGGGGGCTACGTTCTCCGCCTCAGTAGGTTACATTGGCATGAACATGGCGCTCCAGGGCAATGTGCGGGTGGCTGCAGCTGCCGAGAAGAAAGGATTCGGCGATGCTCTCAAGATCGCCTACCGGTCCGGCACCATCACCGGCATGTTGACTGATGGGCTGGGCCTGCTCGGTGGGACGACGATTTTCATGATCTTCCGCAAGGCTGCTCCTGATGCACTCCTCGGTTTCGGCTTCGGCGGAACGCTGCTGGCCCTCTTCATGCGGGTGGGCGGCGGTATTTACACCAAAGCCGCAGATGTGGGCGCAGACCTGGCCGGCAAGGTCGAGGCAGGCCTCGAGGAGGACGACCCCCGCAACGCAGCGGTCATCGCCGACCTGGTTGGCGACAACGTAGGTGACTGTGCAGGAATGGCGGCGGACATCTTCGAGTCCTACGAGGTCACCATCGTGTCTGCGCTGATCCTTGGCCTGGCCGTCATGTACGCCGACCCACAGCACAGCATCAAGTGGATCATGTTTCCCCTGATGGTCAGGGCCATTGGAGTCCTGAGCTCTATCATCGGCACGTACCAGGTAAAAGAGTTCGGGGGACACAGGAACGCCATGACCTCGATCAACCGAGGGTTCTACACATCGGCTGTGATTTCCATCCTGGGATTTGCAGCCGTGGCTTTCTTCTACATGCATGACTGGCAGGTATTTGCGTCTACTCTCGTCGGCATCATACTTGCCATCCTGATAGACGAGAGTACCAAGTACTTCACCGACACACATTATTCGCCAGTGAAGGAGATAGCGAAGTCCACCCAGACCGGGTCCGCCACCACCATCCTGAGCGGCCTGGCAAGTGGGTACGAGTCCACAGTTTGGGCAATCAGCCTCATCGCACTAACCATGCTGGCTGCCGTCTTGATCTACCGGGGTGATCCATTTGTGTACGTCCTCTATGGTGTGGCGATGAGTGGTATTGGGATGTTGACTCTCACGGGCAACAACGTGGCGATGGATACTTATGGCCCGATTGCTGACAACGCCAACGGTATCGCTGAGGTGGCAGGACTGAGCAAGGAAGCCCGTCAGATTCTGGCCGACCTGGACGCGGTCGGCAACACCACCAAAGCAATCACCAAAGGCGTGGCGATCGCCAGCGCTGTGATCGCAGCGGTCTCCCTGTTCGCATCATTCCTGACTGACTCCACGAAAGTGCAGGCCGCTATGGGCGTGCCGGTGCAACATCAGCTCGCGACCATCGGCATCAATGTAGCCATGCCGATGGTGTTCATCGGGATGCTCATTGGCGGAGCGATGCCCTGGCTCTTCAGTTCTCTGATGATCAAAGCTGTGGCACGCGCTTCGAGCCTGATGGTGATGGAGGTACGACGGCAGTTCAGGTTGCCCGGTATCATGGAGGGTACCAGAAAGCCGGATTACGCCCGTGCCGTGACGATCTCCACTACGGCCGCTCAGAAAGAGCTCCTCTCCCTGGCTACCCTGGCAATCCTGACGCCGATCGTGGTAGGGTTTCTGTTGCAGGCGCAGGCTTTGGGCGGCTACCTGGCAGGGGCGATCCTATCGGGGCAATTGCTGGCGGTATTCATGGCGAATGCAGGTGGCGCCTGGGACAATGCGAAAAAAACTATCGAGGATGGCTTGTACGGCGGAAAGCACTCTGAGGCCCACAAGGCAAGCGTGGTAGGCGATACAGTTGGTGATCCGTTGAAGGATACCGCTGGACCGGCGTTGAACCCAATGCTCAAAGTCATGAACCTGGTATCGTTGATAGTGGCGCCCATTGTGGTAAAGTACACTCACCTTACCATTCCAATTGTCATTTTCATCTTGTTGATGCTGGCGGCAATGGCGTGGGCTGTTTGGGCGAGCAAACGCCCTGCTCCTTCATTAGTGGCGATGGAAATAGAGGAAGAAAAAGCAGAGGCAGCTGCTGCTTCGGAATAGCCATTGAGAAACCAGACGTAGAACAACAGGCCGGGCGGTCGCTCCGGCCTATTTTTTGTGGGTGCTATATCCCTTTAGTACTGCTCGCTCTACAAATCTCGCTACTTATTTCTCGGGACAAGCCCGCGGGACGCCCTGAGTGCCTAAACCACGATAGCGTTTTGGGGCTTTTGAAGCAAACCAAGGCCCGGAAACGCTCCCGGGAGCCCTCACGT